>NZ_CP013372.1:1556192-1867431 GCF_001522585.2 Burkholderia sp. NRF60-BP8
GCGTCACCGCGACTACTTCCTCGCCGCGCACGACAGCGCGGACGAAGCGGTGCACGCGGCGGCGCCGAGCAACCGCACCGCGATCATCAGCATGGTGCTGCTGTTCGCGAGCCTCGTCGCGGTCGTGCTGCTCGCGAAGCTGCTGTCGCCGGCCGTCGAGCATGCGGTGCTGAAACTCGGCGCGCCCGAAGCCGCGGTCGGTATCGTGATCGCCGCGCTCGTGCTGCTGCCGGAAGGGCTCGCGGCCGTCACCGCCGCGCGGGCGAACCGCCTGCAGACCAGCATGAATCTCGCACTGGGTTCGGCGCTCGCGAGCATCGGGCTCACGATCCCGACCGTCGCGGCCGTGTTCATCTGGGTCGGCCAGCCGCTCACGCTCGGGATCGGCGCGATGGAAACGGTCCTGCTGGCGCTCACGCTGCTGGTCAGCACGCTCACGCTGAGTCAGGGACGCACGACGGTGCTGCACGGCGTCGTGCACGTCGCGCTGTTCGCCGCGTACCTGTTCCTGTCGATCACCCACTGACGTCCCGATGCGCGCGCGCCGGCGGATGCTCGCCGCACGGCCGCGCGCAGGTCTTCAGGCCTCTTCTCCCTTCCTCGCTTCACGCCGTCGTGACAGGGCTGCAATCGCAAGATGCCGCCGGATCGACGGCGCGTCACGTGGCGGCTGGCTATCGGCTCGCGCGAGCAAGCGCAACTAGGCGCCGGCGTCGTCCGTGCTCGCGGTCAAGAACCGCTCGACCATCGCGTTGAACACCGGCAGCGCCGGATTGTCGTTGTCCGCGCGCCATGCGAGATACAACTCGGCCGCCACGTTGACGCCCGCCAGCGGCCGGAACACCACGCCGTCCACATGAAGCTCGCGCGCCGACGCGGGCACCAGCGCCGCGCCGAGCCCCGCGCGCACGAGGCCGAGGATCGTATGCGTCTGGCCGACGTAATGCAGGTAGTTCGGCAGCCGCCCGGCGCCCGCGAACATCCCCGAAATCATGTCGTGGAAATACTTGCCCTCGTTCGGCGAATACGCGATGAACGGCTGCCGGTCGAGCTCGTCCGGACCGATCTGCTCGTAGGCCGCGAGCGGCGCGCCTTCCGCGACCGCGACGAGCATCGGTTCGCGCTGCACGAGCCGGTATTCGAGCGGCTGGCGCGCGGCGCGCTGGCGCACGAAGCCCGCGTCGAGCATCCGCGACGCGAGCGCGTCGATCTGCACGGTCGACACCATCTCGCGCAGTTCGACGTCGACGTCCGGCAACGCATGCGCCGCGTGCGCGAGCAGCACCGGGATCATCCGGTACGCGCTCACGGCCGTGAAACCGAGCGTGATGCGCCCGGCCCCGCCATGCGCGACGCGCTGCGCGGCCTGCTCGGCCCGTGCGGAAAATTCGAGGATGTGCCGCGCGTCGCGCAGGAAGCGTTCGCCGGCCGCGGTCAGGCTGACCTGCCGGCTGCTGCGCTCGAGCAGCGCGATGCCGAGCGCGTGCTCGAGCAACTGGATTTGCCGGCTGAGCGGCGGCTGAGTCATGAAGAGCCGCCGGGCCGCACGGCCGAAATGCAACTCTTCGGCCACCGCGACGAAACAGCGAAGCTGATGGAGTTCAATCATTCAAATCTTGAATCAATCGATAGTCTTTTGATGTTAGACCGATATCGATTCGATTTCTATACTCGGTTCCACCTGATGCGCAGCCCGTGCCGCGCACGACGACCGAGACCTTCATGCCCATCGACATCCTGCTGACCCAGCCGCTGCCCGACACCATCGACGCCGAACTGTCCGCGCGTTACACCGTGCACCGGCTGTATGCGACCGAGCGGCCGGACGCGCTGCTCGATCGCGTGGCGCCGCGCATTCGCGGCGTCGTGACCGGCGGCGCGAACGGCCTGTCCGCCGCGCTGATGGACCGGCTCGGCGCGCTCGAGATCGTCGCGATCAACGGCATCGGCACCGACGCGGTCGATCTCGAGCGCGCCCGGGCACGCGGCATCCACGTGACGACGACCCCCGACGTGCTCACCGACGACGTCGCCGACATGGCGCTGGGGCTGATCCTGACGACCCTGCGCGACCTCGGCGCGGGCGAGCGCATCGTGCGCGCCGGCCGCTGGGGCAAAACGGCCCAGCCGCTCGCGACGCAGGTCACCGGCAAGCGTCTCGGCATCGTCGGGCTCGGCCGCGTCGGACGCGCGATCGCGCAGCGCGCGCAGGCGTTCCGGATGCCCGTCGCTTACTTCGGCCCACGCGAACATCGCGACAGCGGCTATCGCTTCGTGCCCGACCTCGCCGCGCTCGCGCGCGACAGCGACGTGCTCGTGATCGCAGCCTCGGCCGATCACGGCAACGTGCTGGTGACGGCCGACGTGCTCGCCGCGCTCGGTCCCAAAGGATTCCTGATCAATGTCGCGCGCGGCAAGCTGGTCGACGAAGCCGCGCTCGTGCGCGCACTGGCCGACGGCACGATCGCCGGCGCCGGTCTCGACGTGTTCGCGAACGAACCGCACGTGCCGGCCGCGCTGCTCGAACTCGACCGCGTCGTCGTGCAGCCGCACCGCGCGAGCGCCACGCACGAAACGCGCGAGGCAATGGGCCGCATCGTGCTCGCCAACCTCGCCGCGTGCTTCGCGGGCCAGCGCCCGCCGACCAGCGTCACGCGCTGAGCGCGGCACCGCCCTCCCGTTACAACACCGGATGCCTCCGCGCGACGGAGGCCAGGAGACACGCATGTTCAATCGATCCAGCGGCGCTGCCGTCGCCGCCTCGCCCGCCGCCTCGCGCACGATCGGCCGGATCCGTTATGCGGTTCTCGCGCTGATTTTCGCGGTCACCGTCGTCAACTATGCGGATCGCGCGACGATGTCGATCGCCGGCACCGGCGTCGCGCATGACCTCGGGCTCACGCCCGTGCAGCTCGGCGTCGTCTTTTCGGCGTTCGCGTGGGCCTATGCGATCGGTCAGATCCCGGGCGGCTGGCTGCTCGACCGCTTCGGCGCGCGACGCGTGTACGGCCTGAGCCTGTTGCTGTGGTCGGTATTCACGATGCTGCAGGGCACGGTCGGCGCGTTCGCCGTGCAAGGCGCGGCCGCGACGCTCGCGCTGTTCGCGATGCGCTTCATGCTCGGCCTCGTCGAATCGCCGGCGTTTCCGGCCAATTCGCGGATCGTCGCATGCTGGTTCCCGACCGCCGAACGCGGCACCGCATCGGCGCTGTTCAATTCCGCGCAATACATGGCCGTCGTGCTGTTCACGCCGGCGATGGCGTGGCTCACGCATGCGCTCGGCTGGGAGCACGTATTCCTGTGGATGGGGCTGCTCGGCATCGCGCTCGCCGTGCTGTGGTTCGCGTGGTATCGCGAGCCGCACGGCCACCCACGCATGACCGACGCGGAGCGCGACCACCTGCGCGCCCACGGCGCGCTCGTCGATCTCGAGGCGAATCGCGTGCGCGAGCGGTCGCGCGCGTCGTGGCGGGACGTGTCGCAGCTGTTCCGCCACCGGAACCTGTGGGCGATCTACATCGGTCAGTACTGCATCACGGCCCTCACCTACTTCTTCATCACGTGGTTCCCGATCTACCTGATCAAGGGGCGCGGGATGACGATCGTGGAAGCCGGCTGGGTCGCCGCGCTGCCGGCGATCTGCGGCTTCACGGGCGGCGTGCTCGGCGGCGTGCTGTCGGACTGGCTGATCCGGCGCGGCATGCATCCGTCGAGGGCGCGCAAGACGCCGTTCGTCGCGGGGATGGCGATGGCGACGCTGCTCGTGCTCGCGAACGGCGCATCGTCGAACGCGGTCGTGATCGCGCTGATGACGATCGCGTTCTTCGGCAAGGGGCTCGCGGCGGTCGGCTGGGCGGTGCTCGCCGACACGGCGCCGGAAGGCATGGTCGGCTTGAGCGGCGGCGTCTTCAACGGTCTCGGCAACATCGCCGGCATCGTCACGCCGCTCGTGATCGGCTACTTCGTCGCCAGCACCGGCTCGTTCGCCGGCGCGTTATGGTTCGTCGCCGCGCACGGGCTGATCGGCATTGCGGCGCATGTCTGGCTCGCGGGCCGCTTCGAGCGGATCCGCATCGCGCCGGCCGCATGAGCGGCGCGGCGGCACGCACGCGCCGTCACGCAGGCTGGCGGCCGCCCGGCACGTGCTCCGTCGTGAGCCGGTCGAGCTCGCGCAGATCGTTCTCCAGCGCCGGCGTGAGCGTCGTGCGCAAGTGATCGAGGAAGGTGCGGATCTTCGCATCGAGATAGCGGCGCGTCGCGTAGACGGCATAGACGCTCACCGTCTGCAGCCGGTACTCGGGCAGCACGCGGATCAGGCGCCCTTCGCGGATATCGTCGAGCACCGTATACAGCGCCACGCACGCGATCCCGCGCCCGGCGCGCACCGCGACGCACAGCGCGTCCGGCACGTTGACCTGGAACGGCGCCGGCTGCAGCGCGTAGACGGTTTCCTCGCCGTCGCTGCGCTCGAGCCGCCATTCGCCGGCCGGCGACGCGGGCGTGTCGAGACGCAGGCACACGTGGTTCGGCAGATCGTCGGGCGTGTGCGGCGTGCCGTGCCGCGCCAGGTATTCGCGCGATGCGACGAGCACGCTGCAGCTCGTGCCGCAGGTCTGCGCGACATAGCCCGAATCGGGCAACTGCGACGCCGTCACGATCGACACGTCGTAGCCCTCTTCGACCAGATTCGGCATCCGCTGCGCCAGCGTCAGCTCGACCGACACGTCGGGGTTGTCCGCCTGGTAGCGCACGATCGACGACACGACATGGCTCTGCCCGAGCCCCGTCATCGCATGAATGCGCATCTTGCCGCTCGGCCGCAACAACGCGTTGCGCGCCTCCGCGTTCGCGTAGTCGAGTTCCGCGAGGATCGATTTCGCGCGCTCGAAATAGCGCTCGCCGCTTTCGGTCAGGCCGAGGTGGCGGGTCGTGCGATGCAGCAGGCGCGTCTGTACGTGGGCCTCGAGGTTCGAGACGGCGCGCGACACCTGTGCGGTGGTCGCGTCGATTTCCTTCGCGACCGCGGTAAAGCTGCCGGCTTCGACAACGCGCACGAACAGGCGCATGTTTTCGAGCATGTCCATTGAATTGGCTTGGGGAAAGTCAGTGGGGAGGCGTCGGCGGCGCTCGCGTCACAGGGGTAACGGAACGCGGCCGCGAACCGCGCCGAATCGATCGCCGTGCCGGGGAAAAGGCGGGAGAGCGGGCATCGCGGACGGGGTTCTGGCATGACGGGGGAATTGATTGCGCCGAATTGTACGCCGCTGCAGACAAATTTGCGCGGTTACGCGTGCGGAAGCTTCCACCCGATGAAAGGTATTTGCAAGATTCGTGCATCGCGCGCGTGCAACGGCTTGATGCGGCGCGACAACATGTATCACAACGCGATATAATTTCGCGCTCGTCGCCCCGCCCCGCGTCGTCATCTCTACCGCTTACCGTCCATGTCGTCAGGTTCCTCTCCGTCGCGCCGCACGTTGCGGCAATGGCTGCACAGCTTCATTCCCCATCCGATGACGCTCGGCTGGCGCGAGCGCCTGCGCTCGTGCACCGGCGCGCTCGTGGGCATTGCGACGGTCGGCGTCACGATGCGGATGCTGCCCGGCGTGCCGGGCCTCGTGCCGCTGCTCGTCGCGCCGATGGGAGCGTCGGCCGTGCTGCTGTTCGCAGTGCCGGCGAGCCCGCTCGCGCAGCCGTGGTCGATCATCGGCGGCAATCTCGTCGCGGCGACGGTCGGCGTCGCGTGCGCGCAATGGATCGCCGATCCGATCACGGCCGCCGCAGTCGCGATCGCCTGCGCGATCGGCGGCATGTTCGCGCTGCGCTGCGTGCATCCGCCGTCGGGCGCCGTCGCGCTCACGGCCGTGGTCGGCGGCCCGGCGATCCATTCGCTCGGCTTCGGCTTCGTCCTGCAGCCGATCGCGCTGCAATCGGCGATCCTGCTGTCGGCCGCGCTCGTCTATCACGCGCTGACCGGGCACCGCTATCCGCACGGCGGCGTGCGCCCCGAAGCGAAACAGCAGGCCGGCGCCGCACCGGCGCGCGGCGGCTTCACGCGCGGCGACCTCGACGCGGTGCTGAAACGCCGCAGCGAATGGCTCGACGTCGATCCGGACGATCTCGAAGCGCTGCTGCGCGAAACCGAAATGCAGGCCTATACGCGCACGTTCGGCCAGTTGAAGTGCGCGGACCTGATGACGAAGAATGCGATCGAGGTCGCGCCGTCGACGTCGATCGCGACCGCACTGACGCTGCTCAACCGACACCGCGTGAAGGCGCTACCCGTGGTCGACGGCGAAGGCCGCCTGACCGGCATCGTCACGCGCGCCGACCTCACGCGCCAGTTGCGCCGTCCGACCCCGCTGTGGCAGCGCCTGTCCGCGCGGCTGCCGCAATCGTTCGGCGGCCAGCCCGCGAGCGTCGCGTCCGTGATGACGCGCGACGTCGCGTCGGTGCCGGAAACGATGCCGATCACGGCGCTCGTGCCGCTGTTTACGCATTCGGGCCACCACCATATTCCGGTCGTCGATGCGTCGCGCCGGCTCACCGGCATCATCACGCAGACCGATCTCGTCACGGGCCTTTATCGGCAGACCCGGATGCTCGAGGCCGCGTAGCGCGCATCCCGCGCCGTCACCGCCTGCGAAACACAGAATGCAACCACTCAGCGGTATTTCGGCCATTTATATCATGTTGTGATATATTTACCGCCACCGTAACCGACTGCCCGACCGACCTCGATGAACGATACCCGACGCGCGCTCGCGAAAAGCGATTTCCAGCAACTGTCCGAGTTCCGCTACCAGATGCGCCGCTTCGAGCGCTTCTCCGAGCGCGCCGCGCAAAGCGAAGGCGTGACGCCGCTGCAATACCTGCTGCTGCTGCACATCAAGGGCTATCCGCATCGCGAATGGGCGACCATCGGCGAGCTCGCGGAACGCCTGCAGGCGCAGCACCACGGCGTCGTGGCGCTGGTGACGCGCTGCGAAGCGCTCGGGCTCGTGAAGCGCAAGCCGAGCGAGGCCGACCGTCGCCAGGTCGAAGTCCACCTCGAACAGGCCGGCGAAACGCTGCTCGCCCGTCTCGCGGCCATGCACCGCGCCGAGCTGAAGTCGCTCAAGGACACGTTCCAGGTTCCCCAGATCGATTACTGACCCTTGCCCTCGCCACGCCGATGAACGCACCACACAAACGCGATTTCTCAATCAACGAACGCCTGCCCAGGATCGCGTTGCTTGCCGCCGGGATCGGCCTGCTCAGCACGCTTGCCGCGTTCGTGCTGTTGAGCCTGATCCACCTGTTCACGAACCTGTTCTTCTTCCAGCAGTTCTCGTTCGCCGACCATTCGCCCGCGAACAACACGCTCGGCGCATGGGTGATCGCCGTGCCGGTGATCGGCGGGCTGGTCGTCGGCCTGATGGCGCGTTTCGGTTCGGAAAAGATCCGCGGCCACGGCATTCCCGAAGCGATCGAGGCGATCCTGTTCGGCAAGAGCCGCATGTCGCCGAAGGTCGCGATTCTCAAGCCGCTGTCGTCCGGCGTCGTGATCGGCAGCGGCGGCCCGTTCGGCGCCGAAGGCCCGATCATCATGACGGGCGGCGCGCTCGGCTCGCTGATCGCGCAATGCGTGCACGTGACCGCCGCCGAGCGCAAGACGCTGCTCGTCGCCGGTGCGGCCGCCGGCATGACGGCCGTGTTCGGCACGCCGGTGGCCGCCGTGCTGCTCGCGGTCGAACTGCTGCTGTTCGAATGGCGTCCGCGCAGTTTCCTGCCGGTCGCACTCGCGTGCGCGGTCGCAGGGTTCGCACGCGTGGTGTTCTTCGGCGTCGATCCGCTGTTTCCGGTGACGACCGCCGCGCCGACGCCCGTCGCGCTGCTGTCGTGCATCGTCGCGGGCCTGCTGTCGGGCATGCTCGCGTGCGGGTTGTCGGCGGCGCTCTACCGCGTCGAGGACACCTTCGCGAAGCTGCCCGTGCATTGGATGTGGTGGCCTGCACTCGGCGCGATCGTGATCGGCATCGGCGGCTGGCTCGAGCCGCGCGCGCTCGGCGTCGGCTACGACGTGATCGGCGACCTGCTGCACCAGCACATCGCGCTGAAGGTCGCGCTCGCGCTACTGATCGTGAAAGCCGTGATGTGGGTGATCGCGCTCGGCTCGGGCACCTCGGGCGGTGTGCTCGCCCCGTTGCTGATGCTCGGCGCCGGCCTTGGCACCGTGCTGTCGCCGGTGCTGCCGGGCGGCGATCCGGTGCTGTGGCCGCTCGTGTGCATGGCCGCGACGCTCGGCGCCACGCTGGGCGCCCCGCTCACCGCGATCGTGTTCGCCTTCGGCCTCACGCACGACGCCAACGCGCTGCTGCCGCTGCTCGCCGCGACGCTCGTCGCGCACGGCTTCGCGACCGTCGTGATGAAGCGCTCGATCATGACGGAAAAGATCGCACGCCGCGGCTACCACATCTATCGCGAATACGGCGTCGATCCGCTCGAGCGGCACGACGTCGGCGAAGTGATGACGTCGGCCGATCGGCTCGTCGCGATCGACGGTTCCGCGACGCTCGCTACCGTCGACACGCAATACTTCGGCGCGAAGCAGACGCACCGCGCGTATCCGGTCGTGCAGAACGGCCGCCTGCTCGGCCTCGTCGATCGCGCGACACTCGACGCACAGCGTGCACGGGCCGGCGCCGACGCGCCGATCTCGGCCGCGTTCGCCGACCGCGCACCGGCCATCGCGCTGGCGCACGAAACGTGCCGCGTCGTCGCGTCGCGCCTCGCGATGCTCGGCCTCGAGCGCCTGCCGGTGGTCGCCGACGAGCAATCGCTGCGCATCGCGGGCATCGTGTCGCGCAGCGACCTGATCAAGCCGGCACGCCAGCACTTCGACGACGAACACAAGCGCGAGCGCTTCCGCCCGGTCGTCCCGCCCAACCTGCGCGACGCCCGCTCGCGCAAGCCTGGTTGACACGCCTCGCGTGCGCGGCGCCCGGCCGCGCACCGCTTGCCCGCCTCACGTCGCTGCACGATGCCGCGCGCCCGTCGCGCGCCGCATCGCGGCGCGGCCCTCTTCTCCGTTTAAAGTTGGTTAACAATTCGGCAAGCGAAAGTTTGTCATCATGGTGCTCATGCGACGGGGCCATTCATCAGCCATTCCACTTCGTCATCAGATAAAGAGTCGCGGCGCGGCATGCACGCACATGCCGCCCGCCGCGGCCGTCACCTCACCACGCCACGACCGGGCAGCGCAGCGACCGCGCCACGCATGACGTCGAGCCGTACGCGACGCATGCCGCGCCGCAGCAACATGCGGCAGCATCCGAGCCGCCGTTTGGCAAGCACGTTAACAACTTGTTTCGGAATGACCGGAACCGAGCCTGCCAGAGGCGATCTCACTAGCACGCAGCACTGCTGCGCATCCCACTCAATCAATCACGACTCGAGGGAGATAACGTGAACGCGAAATACTTACCGCTCATCGCATTGACCGTGGCAATTTCTGCTCATGCCGCCGAACCTGCCGTGCAGAACGTGGGACAAAGCCAGAAGGCGGCACCCGACGTCTCGGTGTGCATCGCCAAGACCTGGGCCGACAAGTCGCAACAACAGGTGATCTCGCAGAACGTGCTGGCCAACGGCCTGGCGACCGACGTGTACGCACCGGGCCAGCAGCCGCCGAACGGCGCCGCCGCGATGGTTCGTCCGTCGTGGCAGCCGGGTGCGAAGACGTGGGTCGGCGTGCGCGGCGACGCAGCATCCGCCGGCGACATCAACGCCTGCCTGTAACGATGTAACGAGAACAGGCGCTCCGGATGGCCTCGCGCCATCCGCTTGCGACGAGCCCCGCTTCGGCGGGGCTTTTTCTTTGCTGCGCGAAAAACGTCTTACAGGTAGCTGCAGACGTAATCGAGCGTCTCGAGCACTTCGATGTCGAAGCGGCTCTTGCCCGGCACGGAGAACGATTCGCCGGCGCCGTAGGTCTGCCATTCGCTGCTGCCGTCGAGCTTCACGCGGCACTTGCCGGCCTGCACTTCCATCAATTCGGGCGCATCCGTGCCGAAGTTGAGCGCGCACGGCAGGATCACGCCGAGCGTCTTGCGCGTGCCGTCCGGGAAGAGCACGGTATGCGACACGCACTTGCCGTCGAAATAGACGTTCGCGCGCTTGACGACCGATACGTTGTCGAATTGGGTTGCACTGGTCATGTGATGCCTCTGATTGCTGGATGCCGGATGGCGATGGAGTGGGAGGCCGGCCGTAGCGGCGGACCGTAGCGGCTGGCCGGCCGCTATGATACCGGCTCGCGCGACGTGCGCCGGAATGGCATGTGGCCGGCACATGCCGGTCCCACGATCGTCAGGATCACTACGTGATCTGCGTGAGGCGCCGGCTCACCGCAGCCCCTTGCGTCGCGCGGAATCGCGCAGGCAATCGAGCAGCATCGCCGCGGCCGGTGTCAGCGGGCTGTCGCGGCGCGTGACGACCTGCACCGATACGCCCGGCAAGCGCTCGCGAATCGGCAGCACCGCGAGCTGGTCGCGCGCCCATTCGCCTTGCAACAATTGCTCCGGCATCGACGCGATCAGGTCGCAACCGGTCATCAGGCTGTGCGCAAGACCGAAGCTTGGGCATTCGACGACGCGCGTCGGCACCGGCAACCCGTACGCGACGAACGAGTTGAACAGCACCTGCGTCGAGCTTTCCGGCGACGGATTCATCAGCCAGTCGGCTTCGACGAGATCGGCGAGCGAGGTGGCCGACGCAAGCGGATGCCCTTTGCGCGCGACGATCAGCGAACGGCTCGCATAGAGTTCCGCGTGATCGAACTCGGCCGCCAGCAGTTCGGGGACGACGACGGCCACCGCGAAATCGAGCGAACCGTCGTGCAGGCGCGGCAGTGCGACGCCGGGAAATCCTTCGACCAGATTGACGCGCGCCACCGGAAAGCGGCGCCGGAACGCCCGAAACGCGTCGGGCAGGATCGTCACCGCCGCCGCCGGCGTGATCGCCGCCGCAACGGAACCCGTCATCGCGCCCTGTGCCTGCTCGATGTCGTCGCGGGCGCGCTGCATTTCGGCGACGATCAGCCGCGCGCGCACCTGCAGCTGCTGGCCGAACGCGGTGAGCTGCACGCCGCGCGCGGTGCGCACGACGAGCGATACGCCGAGCGCGATCTCCAGCTCCTTGACAGCCTTCGTGAGCGCAGCCGGCGACACGTTCAGGCGCCGCGCGGCCGCGCGAATGCTGCCTTCTTCCGCGGCGGTGACGAACGCTTTCAGCTGATGGTATTTCATGGCGGCAATGCGTGATCCGTGGAAACCCCGTGCGGCCGGCCGCGCCATGGCTCAGGGTATTCCCGAGCGGCAACCGACGGTGTGCACCAAAGCAATTTAGCAGCTTCTGGTACCCAAAAGAAATTTATATGCTTGGTCGTCATATGCGCGTCAAACGCCCCACCGGCCCCACAGGAGACTCCATGCTGCAAGCCGTGAACCCCGTCATCCCAGGCATCGCCGCGATCGCCCCCGAGTTCGTCGAGGTGCGGCGCCGCATCCATGCCCACCCCGAACTCGCCTTCGAAGAGACGCTCACGAGCGATCTCGTCGCCGAGTTGCTGACCGGCTGGGGCTACGAAGTGCATCGCGGTATCGGCAAGACGGGCGTGGTCGGCGTGCTGCGCGAAGGGCAAGGCACGCGCACGGTCGGGCTGCGCGCCGACATGGACGCGCTGCCGCTCTCGGAAACCACGGGCCTGCCCTACGCAAGCCGTCATGCGAACAAGATGCATGCATGCGGGCACGACGGCCACACCGCGATGCTGCTGTGTGCGGCGCGCCACCTCGCGGCAACGCGCCAGTTCTCCGGCACGCTGAACCTGATCTTCCAGCCCGCCGAGGAAAACTTCGGCGGCGCGAAGGCGATGATGGACGACGGCCTGTTCGACCGTTTCCCGTGCGACGCGATCTTCGCGATCCACAACATGCCGGGCCGCGCGGCCGGCGACATGGCGTTCCGCACCGGCGCCGCGATGGCGTCCGCCGACCGCGTGACGATCACGCTGCGCGGCGTCGGCGGCCACGGCGCGATGCCGCATTTCGCGCGCGACCCGATGTCGGCCGCGGGCAGCATCATGGTCGCGCTGCAGACGATCGTCGCACGCGAGGTCGACGCGCAGCACGCGGCCGTGATCACCGTCGGCAGCGTGCAGGCCGGCGAGACATTCAACATCATTCCCGAAACCGTCGTGATGAAGCTGTCGGTGCGTGCGCTGAGCGCCGACGTGCGCGCCCTGCTCGCGCGCCGCATCGAAGCGCTCGTGAAGGGCCAGGCGGAAAGCTTCGGCGTCACCGCGGAAGTCGACTACGACTATGGCTACCCGGTGCTCGTCAATCACGCGGAACCGACCGCGTTCGCGGCCGACATCGCATGCCGGATGCTCGGCGCGGAGCGCGTCGAAACCGAAACCGCGCCGCTGATGGGCAGCGAGGATTTCGCGTTCATGCTCGAAGCGCGCCCCGGCTGCTACGCGTTCATCGGCAACGGAATCGGCAGCAAGGGCGGCTGCATGGTGCACAACCCCGGCTACGACTTCAACGACGACATCCTCGCGATCGGCGCGAGCTACTGGGTTCGCGTCGCCGAAGCCTGGCTCGCGGCCTGACGACCCTTCATCACGCAGTTCCGCGCTCCAAGCAAGGGAACCCCATGGAAACGTCCGCCATTTCATTCGCCGGCACGCCGGCCGATGCTCGCGCCACCGCGAAGAAACGCCGGCTGATCGCCGCCGCCGCCGTCGGCAACGCGCTCGAGTTCTACGACTTCACGGTCTACAGCTTCTTCGCGATCCTGATCGGCAAGCTGTTCTTCCCCGTGCATTCATCGTTCGGACAACTGATGCTCGCGGTCGCGAGCTTCGGCGTCGGCTTCGTCACGCGTCCGCTCGGCGGGCTCGTGATCGGCATGTATGCGGACCGCGCCGGCCGCAAGAAGGCGATGATCCTCACGCTGTTGCTGATGGCGCTCGGTACCGCGACGATCGCGGTCGCGCCGACCTTCGCGCAGATCGGCATCGCCGCGCCGCTGCTGCTCGTGCTCGCCCGGCTGCTGCAGGGGTTCGCGTCGGGCGGCGAAGTCGGCGCATCGACGACGCTGCTGCTCGAACAGGCGCCGCAGCATCGTCGCGGTTTCTATGCGTCGTTCCAGTTCTCGAGCCAGGGGCTCGCCGCGCTCGCGGGCGCACTCACCGGCGTCGCGCTGACGTCGACGCTGAGCGCCGCGCAACTCGAAAGCTGGGGCTGGCGCGTGCCGTTCATCATCGGCACGCTGTTCGTGCCGCTCGGCTACTGGCTGCGCCGCACCGTCGAGGAAGTGCCTGCTGCCGCGCCGGCCGCCGCACACGACGAGCCGGTCGCATCGCTGCCGCTCGCCGACGTGCTGCGCCATCACGCCAAGGCCGTATTCGCGGGCCTCGGCGTGACGATCGGCGGCACGTCGATCCACTACATCATCGTGTTCTACATGGCGATCTATGGCGTACAGGTGCTGCACTTGCCGACCTGGTTGTCGATGACGGCCGGCTGCGTCGCCGGTGCGATCCTGATGCTCGTGACGCCGATCGGCGGCCTTCTGTCGGACGTGTACGGGCGCAACCGGATCGTCTGGTGGACACGCATCGTGCTGATGGGCACGATCTACCCGGCGTTCATCGCACTGAATCGCTGGCCGGGCGCCGCGTCGCTGCTGTCGATCATCGTCGCGCTGTCGATCATGCATGCGATCAACATCGGTGCGACCGGCGCGATGCTCGGCGAGTTGTTTCCGCGGGCCGTGCGTGCGACGGGCGGTGCGCTCGTCTACAGCGTGGGTGTCGCGATCTTCGGCGGCTTCGCACAGTTCTTCGTCACGTGGCTGATCGCGGCGACCGGAAATCCGAATGCGCCAGCGTGGTATGCGATCGGGTGTGGCGCGATGACGTTGCTTGCGATTCGCTGCATGGACGAGAAGGCAGGGAAGGCGCTGGATTGAGCGGCGGACGGTGCGGCCGAAGCCGCCGCATGCCGCAAATGAAAAAGGCACGGGTCAATCACCCGTGCCTTTTGCGTCTCCGGCGCTGCACCACTCAGAACGTATGCATCATCCCCACATACGCGCCCGTCTGCGACTCGCCCGTCATCGGGCTCGTTCCCGACGTCGCGTCACGCGGCGTCGCGAGCAGCGAGAAATTCGAATTCCCGCCGTTGCGCACATACGCGACCGTGCCGTACAGGAACGTGCGTTTCGACAGGTTGTACGTGGTGCCGAGCACGTACATCATCGCGTGCCCCGACGGGTCGTGCGACGCATCGCCGCCGCCGTCACCCACCTTCACGTAATACCCGCCGCCCGTCACGGCCCACTGCGGCGTCGCCGAATAGGTCGCGCCGAGCCAGTAGTGATCGGCACGATCGGCAACACCGGCCGGGCTGTCCGGCGCCTGGTAGTGCGTATACGCCCCCTGGATCTTGAACTTCGACACCTTCACGTTCGCGCCGACGAAGTACTCGCGCGACGCGGTGAAGATATTGCTGAACTTGCCGTTGTTGTCGCGCAGCTCGTCGTAGATGCCGCGCACGTCGAGCACCGGCGAGTGGTACGAGATCATGATCCCGTCCGAGCGGCCGAAATCGTCGGCCGCGCCGTAGTTGAAGCCGCGTGACTGGTTGCCGAACGCGTATTGCGCCTGCACGTCGAAGCCGCCGATCACCGGGCTGTGATATTCGATGTTGTTGCTGGTCTGCTGCCAGTTGCGGCCACGCACGAGCGACGCCGACGAAAACGCCTGCTGGACGAACGGATCGAATTCCCACACGCCGTCGCTGTCGATGAACAGGTTGCGGCCGGCCTGCAACTGGCCCCACGTGTTGCTCTTCAACCCGACGTACGCGCGCCGCGACCACATGCGTCCGCCGCCCGTCTGGCCGTTCATCACCTGGAACGCGGTTTCCAGATTGAACACCGTCGACAGCCCGCCGCCGAGATCCTCGACGCCCTTCAACCCGAACATGCTGGTGCCCCAGTCGCCGCTTTCCGCGCTCCAGCGCGTCCCGCTGCCGCCGTTCGGCTTCGCGATGTGATTCAGGTATTCGACGCCGCCGTCGATCCGGCCGTACAGCGTGACGCTCGTCTGTGCAAACGCGGCCGCCGGCGTGGCGGCCGCAATCAGCCATGCGAAGTATTTGAGTCGCAAAATGATGCCCCCTCGAAGTCTCGACCGTCCGACGCGCGCCCCATGCACGCGCCTCGGGTCTGCTTATCCGCGATCGAGCGAAAAACGTCCGGGGCCGGCCGCGCAGAGCGCGAGCAAGCCGCCCGAGATCGCGATGTTCTTGTAGAAATGAATCATGTTGTTGATCTGCTCGCCGCCCGTCATCGTCCAGTAGTGGTGACCGATAACGGCGGTGCCGATCGTATACAGCGCAAGCAACAGGGCGAGCGGCCGCGTCTGGAAGCCGACGAGGATCGCAATCCCGACGAACAGCTCCATCACGACGGAGATCGCCGCCGAGATGATCGGCGCCGGCGCGCCCTCGCTACCCATGAACGCGATCGTACCGGAGAAGTCGATAATCTTCTTCCAGCCGAACATCACGAACAGGATCACGATCAGGATTCGGGCAAGCAGCAGCAGCACATCGCGCTGGGACGCGAGAAACGGTTGATTCGGTGTCATGGTGTGATCAACGAAAACGATGCGCGCTATCGCACGCACCGGATTGCCTGTGAACCGGGTCGGACGGCCATCCGCGCCGCCCGCCCCGCTCTGCAACAACCGGCATCGGGGCCCGCCCGATGTGCTGTGCTCCTCCTCTTTTACGTTGTCGCCCTGCTTCGTCGCCGTGCCGCGTCAGCGCAGCTTCGCGACGTCCTGCTCGGTCACCTTCGCGGCCGGATTGCCGAACTGCCCGGTCAGGTAGTTCGTCAGCGCGGCGATCTGCGCATCCGACAACTCGTGGCGGAACGCCGGCATCCCGACGTCCTCGCTGCCGGCCTTGCGCTGCACGCCGTTCAGGATCACCTGCACGAGATTGGTCGGATTCGACGCACCGACCGTCGAGTTGTGGAACAGCGGCGGGTAGTAACCGTCCGGCGAGCCCTTGCCCTGCATCTGGTGACAGGTCGCGCAGTTGCCGAGATACAGCCGTGCCGGATCGATGCCCGACGACGCGAGTGCGACGCCGCGCAGCTTCAGCCCGTCCTCGGCCGGCTTGCCCCACGACGAGCGCGACTGCTTCGCGTCGCCGCTGGCCACGGCCGGCACCGTGCGGATGTACGTCGCGATCGCGCCGATGTCGGCTTCGGTCATCTTCGAGAAGCTGTGCTCGATCGCCTCGGCCATCGGGCCGGCCGCCTGCGCGAGGCCCGGCACGCTGCCGGTGCGCAGGTACTGGACGAGTTGCTGCTGCGTCCAGCCGCCGATCCCCGCGTTCGGGTCGGACGTGATGTTGTAGCCGTCCCACCCCGCGAGCACCGAGCCCGACAGGAAGCTGCCGCCCGTTTCGTCGAGCGACTTCTCCTGCATCGCGATGCCGCGCGGCGTGTGGCACGTGCTGCAGTGCGCGAGGCCCTGCACGAGATACGCGCCGCGGTTCCACTCGGCGCTCTGCGCCGGCTTCGGCTGGTAGACGCCGTCCTTCAGGAACAGCCAGTTCCAGATCTTCAGCGGCCAGCGCATGCTCAGCAGCGCGGGAATCTCGTTCTTCGGCGGCGCCTGCTTGACCGGTTCGACGCCGTGCATGAAGTACGCGTACAGCGCCTGCACGTCGTCGTCGTTGATCTTCGCATACGACACGTACGGCATCGCCGGGTACAGGTTGTCGCCGTTCTTCGACACGCCGTGACGCACCGCACGCTCGAAGTCGTCGAACGTCCAGGTGCCGATGCCCGTATCGGGATCGGGCGTGATGTTGCTCGTATAGATCTTGCCGAGCATCGGCACCGGCATGCCGAGGCCGCCCGCGAACGGCTTGCCGCCCTTCGCGGTGTGGCACGCCATGCAGTCGCCCGCGACCGCGAGGTATTCGCCGCGCTTGACCTGCGCCGGATCGGCCGAATCGGCCGCGCGTGCGAGGCCGGGCAGCGCGAGGCAGCCGGCGAGGAGGAAGGTGAGAGTAGATTTCCGCACGGTCAGACTTCCTTCTTCAGCGTGTCCGACATCCGCAGCGCGAGCGCCGCGATCGTCAGCGTCACGTTCACCGTACCGACGGTCGGCATCGTCGAGCTGCTCGAGATGAACAGGTTCGGATGGTCGAACGTGCGGCAGTCCTTGTCGACGACCGAGTCGCGTGCATCCGCGCCCATGATCGTCGCGCCCGTGATGTGGTTGTTCGGCGCGAACTCGTCGTTGAACACGACGTCGGTGCCGCCGAGCACCTTCGCGGCCGTCGCGTAGACCTCGCGCGTGTGCACGGCGCCGCGCTTCACGTAATCGTCGATCGCATACGTGATCTCGGGGCGCGGGATGCCGATCGCGTCGGTGGCCGTCTTGCTCGGCACGATGCGGTTCTCGGGTTGCGGCAGGATTTCGTGGAAGCAGTCGAACTGCACGTAGCGTGCGGAACGGTCGCGGATCTGCGCGTCGAGCTCCTCGTGCTTCATCAGCTTGCCGGCCTTGAAGATCTTCTGCGTCTCCTGGTTGATGCGCGACATGTTCGACAGGTGGATCTTCTTCGCGGCTTCGGTCGCGCGGAACGGGCCGTCGCGGAAACCGATCAGCGACGTCATCTCCTGTGGGCCGCGGCCCGGCCACAGCTTCTCGCTCGCGTAGAACGACACGCCGGTGCCCGGGTGGTCCATCAGGTTGCGCCCGACCATGTCCGAGCTGTTCGCGACGCCGTTCGGGAAATCGCGGTTCGCGGACATCAGCAGGATCTTCGGCGTCTCGATGCCGTTCGCGGCGAGCACGAAGTACTTGCCCTCGACGCGATGGTCGGCGCCCGTCTTGTCCTTGTAGATCGCGGCGACGATGCGCTTGTCCGGCCCGGTCTCGAGCTTGTAGACCACCGCGCTGTCGATCAGCTTCGCGCCGGCCTGCTCGGCCTTCTCGACGTGGACGATGCCGTTGTACATCGCACCGATCGGACAGATCGGCATGCAATTGTTGTTTCCGCAACAGGTCGGCCGGCCGTCGTACGGGCGGCTGTTGCGCGCGACGGGCTCGGTCACCACGTGGAACTTCGGGTCATAGCCGTTCAGCGCGCTCTTGATGGTCTGCTCGTTGAACGACAGCGGCAGCGGCGGCATCGGATACGCCTGCTTGCGCGGCGAGTACAGATCTTCCTCGGGGCCCGGGCCCCACACGCCGAGCTCTTCCTCGGCACGCTGGTAGTAATGCTCGAGGTCGTCGTACTGGATCGGCCAGTCGCGGCCGACGCCGTACACGGTCTTCATCTTGAAGTCGTTCGGGATGAACCGCCACGCCGACGCGGCCCAGTGCCACGTCGTGCCGCCCACCGCGCGGATGTACTGCGAGTTGAACTTGTGCTCGCCCTTCAGGATCAGGTAGTCGTTCGGCGGGCCGTATTCCGGATGCGGGGCCCACGGGCTCGACGGGTACGGCGCCATGAAATCGGTCTTGTCGGGCTGGTTGCGAAAGCGCTCGACGATTTCCCAGCGCGGCATGCGCGGGCCGGCTTCCAGCAGGATCACCGACTTGCCCGCCATCGCGAGCTGGTGTGCAACGATCGCGCCGGCGACACCCGATCCGACGACGACGACGTCGGCTTTTTGCGTATCGGTATCGGCCATCAGGCTTGCCTCTCGATCGGTTTTTCGGCCCAGAAGCCGGGTTTGTTGGGGCAATACGAAGGGATCACGAGCGTATCGGACACCACGCTGAACATTAATGCTTCTTCGTAGGCAATCACGACGTTGTCGACGATGCCGAGATACCACGCGCCGAGAATCGTCAGTGCAAGCGATTCCTGGTCGGGGTTCAGCGAGCCGGATGCGAGCGCGCCGGCGAGCTGCGGCAGGCTGTCGGCCGTCTTGAACGAGCCCTTCTGCAAGGCCTGCAGATAGCGCTGGCCGGTGACGCGGCTCAGCCCTTTCTTGCCGGTCAATGCTTCGGAAAGCGTCATGAACGTATCGAGCGGCGCGGTGCCGGGATCGTCGGCCAGGGCCCGCAACGCCAGCGAGCCCGTGAGGCCCGCCGCCGTCAGCGCCAGTGCGCCCTGCAGCCATTGACGCCGCGTGATGCCGGTTGCGGCTGCGTCGTTGTCACGACGCGATTGGGGGGTGTTGTCGTTGTGCATGTTTCCTTCTCTCGAACACCGGATTCGGGAAAACCACGCTTGATATTTCTCAAACATTGGCGCGGACCTGCAATGTACGCGCACACGCCGGATCAAACAATCTTTTTATAGTCCATTTAATGTTCCGCAATCCGTGACAATCGACATTTCGCTGCATTTTTGTGTCGTCGACGCGACAGATCTGCGGCACGCACCGCCGTGTCGCACGCCGACGACACACTGCACGCCGCGCTGCGCGCGCATGACGGTCGGTTAGAATCCCGTGCAATCAAACAGAAAGCTTCCCTCCGAGGGCAATCGAGCGATGAAGCAGCGCGACAAGCACAACAAACAAAAGCATCGAATCAACCACACGACCCGGCTGCTCTGGCGCATCGGCGCCGTCGCGGCGCTCGGCGGCGCCGCGGCCCTGTCGCTGCATGCGGGCGCGGCGCGCACGGTGAGCGTGTCGCCGCAAGGCACCGTCACCGAAGTCCGGCAGAGCGTCGTCAAGTTCGACGAACCGATGGTCGCCTTCGGCTCGGCCTCCGCGCCGAGTCCGGCGCGCGTGAGCTGCAACGATTCGGCGGCCGCACGCGGCCAGGGCCACTGGCTCGACGACAAGACCTGGGTTTACGATTTCGAAAGCGACCTGCCGCCCGGCGTACGCTGCTCGGTCGCGCTCAACGACACGCTGCGCTCGGTCGCGGGCAATGCGGTCAGCGGCCCGCGTCGCTTCACGTTCCAGACGGGCGGCCCGTTTCCGGTGTCGGTGCGCCCCGGCTCCCGCGAGATCGAGGAGCGGCAGGTCTTCGTGATGACGCTGAACGGCCCGGCCGAGCCGCGCTCGGCGCTCGCGAACATCTGGTGCGAAGCGGCCGGCATCGGCAACCGCATTCCCGTCGCGGCGGCCGCCGACGATACGCGCAACGCCCTGCTCGATCATTTCGGGTTGAAGAAGGAGGCGGCGCGCGTGCTGACGCTGTCGTGTTCGCAGGCGCTGCCGGCGAGCGCGAAGGTGCAGCTGGTGTACGGCAAGGGCGTCGCGAGCCCGAGCGGCATCGCGAACGAAACCGAACGGCGTTTCGATTTCACCGTGCGCGCACCGTTCGCCGCGAGCTTCTCGTGCGAACGCGAGAACGCGAAGGCGCCCTGCACGCCGCTGCGCCCGCTCACGCTGTCGTTCAACGCGCCGATCTCGCGCAAGCAGGCCGACGCGATCAAGCTGCGCGGCCCCGACGGCTCGCTGTCGCCGACCTTCGCGGCCGACGACCACAGCGAGGAAGTGACGACCGTCACGTTCAACCCGCCGCTGCCCGCGCAGGCCGCGCTGACCGTCGAGCTGCCGTCGGGCCTGCGCGACGTGACCGACCGGCCGCTGTCCAACGCCGACTTGTTCCCGCTCGCGACGCGCACCGCGCCGATGCCGCCGCTCGCGAAATTCTCGTCGGGCACCTTCGGGATCGTCGAGCGCTTCGCCGAACCCGGCACGCCCGCGCTCGTGCCCGTCACGCTGCGCAACGTCGAGGCCGACCTGCATATCGCCGGCCTCAATGCAGGGGGCGCGCAATTCGCGAACCTGAAGGTCGAGAACGACACCGCAATTCGCCAATGGATGCGCACCGTCGATCGCTTCGACAACTGGTCGATGACGGCCGGCTCGATCGACGACCAGTTGCCCGGCCTGCTGGCACGCAAGGGCCAACACCCCGTCTACGTGCCGCTCGCGGCCGGCGAGAAACAGCCCACGCCGCGAGACCGCCGCATCGACGTGCGCTCGCTGTCGCTGCTGACGGGCGAGCCCGGCGCGCAGGTGCTGACGCTGCCGAAGGCCGACCCGAAGACGCTGCGCCCGTTCGAAGTGGTCGGCGTGCCGATCGAGAAGCCCGGCTTCTACGTGCTCGAACTCGCGTCGCCCGCGCTCGGCCGCTCGCTGCTCGCGAAGCCGTCGAGCATGTACGTGCGCACCACCGTGCTCGTCACGAACCTCGGCGTGCACCTGAAACAGGGCCGCGAGAACAACCTCGTGTGGGTCACGACGCTCGACAAGGGCAAGCCGGTGCCGAATGCGCAGATCCGCGTGTCGGACTGCAACGGCGACGAAATCGCGGCCGGCAAGACCGACGCGCAGGGCCTGCTGAAGATCGACGGGCCGTTCGAGCCGAAGCGCGCGTGCAGCTCGTCGGAGCAACGCTTCGACGACTATTTCGTGTCGGCGCGCGTCGACGATCCGAAGACGGGCCCCGACATGGCGTTCGTCAGCTCGGGCTGGAACCGCGGGATCGAATCGTGGCGCTTCAACGTGCCGACCGATACCGACAGCGCACCGACCGTGCGCGCGCATACGGTGTTCGACCGCACGCTGCTGCGCGCCGGCGAAACCGTGTCGATGAAGCATTTCATCCGCACCGAGACGCTGCAGAGCCTCGCGTTCCCGTCGCAATACCCGACGCGCATGACGATCCGCCATCTCGGCACGGGCCAGACGTACAAGCTGCCGCTCACGTGGGCGGCCGACCACAGCGCGGACTCGCAGTTCACGCTGCCGGCCGCCGCGAAGCTCGGCGAGTACAGCGTCGAACTCGAAGGCGGCCCGGAAGACGCGCCGACCGCCACCTATTACAGCGGCAGCTTCCGCGTCGAGGCGTTCCGCCTGCCGGTGCTGAAAGGCTCGATCGGCGCGCGCGACGCGCAGAAGAGCCCGCTCGTCGCCGTGAAGGAAGCGCCGCTCGCGGTGCAGATCGACTACGTGTCGGGCGGCGGCGCATCGAACCTGCCCGTGCAGGTGTCGGCGCTGATGAAATGGGCGTCGCCGCCGTTCGCGGACCGTTTCGAGGATTTCAGCTTCACGCCGTATCGCCCCGACACGAGCGACGGCAATGCCGACGACGATTCGCAGGACGACGACCACGCGTCGTCGAACAACAACGATCCCGACGCGACGAAGCTGATCGCCGACAAGTTGCCGCTGACGCTCGACCGCAACGGCGCGGGCGCGGTCACGCTCAAGGGCCTGCCCGACGTCGACGCGCCGAAACGCATCGCGCTGGAGGCGACCTTCGCCGATCCGAACGGCGAAGTGCAGACGATTCGCGGCGACACGATCCTGTGGCCGGCCGCGGTGGCGGCCGGCATCAAGGCCGGCCGCTGGGTATCGGTCGGCCAGCGCGTGCCGGTGCAGGCACTGGCGGTCGACCTGCAGGGCAAGCCGCGCGCGTCGGTGCCGATCGAGATCAAGGGCGTCGCGCGCATCACGACGTCGTCGCGCAAGCGGATGGTCGGCGGGTTCTATGCGTACGACAACAAGAGCGACACGCGCGACCTCGGCGTGCTGTGCTCGGGCAAGACCGACGACAAGGGCCGCATGGCCTGCGACGCGACGCTCGAGCAGGCCGGCAACGTGCAGCTGATCGCGGTCGCGAAGGACGGCGACGGCCGCACGTCGAATGCATCGACGTCGGTATGGGTCACGCGCGAAGACGAGCTCTGGTTCGGCGGCGACAATACCGACCGGATCGACGTGATCCCCGAGAAGACCTCGTACGAACCGGGCGAAACGGCCCGCTTCCAGGTGCGCATGCCGTTCCGCTACGCGACCGCGCTCGTCGCGGTCGAGCGCGGCGGCGTGATGGAAACGCACATCGTCGAGCTGAATGGCAAGAACCCGACCGTCGACCTGAAGGTCGGCGAATCGTGGGGGCCGAACGTATACGTGTCGGTGCTCGCGCTGCGCGGCCGGATTCGCGAGGTGCCGTGGTACTCGTTCTTCACGTGGGGCTGGAAGGCGCCCGTCGAATGGGCGCGTGCGTTCTGGCGCGAAGGCCGCCACTACGAGGCGCCGACCGCGTTCGTCGACCTGTCGAAGCCCGCGTTCCGCTACGGCCTCGGCGAGATCAAGGTCGGCGCCGGCGTTCACCGCCTCGGCGTGACCGTGACGACCGACGCGACGCGCTACACGGTCCGCAGCAAGGCGCAGGCGCACGTGAAGGTCACGCTGCCGAACGGCCAGCCGGCACCGGCCGGCACGCAGATCGCGATCGCGGCCGTCGACGAAGCGCTGCTCGAACTCATGCCGAACGACAGCTGGAACCTGCTCGACGCGATGCTGCGCCGGCGTGCGTACGGCGTCGAGACGGCCACCGCGCAGATGGAAATCGTCGGCCGCCGCCACTTCGGCCGCAAGGCCGTGCCGGCCGGCGGCGGTGGCGGCAGCGCGCCGACCCGCGAGCTGTTCGATACCCTGCTGCTGTGGAACCCGCGCGTGACGCTCGACGCGAACGGCAGCGCGACCGTCGAAGTGCCGCTGAACGATGCGCTCACGCGCTTCCGGATCGTCGCGATCGCGGCGGTCGGCCCCGACCGTTTCGGCACGGGCAGCACGTCGATCCGCAGCACGCAGGATCTGCAACTGATCTCCGGCCTGCCGCCGCTCGTGCGCGAAGGCGACGCGTTCCGCGCGCAGGTCACGCTGCGCAACACGACCGACCGCGCGATGCAGGTCGTCGTGACGCCGCGCGTGACGGGCCTCGATGTCGCCCCGCAAACCGTGTCACTGGCGGCGAATGCGGCGACCGACGTCGCGTGGACGATCACCGTGCCCGAGCAGGCGCTCGATGCGGCCGGTGCGCTGAACTGGCGCATCGAGGCGGCCGAGCAAGGCGGCAAGCGCGCGTCCGACGCGCTGGCCGTCGCGCAGAAGGTCGTGCCCGCGCTGCCGGTAACGGTGCAGCAGGCGACGCTCGCGCAGGTCGACGGCACGCTGACGGTGCCCGTGTCGGCCCCGGCCGGCGCGGTGAGCAACGC
The DNA here is from genome assembly GCF_001522585.2 of Burkholderia sp. NRF60-BP8. Lineage (NCBI taxonomy): Bacteria > Pseudomonadati > Pseudomonadota > Betaproteobacteria > Burkholderiales > Burkholderiaceae > Burkholderia > Burkholderia sp. NRF60-BP8. Next base: position 1,580,258 of record NZ_CP013372.1, read on the forward strand.
CCAGGGCGCACCGCGCGGCGGCATCGCCGTGTCGCTGCAGTCGAAGCTCGCCGACGGCCTGCCCGGCGTGCGGCGTTGGTTCGAGCGCTATCCGTACCGCTGCCTCGAGCAGCAGACGTCGCGTGCGATCGGGCTGCGCGACCCCGCGCAATGGCAGGCGCTGATCGCGCGCCTGCCCGTCTACCTCGACGGCGACGGCCTGGCCAGCTACTTCCCGCCATCGTCGGACGATTCGCATCACGGCAGCCCGACGCTGTCGTCGTACCTGCTCGTGGTGTCCGACGAAGCCAGCCGCCTCGATCCGCGCTTCGCGCTGCCGGAAGACCTGCGCACGCAGCTCGAAGCCGGGCTCGCGCGCTTCGTCGACGGCCGCCTCGAGCGCAACGCGTGGGCGCCGCGCCAGGATCGCGACCTGCGCAAGCTCGCCGCGATCGAGGCGCTGTCGCGCTACGGCGCCGCGCAGGGTCGCATGCTCGGTTCGATCGAGATCGCGCCGAACCAGTGGCCGACGTCGGCGGTGATCGACTATCACGCGATCCTGACGCGCGTGAAGGACATCCCGCAACGCGACGAGAAACGCGCGCAGGTCGAGCAGATCCTGCGGGCGCGCCTCACGTATCAAGGCACGCAGCTCGTGTTCTCGACCGCGCGCGACGACGACCTGTGGTGGCTGATGACCAGCAACGAGACCAACGCCGCGCGTCTCGCGCTGGAATTCGCGGGCGACCCGGCGTGGAAGGACGAGATGCCGCGCGTGACGGCCGGCCTGCTCGCGCTGCAACGCCAGGGCGCATGGCAGACGACGACGTCGAACGCGCTCGGCCTGCTCGCGGTCGAGCGCTTCTCGCGAACCTACGAGAGCACGCCGGTCGCCGGCGCGACGAAGATTGCGCTCGGCGGCGACGCGCGCTCGATCTCGTGGTCGCAGGCGGCATCGGCCGCGCCCGCCGACACGCCCGCATCGGCCACGCCCGCGACCCGCGCGGCCGCCGCACGCAGCGTGCTGCTGCCGTGGCCGCGTGCGTCGCAGGGGCCGGCCACGCTGTCGGTCACGCAGGACGGCACCGGCCGCCCTTGGGCGACCGTCGAAAGCCTCGCGGCCGTGCCGCTGCGCTCGCCGTTCGCCGCCGGCTACCGGATCGCGAAGACCGTCACGCCCGTGTCGCCCGCCGTCAACGGCGTGCTGACGCGCGGCGACGTCGTGCGCGTGCATCTCGACATCGATGCGCAGAGCGACATGACGTGGGTTGTCGTCAACGATCCGATCCCGGCCGGTGCGACGATCCTCGGGTCGGGCCTCGGCCGCGATTCCGAAGCCGCGACGCAGGGGGAGAAAACGCCGGACGGCGCGTGGCCGACGTTCGTCGAGCGCGACTTCGACGGCTACCGCGCGTACTACGACTATTTGCCGAAGGGCAAATTCTCGGTCGAGTACACGGTGCGGCTGAACAACGTCGGCACGTTCGGACTGCCGCCGACGCGCGTCGAGGCCCTGTATGCACCGTCCGTGTACGGCCTGTGGCCGAACCCGCCGATGACCGTGAAGCCGGCCGACGCGGGCAAGTGACGAGATCGCGATGATGGATCCGGCTTTGCCGCGGCCGGCGCGCTTCGCCGGCCGCATATTCGTCGCCGTCGTGCTGGCCGCGCCGCTCGTCGCGCATGCGCTGCCCGGCTACGACGACGTGCGCCGCAACTGGCGCAGTTCCGACTGGGTGCTGCTCGCCCGCGACGGCACGCCGCTGCAGCGCACGCGCGTCGACCTCGCCGAACGGCGCGGCGAATGGGTGTCGCTCGCCGACGTGTCGCCCGCGTTCCGCGAGGCGATCGTCGTGTCCGAGGACAAGCGCTTCTACGAACACAGCGGCGTCGACTGGCGCGGCATTGCCGGGGCCGCGTGGGGCAACCTGTGGAACGAGCGCACGCGCGGCGCATCGACCGTCACGATGCAGCTCGCGGGCTTGCTCGGCGATTCGCCGCGCCGCTCGGGCCAGCGCTCGCTGCCGCAGAAAGCCACGCAGGCCGTGAACGCACTGTGGCTCGAGCGCAGCTGGCGCAAGGACCAGATCCTCGAGGCCTATCTGAACCTGGTGCCGTTCCGCGGCGAGACGATCGGGCTCGGCGCGCTGTCGCAGGTGTTGTTCGGCAAGGCGCCGTCCGGCCTCGACGCGCGCGAAGCCGCGATCGCCGCGGCACTGGTGCGCGCGCCCAACGCGGCGCCCGCGAAAGTCGCCGAGCGCGCGTGCCGGATCCTGCGCGACATGCATGCCGGGCAGGCGTGCGCGTCGCTCGACGGTTACGTGCAGCTCGTCACGGCGCGCCCGGCCAACGCCACGCGCAACGACGTCGTGGCGGACGGCGCCGCCCTCGCCCCGCACTTCGCGCGACGCATCGCGGCGGAGGTCAAACCCGCAGCCGGCGCGCAGGTCCGCACGACACTCGACGCGCCGCTGCAGCGCTTCGCGCGCGACACGCTGATGCGCGCGCTGACCGAACTCAATGCGCCCGCGCACCGGCGCAACGTGCAGGACGGCGCGGTGGTCGTGATCGACAACGCGACCGGCGAGATCCGCGCGTGGGTCGGCTCATCCGGGGCGCTGTCGAGCGCGCGCGACGTCGATGCCGTGCTCGCGCCGCGCCAGGCCGGCTCGACGCTCAAGCCGTTCCTCTATGCGCAGGCGATCGACGAGAAACGGCTGACGGCCGCGTCGCTGCTCGACGATGCGCCGATCAACCTCGCCGCCGGCGGCGGCCTGTACATTCCGCAGAACTACGACAAGGATTTCAAGGGCTGGGTGAGCGTGCGCAGCGCACTCGGCGGCTCGTTGAACGTACCGGCCGTGCGCACGCTGGTGCTCGTCACGCCGCACCGCTTCGCGCGCACGCTGACCGCGCTCGGCCTGCCGCTCGCGCAGGAAGGCGATTACTACGGCTTCAGCCTCGCGCTCGGCAGCGCGGACGTCACGCTGCTGTCGCTGACCAATGCATACCGCGCGCTCGCGAACGGCGGCGTCGCGCGCAAGGTCGTCGACCTGCCGGCCACGGCGCCGACGTCGACCTCCGGTCCATCGACGCCCGCGCGGGCGGACGCCGGCACGCGCGTGTTCAGCGAAGCCGCCAGCTTCGTCGTCACCGACATCCTGTCCGACAACAACGCGCGCGTGCGCACCTTCGGCTTCGACAACCCGCTCGCGACGCGCTTTTTCTCGGCGGTCAAGACCGGCACGAGCAAGGACATGCGCGACAACTGGACCGTCGGTTTCACGTCGCGCTATACGGTCGGCGTGTGGGTCGGCAATGCGGACGGCTCGCCGATGTGGGACGTGTCGGGCGTCACGGGCGCGTCGCCCGTGTGGTCGGCCGTCGTCGGCTATCTGCACCGCGACCTGCCGAGCCGTGCGCCGCGCGCGCCGGCCGGCGTCGAGACGTGCCGCATCGCGTTCGAGCGCGACATCGAGCCGGCTCGCAACGAGTGGTTCGTCGCGGGCACGGCGGTCGACACGATCCGGCTCGCGGCGCCCGTCGCGCCAGGCAAGGACGGCGCGCGTGCGCCGCTGACGATCGGCGCGCCGACCGACGGCACGATCTTCGCGATCGACCCGGACATTCCGCCGAAGAACCAGCGGATCTGGTTCGAGCGCTCGGCCGGGCGCGCGACGAAATTCGCGTGGCGGCTCGACGACAAGGTGATCGGGCATGCCGACCGCGTCGCATGGCTGCCGTGGCCGGGCCGGCACCGGCTGGAACTCGTCGATGCGCGCGGCAACGTCGCGGATGCGATCGGCTTCGAGGTGCGCGGCGCGTTCGCGAAGCCGGCCGCGCGCAAGCCCTGAGCCGGCGAGCCGGCGTGACCGGCCGGCCGTATTCGCTTTCCCCGGATCAGGACATAGAATGACAACAGCGCCGCCATTCCCCACGCGCACCGGTTGCCTCATTCTCTCGGATTGCCCGCGACCATGAACATTCGCCCTATGCGTTTCACCCGCCCTGCGCTGGGCGCGTTGTGCGTTGCAACGCTCGCCGCTCTCCAGGCCTGCAACGGCGATGCCTGCTTCGGCGTCGACGTGTGCTTCAACGACAACACGCAAACCGTCTCGCTGTCGGGCACGGCCGCGACGGGCGACGCGCTCGCGAGCGCGCAAGTAACGGTCGATTGCGCGGCGGGCTCGGCCACGACGCTGACGGACGGTGGCGGCAACTACCGTGTGACGCTCAACGCGGCGCTGCCATGCGTGATCACCGTGGCGTCGGGCGGCGCGAGCCTGCATTCGCTCGCCTACGCGGGCGGCACCTTCAATACGACGCCCGAGACCGAGCTGATGCTCGTCTATCTCGCGGCGCAACTCGGGACGAACACGGCCGGGCTGATCGGCAATTTCCAGGGCACCCTGCGCTACCAGCGGGCGATGAACAGCCCGGACACCGTCCAGGCCGCGCAATCGGCCGTGGTGACGAACCTGCAGCAGCGCTATGCGGTCACGTTCGCCGCGCCGGCGTTCCTGACTACTTCGTTCGTGGTCGGGCAACCGGGCGTCGACAGCGATCTCGTCGCGCTGGCCAAGGCGGGGGCGATCGACCCGAACGGGCTGCCGGATCCGGTTGCCGTGTCGCTGTTGCAGCAGGCCGGGGCCGCGCATCCGCTGTAAGCGACGCCGGATGCGACGCGACGTGATGTGACGGAAATCGGCCGTCAGGCGCCGGCTTCGCGCGCGTCGTCCGCCAGCAGTGCCCAGCGCTCGTGGTCGCGCCATTCGCCGCCGATGCGCAGATAGCGCGGCGAAAACCCCTCTTGCCTGAACCCGAGCCGTCGCACCAGCGCGATCGATGCATGATTGCCGGGCTGGATGTTCGCTTCGAGACGGTGCAGCCCGAGTTCGCCGAACGCGACGCCGATCGTCGCGCGCAACGCTTCCGTCATCAGCCCCTTGCGGCTGGCCTCCGCCATGCCGTAGTACCCAAGATAAGCGCTCTGAAACACACCGCCGACGATCTCGTTGAGGTTCACCACGCCGACCACCGTGCCCGACGCCCGTTCGCGCGCGACGAATCCGACGTTCGGCCCGGTCAGGCAGCGGGCGAACCAGTGATCGAACCCGGCCTGGTCGACGAACGAATCGACCCACGGCAGATGATGACGCCGGCTCGCACGGTTGGCGGCGATCAGATCGGCGGCGTCGGAACGGGCGACGCGATTCAGCAGGATCCGGTTCATGAGTCGTTCGCCGGCCGGCGCTTACGCCGCCCCCTCGCTTGCGCACACCACCGGCGCCGCCTGCTGCTGCGACAGATACCTCAGCAGCTTCGTCACCATCCACACCACGACGAACGACAGCGCGACGAAGAACACCGCCAGCGGCGTCAGCACGTGAATCGACACGAAGCCGGCCAGGCCCATCATCGCGGACGACACGAGCAGCAGCGCACAGCCGAGAATCGCGCTCGTCAGGCCGGCGATATGCGGAAACAACGAATTGCCCTTGGCCATCAGCGTCGGATACATCGCGCCCGCGCAGAAGCCCATCACGAGCACCGGCGTCGCGAGCGTCCACACGCGCAGGCCGACGGTCAGCGCCAGCACGAGCATCGCGACCGACGCGCCCGCCATCACGCGCGCACCGATACGCAGCCGTTGCTCGGCGCTCGGCAGCCCGCGCCCGTGAATCCGGTTCGACAGGCCGCCAAGGAAATACATGAGGCCGATGCCGAGCGCGAGATAACCGAAGAAGGTCGGCGGCTTGTGCAGCGTGGTCTGCACCATGAACGGCCCGACGATGTTGAACACCAGCAGGATGCTGTAGCACAGCCCCTGTGCGAGGAAACAGCTCTGGAACACCGGGCTCGCCAGCACCTTGCCCGTGTTCGCCATCAGCGTGCGCGGCTCGAGATGCACCGGCTTCGGCAAGGTCTCGCGGTAACGCCACAGCAGCGCCCACATCGCCAGCGAGTAGACCAGCAGGAACACGAGGCACGCGCGCCAGCCGAACCATTCCTGCAGGTGCGCGCCGATCACCGGCGCGACGATCGGCGCGAGCCCCCACGCGATCGACATGTACGTGAACGCGTGCATCAACGCCTGGCCGGAGAACGAATCGGTGATGATCGCCTTCGCCAGCAGGTTGGTGGTCGCGATCCCGAAGCCCTGCAGGCAGCGCGCCAGCACGAACGTCTCGAGGTTCGGCGCGCCGAGCGACAGCAGGCAGCCGATCGTGTAGATCACGAGCCCGAACGCGAGCACGCGCTTGCGGCCGTAGGCGTCGGCGATCGGCCCGAAGATCAGCTGGCCCAGCGCGTAGGCCGCCATGTAGCCGGACACGCTGGACTGGATCGCTTGCGGGGTCGTTGCGAACGAACGGGCCATGTCCGGTAACGCGGGCACGTAGATGTCGATGGCGAGCTGCCCCGCGGACGCGAACAGACAGATCAGAAACAGCAGGAAGCGCGGCGAATTCGACTCGCGCGCGGGAGTGGGCGTGGCGTTCATGACGACTGGGAAGGAGGACAGGCAGCCGTGCCGCATCGTCGATGTTCGAGTGACGAACACGCGTGCGGTCGCGACGAATTCCGTATTGTGCCTGTTGTTGCACCGCGCGACAGGATTCCCCTGGCGCGGGCGCGGTTGAATACCGGTTGCGGTTCGTCCCGAAGGGCGCCGGTCGGTCCGGCCGGCCGCGATTTTAATGTTGATTTAAGCCGCAGGCCGCATTGTCTCGGATGGCTCACTCCGTGAGCCGCACGTCATTGTTGATTCGATCAGTCTCGTTTGATGGAGATACGAAGATGCGATTCCGTTCGTATATGGCGGCGGGCGCGCTGGCGCTGGCGCCCATGTTCGCCCTGGCCGGGCAGGCCGGCGCGGCGGCCGCCGCCCAACCGATGTTCGTCAACGTCGACGGGCAGGCCGTGCCCGTGAAAGCCGAAACGCGCGTCGTCCAGACGGCCGTCGGCCCGATGAAGGTCAGTACGTGGAGCTGGCACAGCCCGCAAGGCGGCGCGAGCTTCGAGACGCAGACGTCGTCGTCGGGCGGCATGCCGCCGGCGGCCGCGCTGCGGCAGATGCAGGTCGCGCAGTACCGGATGCAGGCGGCCCAGGCGCAGATGGTCGCGATGCAGCAGCAAATGATGGCGCTCCAGCACATCGCGCTCGCCAACGCGTTCGCGATGCCGATGCCGATGCCACAAACGGTCGGCTTCGCGATGCCGCTGTGGGCGATGCCGGAACCGGTCGTCGTGCTCGTGCCGGCGCAGCCGCCGGTGCGTTCGGCGGCCCCGGCAACGCCGGCCGCACCTGTCGCACCCACCGCACGCGGCCCGGAAATCAAGGCCTGACGCGCTTCGCGCCACCCGGCGCGGCACGCTCGAACCGCCGGCATGCGCCGGCGGTTTTTCATTGCGACGGCCGAATCAGTACTGCGCCTGGTCCGTCGGATTCTTGAACAGCTGCTTCATCTCCGCCGACAGCGGATAGTTGAGGCTCACGCCCTTCGGCGGAATCGGTTGCATGAACCACTGGCCGTACAGCTTCTCGGCCGCGCCCGAGGTCTGCATCTTCGCGATCACGCCGTCGACGACGCGCTTGAATGCCGGATCGTCCCTGCGCATCATGCACGCGTAGTTTTCGTGAACGAGCGGCGTGCCGGTGACCGTGTACGCACCCGGGTTGCGGTCCTTCGCGATCTCGCCGTACAGCAGCGGCTCGTCCATCACGAACGCCACCGCGCGCCCGGTCGTGACGTTCATGAACGCTTCGGCGTGATCCTTCGCGCTGATGATCGTCATGTTCATCGCCTTCTCTTCGTTGAGCTTGCGCAACAGGCGCTCGTCCGACGTGCCGGCCGTCGTCGCGACCGTCTTGCCGGCCAGGTCCGCAAAGTCCTTCACGCCCGAATCCTTGCGCGTGCTGAAACGGATGCCGTACAAAAAGATGCTGTTCGAGAACGCGGCCTGCTTCTGGCGTTCGAGCGTGTTCGTCGTCGAGCCGCATTCGAAGTCGATCGTCCCGTTCTGCAGCAGCGGAATCCGGTTTTGCGACGTGATCGGGATTTCCTTCACCGCGAGGTTCGGCAGGTTCAGGTCCGTCTTCAACTGATCGATGATGCGCGACGCGATGTCGCGCGAGTAGCCGATGTTCTTCTGCTGGTTGTCCGAATACGAAAACGGCACCGACGACTCGCGAATGCCCAGCGACACGACACCCGTGTCCTTGATCTTCTTCAGCGTACCGGTAAGGGCCTGCGCGTGCGCGGTGCCGGCCAGCGCACAGGCCAGCGCGACGGCGAGCCAACGGAAACGGCGATCCATGCGTGTCTCCTGACGAAACGTTGAGCGAATCGCGATCCTACGCCCGACAATATTCGCGTCACATCGGGGGAACCGTAAAACACCCTTCCGCCGCGGCCCGATCCTCAACGAGGTTTTCCGTGCCGCGCAAACCGCCCGGCGCCGCTCGTCTCGCCCGACCGACCCGGGCGCGCGCGGCCGCGCCATCCCCGCCGGCTGTTCCAAACGTGCGTTCGCGCTGCAACGCAGCAACGTAATCGTTTGCGGCGCCCGTCGTTTTTCTCGCGAAACGCACTCAAGAAGCCGCCGCGCACGCCGTTACCCAGTGCATGGCGCGTCGCAGCAACCCGCTGCAACCGTCAGACAAAAACGACAAGGTCCGGCTCGCCCGGACCGGCGCCACCGCCGGCACGACGGTTATCTACGAGGATCGAGTTTCAACATGAGAGCCAAACGTTTCCATTTCGCGCTGGCGCGCCCCGCACATGCGCGCATGCTCGCCGGCATGCTGTCTGCCGCCGCCCTGCTGCCCCTCGCCGGCTGCGGCGGTGGCGGCGGCGACGGCAGCAACCCGTCTTCTTCCAACGCGGCGCCTGCCCCGGCCCCGGCACCGACGCCCGCTCCCGCGCCCGCCCCGACCACCCCGCCCGCGTCGTCCGGCAGCAATGCGTGCACGTCGCAGCAGGCCGCCGTGCAGATGGCCGCGCAGGCCACACCGATCGAGCCGCCGGTCGATCACCTGATCGTCAAGCTGAAGACGCTGACGGCCACGCGTGCGATGGCGGCCGTCGACAACGGCTCGCGACTCGACGCGGTGATCCAGCGCGCGATGACGCGCTGGACGGCACCGGTGACCGGCAGCGCACGCGCGTACGCGAGCACGGTCCCGCAAACGCCGGTGAACGTGCAGGTCGAGCGGACGATCTCGAACGGCGCGGCCGTGCTGTCGCTCGGCCAGCGCATGGCCGCCGCCGATGCCGCCGCGCTCGCGCAGGCGTTCGCGGCCGACAGCGACGTCGACTACGCGGAACCGGATCACCCGATGCAGATCCGCGACACGCCGAGCGATCCGCTCTACAACCAGCAGTGGTACCTGTCCGACCCGACCGCCGGCATCGACATGCCGCCCGCGTGGAACGTGACCAAGGGTTCGCCGACCGTCGTCACGGCCGTGCTCGACACCGGCTACCGGCCGCACGGCGACCTCGTCGGCAACCTGATACAGCAAGGCTACAGCTTCATCAGCAACGTCCACACCAGCAACAACGGCTCGACGCGCGGCCCGGACGCAACCGATCCGGGCGACTGGGTCACGCAGCAGGAACTGGACGACGCCAACGGCCCCTACTATCACTGCGCGAGCCAGCCGAGCAACAGCAGTTGGCACGGCACGCGCGTGATGGGCGTGATCGGCGCGACGGCCAACAACGGCACCGGTGTCGCCGGCGTGTCGTGGCTCGGCCAGATCCTGCCGGTGCGCGTGCTCGGCAAGTGCGGCGGCGTGACGAGCGACATCGCCGACGGCATGCGCTGGGCAGCCGGCATTCCCGTCAACGGCGTGCCGAACAATCCGAATCCCGCGAAGATCATCAACCTGAGCCTCGGCGGGGTCGGCGCATGCAGCACGACGTTCCAGCAGGCGATCGACGACGTGACCGCGAAGGGCGTGACCGTGGTCGTCGCGGCCGGCAACGACGGCCTGTCGACCGGGCTCGACCAGCCCGCGAACTGCCGCGGCGTGATCACCGTCGGCGCGACCGATGCGACGGGCCGCCGCGCATCGTTCAGCAACTTCGGCGCCGATGTCGCGCTGAGCGCACCGGGCGTCAACATCCTGTCGACGTCGAACACCGGCACGACGACGCCGGGCGCCGACACCTATGGCCTCGCGAACGGCACCAGCCTCGCGACACCGCAGGTGACGGGGGCCGCCGCGCTGATGCTGTCGGTGAACGGCAATCTCACGCCCGCGCAGATCCTGCAGAAGCTGCAAGGCGGCACGCGCGCGGCGAAGCTGGCGGCCGGCACGTCGTGCACGGCGCTGCCGGCAGGCTCGGGCATCCTCGATGCAGGGGCCGCCGTCGCGACCGCGAACCGGTAACCCGCACCTCGTTCGAAGCGGCCGCGCGCATGCCGACATGGCACGCGCGCGGCCGTTTCGTGACGGGCTGTCGCGCACGCCCGCGAACCTGCATCGGCACGATCGAGTATCCCGAAAAAACGCCTGAAAAAAGGGCCGACAAAAGGGTTGACGCTTCGCACGACGAGCCATTACCATCGCTCCCGTCTAATTACATGGAGTGTTCTGTGAACACCGATGCGAGTTGTAGTTGGTGTCCGACCAACTTGACTGCTGCCTGAGGAAAACGCGCAGAGCCTCGTCTTCTGCCGCATCCCGGGAAGCAGGATGCGGCGCCCTTCCGGCCTGATTACCGGCCAGATCCCCCGCCGAATTTTCGATGTTGTCGAATGCACGCGACGCACCGTCGCGCGTGTGCGTTCGCGTTGCGCGCGGCATCGGCCGCGTGCGCTCTCCGTTCGCGTGCCGTCCGGCCGCGCGCCTCGTTGCGCGCGCCGCTGCCGATCGCCCGTGCCGACTATCCGCAACCGACAGGAGTGCAGATGAACTCAGACGACAGTAGTCGATTACCGCTCGCCGGTGCGACGCTGCGCATCGACACGCCGTCCGCATCGTGCGCGCCGGCGAGCGTTCCCGCCTTTACCGATCTTACCGATCCACAGCCGATCGCGCCTGACGCGACGCGGCGGGGAGCGCTCGTGCGTCGATAACGTCACGGTCGCTCCCCGCCCGCCGCCTCGTGCGCAAGGAGCGATTCATGACGAAACGACACGACACCTCGCACAAGAAACAGCGCGGCTTCATCAAGGCCGGCGCCGGCCAGCAGAACGACCCGCGCATCATGCGCGCCGCGCAGGAAGCGGCCCGCCCGCTCGAAGCCACGCTGAAGTCGCTGCACACCAGCACGCGCGGCCTCACCTACGACCAGGCCGCCGACCGCCTGCAGCATTACGGGCCGAACGAAATCGCGCACGACAAGCCGCCGCACTGGAGCCGCCAGCTGCTGCTCTCGTTCCACAACCCGTTCGTCTACGTGCTGCTGGTGCTGGCCGCCATCAGCTTCTGCACCGACGTCTACTTCGCGGCCCCCGACGATCGCGATTACGTCGGCATGACGATCCTGCTGACGATGGTCACGATCAGCGCGCTGCTGCGCTTCGTGCAGGAGTTCCGCTCGCTGCGCGCGGCCGAGAAGCTCAAGGCGATGGTCCGCACGACGGCGACCGTGCAGCGCGCGGTGACCGACACGGCGGAGCCGGCGCGCCGCGAGGTGCCGATGCGCGAGGTCGTCGTCGGCGACATCGTGCATCTCTCGGCCGGCGACATGATCCCCGCCGACGTGCGCCTGCTCGCGTCGCGCGATCTGTTCATCAGCCAGGCCGTGCTGACCGGCGAGGCGCTGCCCGTCGAGAAGTACGACACGCTCGGCGCGGTGGCCGGCAAATCCGCGAGCACGCATGCGCCCGCCGCGGCCAACGACGCACCGGCGTCGCTGCTCGACATCGAGAACGTCTGCTTCATGGGCACCAACGTCGTCAGCGGCACGGCGACGGCCGTCGTCGTCGCGACCGGCGAAGACACGTACTTCGGCTCGCTCGCGCGCAACGTCGTGAGCCACAAGCGCGTCGAGACGAGCTTCGACCGCGGCGTCGCGAGCGTCAGCTGGCTGCTGATCAAGTTCATGTTCGTGATGGTGCCGATCGTGTTCATGATCAACGGCCTGACCAAGGGCGACTGGCTGAGCGCACTCACGTTCGCCCTCGCGGTGGCCGTCGGCCTGACGCCGGAGATGCTGCCGATGATCGTCAGCGCGAACCTCGCGCGCGGCGCGGTCGCGATGGCGCGCCGCAAGGTCGTCGTCAAGCGGCTGAACTCGGTGCAGAACTTCGGCGCGATGGACGTGCTGTGCACCGACAAGACCGGCACGCTCACGCAGGACAAGATCATCCTCGAACACCACCTCGATCTGTCCGGCCACAAGAACGAGGACATCCTGCGGCTCGGCTGGCTGAACAGCTTCCACCAGAGCGGCCAGAAGAACCTGATCGACATCGCGGTCGTCGCGCGCGCCGACGAGATCGGCGAACGCGTGAAGCCGCAGGGCTACAAGAAGATCGACGAACTGCCGTTCGACTTCGTGCGGCGCCGCCTGTCGGTCGTCGTCGAGGACACGCACGGCACGCACCTGCTGATCTGCAAGGGTGCGGTCGAGGAAATGCTGGCGGTTTCCACGCACGTGCAGGACGAAGACGGCGTGCGCCCGCTCGACTTCGTGGCCCGCAAGCGGTTGCTCGAACAAGCCACCGCGTACAACGAGGACGGTTTCCGCGTGCTCGTGCTCGCCACGCGCACGATCCCGCGCGGCGACGAACGCGCGCAATACCGCACCGCCGACGAACGCGATCTCGTCGTGCGCGGCTTCCTGACCTTCCTCGATCCGCCGAAGGAATCGGCCGCACCGGCGCTGGCCGCGCTGCGCGAGAACGGCGTCGCGGTGAAGGTGCTGACGGGCGACAACCCGACCGTCACGATGAAGGTGTGCCGCCAGGTCGGCCTCGAACCCGGCAAGCCGATGCTCGGCACGGAGATCGAAGCGCTCGACGATGCCACGCTCGCGCAGGTCGTCGAACGCACGACCGTGTTCGCGAAGCTCACGCCGCTGCAGAAGGCGCGCATCGTCAAGGCGCTGCAGGCGAACGGCCACACGGTCGGCTTCCTCGGCGACGGCATCAACGACGCGCCCGCGCTGCGCGACGCCGACGTCGGCATCTCGGTCGACAGCGGCGCCGACATCGCGAAGGAAACCGCCGACATCATCCTGCTCGAAAAGAGCCTGATGGTGCTCGAGGAAGGCGTGATCAAGGGCCGCGAGACGTTCGGCAACATCCTGAAGTACCTGAACATGACCGCCAGCTCGAACTTCGGCAACGTGTTTTCGGTGCTCGTCGCCAGCGCGTTTCTGCCGTGGGAGCCGATGCTCGCGACGCAGCTGCTCGTGCTGAACCTGATCTACGACACGTCGCAAATGCTGCTGCCGTGGGACAAGATGGACCCCGAGTTCCTGAAGAAGCCGCGCAAGTGGGAAGCCGGCAACATCGGCCGCTTCATGCTGTGGGTCGGGCCCACGTCGTCGGTATTCGACATCACGACGTACATCCTGATGTGGACCGTGTTCGGTGCGGGCGCGCTGTATCACCTGAACGGCGGGTCGAGCGGCCAGATCGTGATGAATTCGGGCTGGTTCATCGAGAGCCTCGTGTCGCAGACGCTCGTCGTGCACCTGCTGCGCACGCAGAAGATCCCGTTCCTGCAGAGCACGGCGTCGCTGCCGGTGCTGCTGTCGACCTTCACCGCGATCGCGATCGGCTGCTGGCTGCCGTTCTCGCCGTTCGCGCAAGCACTCGGCTTCATGCACCTGCCGGGCACCTACTGGCTGTGGCTCGCCGCGACGATGGTCGGCTACATCGTGCTCGCGCAGATCGTCAAGACGATCTACGTGCGCCGCTACAAGCAGTGGTTCTGATGTCGCGCGGATGTCGACGCACCGGCCCGCGCGCCACCCGCGCGGGCCGAACGCCCCGACCTGCCGTCGCTCGGTGACGAACGGGCCGCATCCGCGGCCCGTTTTTCGTTCATCCGGCGTCGTTCGCGCCGAACAGCTGCGCGCACACCGCGCGCCCTTCGTCGGTCAGTGCGGCGCTGCCGGTACCGTCCTCGTTCAGCGTCGTCGCACTCAGGCCCGCGGCGTCGAGTTGCGTCAGCACGCGGCGAAGCGTGCTCATCGGCAGCTGCGCACGCTTCGCGATCTTCGGCAGCGACCACGTCTTGCCGGCCGGATCGTTCGCGGCTTCGTTCAGCGTCGCGAGCGTGGCAACGAGTGCGGGATCGAGCGGGGAGGCGTCGGTTTCTGAAGTCATCGGTTCGCGTTCGTCGGCCGGCGTCGGCGCCGGCATGCATGGAGAAAACGATCGTGGACACTCTACGCGGCGTCACGCCCCCTTGAGCGCCGCGCGCATGAACGACACGAAACGCGCGGTGACGGGATCGTCGCGATCGGACCGCCACGCGAGCCCCACGCGCCACTTCGCGTCCCGGCCGTCGAGCGGCAGCACCGTCGCGTCGCGCAGCAGGTACCGCGCGCTCGACGGGATGAACGCGACGCCGACGCCGGCCGCGACCGACGTCAGCACCGACTGTACGTCCTCCGCCTGCTGCATCACCTGCGGCACGAAGCGGCGCGCGACGCACCACCGGTCGATCTGTGCGGCCAGCCCCGGGCCGCGCGCACGCTGCAGCGCGATGAAGCCGATCTCGTTGAGCACGTCGAGATTGGCCGGCACGCGCTTGAAGCCGAGATGCGGCGGCGCCGCGAGCGCGAGCGCCTCGTCGATCACCTTGAACGACGACAAGCCTTCGTCGGCGGGCACACGCAGGAAACCCGCGTCGAGCTTGCCGGCGCGCAGCCGGCGTGTCTGTTCGGACGACGACAGATCGCTCAGCGTCACCGCGATACCCGGATTGCAACGACGGAATTCGGCGATCAGCTTCGGCACGAGCGTGAGCACGGACAAGCAGATGCCGAGCCGCAAGTGCCCGCGCTGCCCGCTCGTCGCTTCCCGCGCACGCGCCAGGATTTCGTCGGCATCGCGCACGAGCGCCTGCGCGTCGGGCAGGAAGCGTTCGCCGAACGGCGTCAGTTCCGCGCCATGCCGGCCGCGCTCGAACAGCTTGCCGCCGAGGCTCGCCTCGAGCGCGCCGATCTGCTTGCTGAGCGCAGGCTGGCTCATGTGCAGCGCATCGGCCGCGCGGCTGAAATGGCACAGCTCGGTGACCGTCAGGAACGTGCGCAACAGTTTGAGTTCCATTCTTCAACGGAATCGTAACGATCGAAATATTCATTTTACCGATCGAATGCAATGGCGTTCAATACGGACATGCCCTTCCCGGAATTCACGTCCATGTCCCTCGATCCAGCGGCCGACTGCGTGGCCGAGCCCTCATCCGATGTCGCGGATACGACCGCATGCGCCGTCGCCGCCGATGCGCGCGCACCGAAGCGTCGTGCCAAATGCACGGACGGGCGCAGCCGCCGCTTCCGCTTCGGCGACGCGCTGGACGACGCGCCGCCACGCGCGGCGACGGGTTCGATCGCGATCGGTTTTGCGGTCGTGTCGCGGCGGAACTGGCCGCGCTGAGCCGCGCACCCGCCCGCCTTTCATCCCATGCGCACCGCTGTCCGGCAGCGCGAAAACGCCGGAAACCCTCCCGTATCACGCGTCATTGCGCGTCATCCGATCGTCATCGCCCCGCGATCGACCGTATAATTTCCCGCACCCGCTGACCGCCCACGCATTCCGCGCAGCCGCATCGCGCGTGAAAAGGAGACTTTCGCTTGACCGGCCTCATCGCGCGCCTGCCTCGCGCCCGGACCACCCTGATCCTCGCCCTGTCGTTCCTGCTACTCGCATTCGCCACGAATGCGTCCGCGCAACGCGTGCAGCCGCATCGCACCGTACACGCCCAACCGCATGCCCACACGAAGGCCGTCAAGAAGAAGCCCCATCGCAAGAAAAAGGCCGTCAAGCATCGCCGCCCGCGCGTGACGCATCAGGCGGTCAAACGCCACGCGGCACCCGCGCCGCAGCAGCGACGCGCGAAACGCACGACGGCCGTGCGGCCGCGCCCGCCCGCGAAACCGAAGCTGCTCGCCAGTTGCGGCTACACGCCGCGCGCGGTCCGGTCGCTGCATTCGCGCGCGGCCTACGTGCTCGACGTCGATTCCGGCACCCCGCTGCTGGCTCGCAATGCACGCACCGTACGGCCGATCGCATCGATCTCGAAACTGATGACGGCCGTCGTCGCACGCGACGCCGATCGTCCGCTGAACGGCGTGCTGCGCGTGACCGCGCGCGATCGCGACACGATCAAGTTCACCGGTTCGCGCCTGCAGGTCGGCTCGGAACTGTCGCGCCGCGAGATGTTCCATATCGCGCTGATGTCGTCGGAGAACCGCGCGGCCGCCGCGCTGAGCCGCGACTATCCGGGCGGGCGCACCGCGTTCGTCAACGCGATGAACCGCGAAGCGCGCCGGCTCGGCATGCGGCACACGCACTTCCGCGAACCGACCGGCCTGTCGCCGCACAACGTGTCGACGGCGGAAGATCTCGCGCGGCTCGTCGGCGCGGCCGCGCAGGATCCGCTGATCCGCTATTTCTCGACGATCTGTCGACCACCGTGCGCCCCGGCAACGGCGAACTCGTGTACGTCAACTCCGACCCGCTCGTGCGCTACCGCCGCCTGCCGATCCGGCTGCAGAAAACCGGCTTCATCAACGAATCGGGGCACGGCGTCGTGATGCGCATGCGCGTGAAAGGTCGCCGCGAAACGGTCGTGCTGCTCGGCGCACCGACGCGTGCCGGCGTATCGAGCGACGCCATCCGGATCCATCGCTGGCTGTCCTGCTCGATCCGGTAAGCGCATCCGGGCAGCCGGCGCGTTCACGCTACGGGAGCGACGTCATGCAGCACGAATACCGCTTCAACGCGTTCGGTCGGCTGCTCGCCGTCGTGCGCACGAACGGCCGCTGGGCCGTGTTCGATCTCGGCGCCGATGGCAAGCGGCGCCCGGCCGATCTGCAGATCCCGTCGACGCTCGCCGCCCACGAACTCGCCCAGTACCTCGGCGATCTGCTGCACGAAAACGCGACCCCGCGATACAGCGAAGTCGTACCGATCGCGCATCGACGCACGTAGTCACGTAGTCGCGCCGGTAGGCGCCGCCATCCGGCGATCAATTCAACAGTTAAACTTGCAAGTTTAACTGTCATGTTCTATGCTTCGCCGCATGAACCCGCCACGCAAACCCGGCGTTTCCGCCGAAACCGTCGCCGCCGACCTGACCCTCGCGGTCGGCCAGCTCATCCGTCGGCTGCGCGCCGAGATCGATTCCGAAGGGCTCGGCATGTCCCAGACGAGCGCGCTCGCCCGGCTCGAACGGCACGGGCCGATGACGACCGCCGATCTCGCGCGCGCCGAGGCGATGAAGCCTCAGTCGATGAAGGCGATCCTCGCGAGCCTCGAGGAAGACGCGCTCGTCGAGCGCGAACCGCATCCGACCGACGGCCGCCAGATCCTGTTCAAACTCACCGCCGCCGGCCTCGACGCGCGACGCAAGCGCAACGCCGCGAAACACCGGTGGCTCGCCGCCGCGATCGAGAAGCTCGATCCGCAAGACATCGACACGCTTGCCGCGGCCATCCCGCTGATTCGCCGCATCGGCGACCAATGAACCGGCCCGTGCGCCACGCGGCATCCGCGCACGGTTTTCCTCGCCCTCTCCTCCGGAGTCCCATCATGAGCGCAACCCGTCTCGACACGAACACGGCGCTGGTCGTCATCGACCTGCAGAAAGGCATCGTCGGCCTCCCCACCGCGCACCCGGTCGCACCGGTGATCGCCCGCACCCGCGAACTGCTCGACGCATTCCGCAGCCGCGGCCTGCCGATCGTGCTGGTCAACGTCGCGGGCGGCGCACCAGGCCGCACCGAGCAACCGCCGCGCACGGCGCAGTTCCCCGCCGACTGGACCGAACTCGTGCCCGAGCTGAACCGCCAGCCGAACGACCACGTCGTGACGAAGCAGACCTGGGGCGCCTTCACCGGCACCGGTCTCGACGCGCATCTGAAGGCAGCCGGCGTCACGCAGATCGTGCTGACCGGCGTCGCGACGAGCATCGGCGTCGAATCGACCGCGCGGCAGGCGCACGAACTCGGCTACAACGTGACGCTCGCCGTCGACGCGATGACCGACCTCAACGCGGACGCGCACGTCAACAGCGTCGAGAGGCTGTTCCCGCGCCTCGGCGAAACGGGCACGACGCACGACATCGTCGCGTTGCTCGACCGGCGCGGCGCGTGAGCGACGAGCGCATCCGGCCGGCGCCGGGCCACGCGCCCGGCCGGCTCGATCCGTCGATCTGGAAAGTCAGCGCGGTGGCGACGCTCGGCTCGCTGCTGTCGCAGCTCGATGCGACGATCGTCAACGTGTCGCTGTCGAGCCTCGCGACCGACCTGCATGCCAGCCTGTCGACGATCCAGTGGGTGACGAGCGGCTACCTGCTCGCGCTGACGCTGGTGCTGCCGCTGAACGGCTGGCTCGTCGACCGCATCGGCGCGAAGGCGCTGTACCTGTGGTGCTTCTCGGCGTTCACGCTCACGTCGGCGCTGTGCGGGCTCGCGTGGTCCGCGCCGTCGCTGATCGCGTTCCGCGTGTTGCAAGGCGTCAGCGGCGGCTTGCTCGCGCCGATGGCGCAGATGATGATCGCGCGCGTCGCCGGCCAGCAGATGGCGCGCGTGATCGGCTACGCGGCGGTGCCGGTGCTGCTCGCGCCGATCCTCGGCCCGGTCGTGGCCGGCGCGATCCTGCAGCACACGTCGTGGCGCTGGCTGTTTCTGGTGAACCTGCCCGTCGGCGCGCTCGCGCTCGCACTGGCCGCGCGGTTCCTGCCCGGCGACCGGGACGATGCGCCGCGGCGCGAACTCGACTGGATCGGCCTCGCGTTGCTGTCGCCGGCCCTCGTGCTGTTCCTGTACGGCGTCGAGCGGATCGGCTCGACGCCCGGCATCGTGGCGGTCGCGAGCTCGGCGCTGCTGCTCGGCGCGTTCCTGCGCTTCGAGCGCCGCCAGGGCGAGCGTGCACTGATCGATCTCGCGCTGTTTCGCTCGCGCGTGTTCGGCGCGGCCGCCGGCACGCAGTTTCTGTCGAACGGCGCGCTGTATGCAGGCCAGATGCTGATTCCCGTGTTTCTGATCCAGGCGTGCGGGCGATCGCCCGGCGAAATGGGCTGGCTGCTCGCGCCGCTCGGGCTCGGCATGCTCGTCACCTATCCGTCGATGGGCGCGCTGACGAGCCGGTTCGGCGTACGTCGGCTGGCCGCGGCCGGCGCCCTGCTCGCACTCGTCGCCACGCTGCCGTTCGTGTTCCTCGCGCTGACCGGCTACGATCCGCTCGTGCTCGTGCCAGCGCTGTTTCTGCGCGGCATGGGCCAGAGCGCGATCGGCGCGCCGTCGATCTCCGCCGCGTATGCGTCGGTCGAGCGCCGCAACCTGCCGATGGCAACCACGTCGCTCAACATCGTGCAACGGCTCGGCGGCCCGACGTTCACGACGCTATGCACGCTGTTTCTCGCGTGGCGTCTGCAGGCCGAATCGACGTCGGCGGGCGGCACGCAGGCCGTCGCGTACGCGTGGGCGTTCGGCTTGCTGTGCGCGCTGCATGCGGCGAGCTTCGCGACGACGCTGCGGCTGCCGTTGCGGTCGGCTGGCGCAGGCGGCGACGGACGAGCTCGCCACACACCGGCCGGTTCGCGCTGAAGACGGGCCGCGCCGCGTGCGCGCGCGGTCCCGCTACGGCAGGCCACATCGGCACCGATCGACGCCACGCGCAACGAGCCAAGCCTCGCATTCAGGCAACGCCGCGGCCGCTCCGTGCGCAACATGCATGTGAAACGGCCGTCCGGCGAAACACCACGGCGACAACGACGCCATCGCAACCACGCCGAATGCAAAACCGAGCAGCACGTCGAGCCGCGCCGTCCCTGCCGCGAGCGCCGGCTTGCGGTGACGCGGATTCGCCATCCACCTTCACCTCGATACAGAGGACACCTGTACAAAGGTGAGCCGATTCGGGAGCCGATCGACCGGCCCTCACCGCACGCATCCGGAACCCGATGGCACAATCACGGTCCCTTTCATGCGCCCTTCACCGGGTGCACGCCGCCTCGCGGCGCCGATTCAACGCACAAGAAGGCCCCATTCCGCCCCTATGACCCTGAACGAATCCTGGTTCACGCCGCTCGTCGGCATCGTCGTCCTGCTCGCCGCCGCCGGCGCGATCGCCGCTGTCGTCCACTTCCTGCTGTTTCGCGTGGTCGCGCGTCTCGCGCGGCTGTCCGCCACGCGCGTCGACGACGCGCTGTTCGAATTCGGCGCATTCAAATGGCTGAACCGCATCGTCCCGTTCGTCGTGATCAAGCTCGGGCTCGGCGCGGTGCCCGGCATGCCAGGCCTGGTCGCGCAGGTCGCCGACAAGGTGCTGTTCGCGCTGATCGTGTTCCTCGTGACGATGACCATCAGCGCGACGCTGTCCGCGCTCGAGCATACGCACCGCACCTCGCAGCGCGACCAGCCGCGCCTGTCGCTGAAAGGCGCGATGCAGCTCGTCAAGCTGGTGATGTTCATCACGGCCGCGCTCGTCGTGATCGGCGACGCGACCGGCAAGCAGATCGGCCTGCTGCTGTCCGGCATCGGCGCGATGTCCGCGGTGCTGATGCTGATCTTCAAGGACACGCTGCTCGGCCTCGTCGCCGGCGTGCAGCTGTCGTCGAACGACATGCTGCGGATCGGCGACTGGATCACGATGCCGTCGGCCGGGGCGGACGGCACGGTCATCGACATCACGCTGAACACCGTCAAGGTCGCGAACTTCGATCACACGATCATCACGGTGCCGACGTGGAAGCTGATCACCGAGAGCTACCAGAACTGGCGCGGGATGACCGAAGCGGGCGGCCGCCGCATCAAGCGCGCGCTGTTCGTCGATGCGACGAGCGTGCGCTTTCTCACGAACGACGAGATCGAACGGCTCGGACGCCTGACGCTGCTGAAGGACTATCTCGAGGACAAGGTCGACGCGATCGAGCAATGGAACGGCACGCTCGGCGCGGCCGGCGACTGCCCGGCGAACCGCCGCCAGTTGACGAATCTCGGCACGTTCCGCGCGTACGTCGCGAACTACCTGAAGGGCCATCCGCGCATTCGCGGCGACATGACGAACATGGCGCGACAACTGCCGCTCACGGCCGAGGGCATTCCGCTCGAACTGTACTGCTTCACCGATACGACGACGTGGGTCGACTACGAAACCATCCAGGCCGACTTGTTCGACCACCTGATCGCGGTGCTGCCTGAATTCGGGCTGCGCGTGTATCAGCATCCGTCGGGCTTCGACATGCGGCAGATGGTCGACGCCGCGCAAGCGGGCGTGCACGCACCGCGCGCGGCTTGATACCGGCCACGGCGGCAGGCCGCCAGCGGCCGCCTGCCCCGCCGTCGGGCGGCGGCGCTCACCGCGCCGCGCACTCCGACGCGAGCCGCCCCAGCACCTTCAACGCGTCCTCGATCTGCCGCGACCACGGATAGCTGTAGTTGAGCCGGATGAAATGCCGGTAGTCGGTGCCGGCCGAGAACATGTGCCCGGGCCCGACCGTGATCCGCTGCGCGAGCGCCAGCGTATACAGCTTCATCGCGTCGACCTGCGGCGGCAGTTCGACCCACAGCACATATCCGCCCTGCGGCTGCGACAGCCGCGTGCCTTCCGGGAAGAAACGCCGCACCATCGCACTCATCAGGCTCGCCTGCTGCGCATACTGCTTGCGCATGCGCCGCAAGTGAAAATCGTAGCCGTCGTATTTCAGGTATTCGGCGATCGCGAGTTGCTCGATCGCGGGCGTCGCGAGCGTGTTCAGGAATTTCAGCTTCTCGACCTGGTCGCGATAACGGCCCGGCATCGCCCAGCCGATCCGGTAGCGCGGCGACAGGCTCTTCGTGAACGACGCGCAATGCAGCACCAGTCCGTCGCGATCGAACGACTTCAGCGCGCTCGGCGCCGTGTCGCCGAAGTGCAGCTCGTGATAGACGTCGCTCTCGATCGCCGGCACGCCGTGCTTCGCGAGCAGTTCGACCAGCGCGCGCTTGCGCGCATCGGGCATCTGGAAGCCGAGCGGATTCTGGAAATTCGGCATCACCATGCATGCGGCGACGGGCTCGCGCGCGAGGACCCGCTCGAGCGCGTCGAGATCGATGCCGTCGCCCGGGTGCGTCGCGATTTCGAGCGCGCGCATGCCCATCCGCTCGATCGCGTGCAGCATCGCGTAGAACGTCGGCGACTCCACCGCGATCGTGTCGCCCGGTTTCGCCACCGCCTGCAGGCACAGGTTGATCGCCTCGGTCGCGCCGATCGTCATCACGATCTCGCCCGGCTCGACCGCGACCCCGCGCTCCGCATAGCGCCGCGCGATCTGGCGAATCAGCTCCTGATTGCCGGGCGGCAGGTCGTCGATCACGCCCCAGCGCGTGCGCCGCCGCCCGATCGTCTGCGCATAGCGCGCGAGGCGCTGCACCGGAAACTGCGACGCGTCCGGATACGGCGAACCGAGCGGCACCGCGTCGTCGCGCGCGATCGAGCGCAGCGTCGACAGCACGAGCCGGCTCACGTCCACGGCCGACGGCTCGGCGGCCGGCGCTGAGACATGCAGCTCGGCCTCGGCCGGCGCCGCCGCGCGCGCCCGCACGAAGTAGCCCGACTGCGGCCGGCTTTCGATCAGGCCGCGGCTTTCCAGCACGAGGTACGCACGCAGCACGGTCGTGACGCTGAGCTGCTGCTGCCGGCTCGCGTGCCGCACCGACGGAATCCGCTCGCCGGGCCGGTACACGCCTCGCTCGATCTGCGCCTGGAGATCGTCGGCCAGTTGTTCGTAACGCTTCACGTGCCTCCTTTCAGCTTCCCTTCAGCAACACAGTTGCGATCCGCATGGTATGGATGGCCGAAACTGTACTCTTTTTTGAAGTGAACAGGTGTACACACAGCGGCACGGGCGCCGCGCGTACTCTGCACGCATCGACCCCGACACCCGCATCATGAAAAAGAAATCCGCCACCGCGCGCATCGAACCGTATACCCACCCGGCCGCCGGCTGGGGCGCGCTGAAAGCCGTCACGATCAACCTGATCAAGGAAAAGGTCGCCGGCGGCAACTACCGCACGCTGCTGCGCCAGAACCAGCCGGACGGCTTCGACTGCCCGGGCTGTGCGTGGCCCGACCGCCAGCACGCATCGACGTTCGAATTCTGCGAGAACGGCGTGAAGGCCGTGGCCGCGGAGGCGACGAGCAAGCGCGTGACGCCGGACTTCTTCGCCGCGCACACGGTGACCGAACTGCTCGAACAGTCGGATTTCGAGCTCGAACAGCACGGGCGGCTCACCGACCCGATGGTGTACGACGCGCAGACCGACCGCTACGTGCCGATCGCGTGGGACGACGCGTTCGAGCTGATCGCGCGCCACCTGCGCGCGCTGCCGGACCCGAACCAGGCCGCGTTCTACACGTCCGGCCGCGCCAGCAACGAGGCCGCGTTCCTGTACCAGCTGTTCGTGCGGCGGTACGGCACGAACAACTTCCCCGACTGCTCGAACATGTGCCACGAGGCGACGAGCCGCGGGCTGCCGGCGTCGGTCGGCGTCGGCAAGGGCACCGTTACGCTCGACGATTTCGAGCATGCCGACACGCTGCTGATCTTCGGCCAGAACCCCGCGACCAACCATCCGCGGATGATGGGCGAGCTGCGCGAGTGCGCGAAGCGCGGCGCGACGATCGTGTCGATCAACCCGCTGAAGGAGCGCGGGCTCGAACGCTTCGCCGATCCGCAAAGCCCGCTCGAGATGCTGACGATGTCGGGCACGAAGATCGCATCGACGTTCATCCAGCCGACGATCGGCGGCGATTTCGCGCTGATCAAGGGGATGGCCAAGCGCGTGCTCGAACTCGACGACGCCGCGCGCGCCGCCGGTGCGCCGCGCGTCGTCGACACCGCGTTCATCGGCGAGCACACGGCCGGGTTCGACGCGTTCGCCGACGATCTGCGCGCCGAGCGCTGGTCCGCGCTGACGGCCGAAAGCGGCGTGCCGTACGAGCAGATCGACGCGCTCGCGCAGCGCTATGCACGCAGCGAACGCGTGATCGCGACGTGGGGCATGGGCATCACGCAGCACAAGCATTCGGTCGCGACGGTGCAGATGCTGACGAACCTGATGCTGATGCGCGGCAACATCGGCCGCCCCGGCGCCGGCCTGTGCCCGGTGCGCGGCCATTCGAACGTGCAGGGCAACCGCACGGTCGGCATCGAGGAAAAGCCGTCGCAGGCGTTCCTCGACCGGCTCGGCCACGTGTTCGATTTCGAACCGCCGCGCCATCACGGCTACGACGTCGTCGAGACGATCGAAGGGATGCTCGACGGCCGTGTGAAGGTACTGATCGGTCTGGGCGGCAATTTCGCGATGGCGACGCCCGACACGCCGCGCACGTGGGAAGGCATGCGGCGCTGCGCACTGTCCGTGCACATCACGACGAAGCTGAACCGCAGCCACCTGATCCACGGCCGCGACGCGCTGATCCTGCCGACGCTCGGTCGCACCGAGATCGACCTGCAGGACGACGTCGCGCAAGGCGTGACGGTCGAGGATTCGATGAGCATGGTCCACGTGTCGTACGGGATGAACAAGCCGGCCTCGCCGAACCTGATGTCGGAGCCCGCGATCGTCGCGCACATGGGCCACGCGCTGTTCGGCAGCGGCACGATCGACTGGCTCGCGTACAAGAACGACTATGCGAAGATCCGCGACGCGATCGAGGCGACCGTCGACGGCTTCTACGACTACAACGCACGCATCGCACGGCCCGGCGGCTTCCACCTGCGCGTCGCATCGCGCGACCGCGAATGGCTGACACCGACGGCCAGGGCGAACTTCATCGCGCACGCGCTGCCGACCGACACGCCGATCCAGCGCGCCCGCGCGCTGCACGGCGACCGGCTGATGACGCTGATGACGACGCGCTCGCACGACCAGTACAACACGACCGTCTACGGGCTCGACGACCGCTATCGCGGCGTGTTCGGCCAGCGCCGCGTGGTGTTCGTCAACCGCGACGATCTCGCGATGCTCGGCCTGAAGGCCGGCGAATGGGTCGACATGGAAACCGTGTGGCACGACGGCATCGAGCGGCGCGCGGACGGCTTCCTGCTCGTCGAGTACGACATTCCGCGCGGCTGCATCGGCGCGTACTACCCGGAAACCAACCCGCTCGTGCCGCTCGACAGCGTCGGCGACGTGTGCAACACGCCGACGTCGAAATCGGTGCCCGTGCTGCTGCATCGCGCGGCGGCGCCCGCCTCGATCGCCGCCTGACGGAGCGCGACGATGATCGTTCGTCCGCGCGAGCACTGGCTGCGGATGCTGCTCGTCTGGAACGGCTCGGTGCTGCCGACCATCCTGCCGCAGCTCGTGCTGACGCTCGCGATCAGCGTCGTCGCGGTCTGGGGCGGCGGCCGCGTGCTCGGCGAGAAGGTGCCGCTGAACCCGACGCCGTTCACGCTGATCGGCCTGACGCTCGCGATCTTCGCCGGGTTTCGCAACAACGCCAGCTACGAACGCTATCGCGAAGGCCGGCAGCTGTGGGGCGGCGTGCTGACCGCCACGCGCACGCTGGTGTCGCAGGCGCTCTGCTACGGCGCGCTCGACCGCGACGACGCCTCGCGCCGCGCGTTCGTGCGCACGGTCGTCGCGTTCGTCTACGCGCTCAAGCACCAACTGCGCGGCACCGATCCGGCCGCGGACCTGCGCGCGCTGCTCGACGGCGCCACCTACGCGCGCGTCGCCGCTTCCCGGTTTCGCCCGATCGTCATCGTGCACGCGCTGCGCGAAGCGTTCGCCGCGCGCGCCGATGCGGGCCATCTCGCCGACACGCGCCTGTGGATGCTCGATGCGCGCCTCGACGATCTCGTCGCGATGGTGAGCGGCTGCGAGCGCATCGCGTCGACGCCGATTCCGTTTTCATACGACGTGCTGCTGCACCGGACCATCTACGCGTATTGCGTGTTGTTGCCGTTCGGTCTCGTCGATTCGATCGGTGTGGCGACACCTTTTGTGACAGTTTTCGTCGCCTATACGCTGATCGCGCTCGACGCCATCGCGCATGCGATCGCCGAACCGTTCGGCGACGGCCCGAATCATCTCGCGCTCGATGCGATGACGCGGCAGATCGAGCGCACGCTGCTCGAACTGAACCGCGAGCCGCTGCCGGCCGAGGTGACGCCCGGCCCGGCCTACCGCCTCACCTGAGCGGCCATCCTGTTCGATCGCTGCGGCCGCGCAGGAAATCGCCATGCGCGGCGGCCGCATCCGCGATCCGCCGCAGCAGGACCACGCCGTGCAGCAACGCATGCGCGTCGTCGCCGTCGCGCGCGGCCACGCGTCGTCGCAACAGGCCGGCCGCGGCGTCGCACGTCTGCTCGAGTCGCGCGAAATCCGCCCGTGCGACGCGCCCACGCACCGCCGCCGCCGCGCGGCGCGCGGCCGGCTCGCGCGTGGCCAGTTCGGCGAGCGACAGCAGGCTGTCGCCGATTCCCCAGATCGCGAGCAGATCGCGCATGTCGTGCTCGATCCGTGTCTGCGGCACGCTACCCGCGAATCCGAGCTCGCGTGCAAGACGGTCGGCCGTGCGGCTCAGCCACGCGCTCGCCGACCACGCCCGCGGCTCGCGCGCGAGCCGCGCCAGATCGCGGCGCACCGCGCGATGCAGCCGCCGCCGGCTCGTGCCCGGATCGCCGGGAAACACCAGCGCGAATACCAAAGCGCCGAACGCGATGCCGAGCAGCGTCGCGAGCGCGCTGTTCAGAAACGCGGCGTCGCCGATCCGCGTCGTGTTGTTCGGCGACGTGAAATTCCAGAAGAAGATCGAGAACGCGCTGCCCATCGCGGCCGTGCGCGGATGGCGTATCGCGAGGCCGGTGCCGATCAGGAACAACCACCAAAACCGCATAAATGCATGATTTCGTGTGGGAAAAATGAGCTTGATGGATGAATTTAGGACTACTGATTCAAACAATCTGCCACTAACAAAAACAAACACTTACAAGGCAGTTTTGGATTGCATCGGCCTAAATCATCAGCGACGGCGCCGATACATGATCGCTCCGCTAACCTGCATGGTGCTAGTAGCGAAGATGACGTTTGCAACTACATAGACGGTCGTGGGAGACGATACGTTCACACGCGTCAGAGGGCATGACGTATTAACAGCCGTGCCAGCCGCTGCGCTAACGCCTACCGGGCCATTCGCATTGTTCACTCCTGTAGCGAACGTCCCGAATGTCGCTGATGTCGTGCTGATGCCGCACTGATATGTCGAGGTTGTCGTCGTGCCGGCAGGATTGGTCGTAATGGCGCCCCACACATCCCAGTCCCCAGCTGGAAGAGACACGCTCGTTGCGTTGAACACAACGCCGCTCGTGATTGACGTGTTTTGCGTAGATGCAATCCCGAATTCGCCTACACTCCCTGAATTTGCGTTATCGGCCAGTGTCGTACCTACGATGCCGGCAGTCGTTGATGGGGTAATAGTCGACGTAGCCGAAACAGTTGTAAATGCTCCGGTTGACCTGACCGTGTTGCCGACAGGCGTATTGTTCAATCCTCCATTCGTCGATAATGAGCCGCCGTCAGTCATCGTCGCGATTACTGAATTGAAAGCATCATTGACGAATTCAAAATTACCGCCTCGTGCTCGGATTGTTTTGCTTGGCGTCGTTCCTCCATTGCCAATAAATTTGAGCCCCGCTCCCTGCGAATCACCTGTTGCAGAGATCGTCAAATTTGCTTGGTTGCTTCCCGATGGATCAGTAACCGTTACGGGCCCGCTGAAAGTCCCATTCTGGGCGTATATGTTGGACCACACCAAAGATGAAGTGCCAAGCGTGGCTACGTTCGTTGTCTGCGGATTGAATGCTGCGGCATTTGTTTGAAGGCCCGTCGGCGTCATGGTCACAGTCGACGAATGGGCAACGCTTCCCGCATCAGTATATTGGAAAACGATGGGCTGACTCGATTGACTGGCACCCGTTGCAGCGAGTCCTACATACATGGCATTGACCGAGTTCCCATCAGGAGATGCGAAAGAGTACGTCCATTTAGCCCCAACGCCCCCGCCAAGCTGATTTGTTTGAAACCCAACAAGATAGGCAGACGAGGTTAGCGCTGTGCCGCCCGCGAAAAACGATATGCACTTTGTGTTTGGGCTGCTGACGTTACAGTCTGCTTCGAATCCATATAGTTGACGCCCGGACCCGGAAGTTACGCCGGTAAAGCCAAGCGAATCCGAAACAATCGTATCGCCGCCCCATGATTGGCAGTTGTCAACCGCGCATATATTCACACCAAACAGGGCTACAGCTGATTTAGTTGATGTTGCCCCGGCTTGCTTATTTAGCACGTAACCAGCAATGCCATTGGTCGTCCAGTTGGTTGACCCCGATGTCTGCGTAGCAACTCCGCGCATGGCATCACCCGTAAATACAGGCTGTCCAACAGCCCCGATCGCGGCACCGTATATGTATTCCGCCGATGCCGTAGGGTTGTTGAGTTGCCCCGTAATCCTGAACTGATCAGTAGTAAGCGGAGCGACTGATGTACCTATCAGAGAGGCTGTTCCTGCGCCGCCAATCCCGCCTAGCAGAGTCACATTATTCAACGTCGGCGACGGATAGCTCTGGGCAAGCGTCAGCAGCGGCCACATCAGGGCCGCGATAAGGATTTTCTTCATGGATCGTCCCTAGTTTGTCGGGAGAGCTGCGATGTACCGCGAGAGCGCGTGATCTTTCAGATTGATGAACGGCAGCGACGCTTTGCCGATCTGAATCAGAGATCCGCTTTGAGGCCAGATAGGAGGTACAGCGGGCACCGCATCGTTGCCGTTTCGGTAGAGGTTCATACGCGTGCCAGCAAGCACGCTCGAGATGCTTACGTCCGGGCTCACCCGCGGCGGTGCAAAACCCCATACCGCCTTGACGGGATTCCCATTCGCCACGAATGAAGCCGCAGCAACGATAGCGAGTGCAGCCCCCAATGAGTGGCCAACGAAGATAACTGCTTGCCCACTGGCCGCGTTGATGACTTCTTGCTGAATAGCCTGGTAGGCGCTCCAGAAGCCGCCATGCACATGCCCGAGGAACGGAACAGGATCAGGCTTTACGTCGAAGTCAGCTAGCAGGTCGGCCACACTATCGGTTCCAGGGAACGCGATAACACGACCGTCTGCAACGTCACGGACGATTGCGCACGACGGGCCACTACCAGTCCCAATATCGTGCGGCGCGCTATATGCCTCTTGGGCAAGCAGCGCGTAATCGCGGGCATTCATTACTGGCTTGCTGCAACCGGTGCCGTGGCGACGATCAACTGATCGATGAGCGCCTGAACCATTGGGCCGAACGTCTGAAGTGCGAGCAGGACGGCCGGTTGATTCGGGATGGCTGGAACGCCTTCCACGATCGCGATGGCGGCCGGTAAAAGGCTGTCGTGGAATGCCTTGAGGTTTGCCATGTTCAGTTCGCCGCCAGCCTTGCAAATCGCTTCGTTGGCCGGAAGGATTTCCTTGTTGATGGCGTCCTGCTGAGCGGTCGTCAGAAGTGGGGATTGACCAAGAATGGTCAGATCGCCATTGACGATCGTGCAGCCGGTCTGGAACTGCTGTTGGACGGTCGGCAGAGACGAGCAACCAGCAAAAGCGACGGACGCGGCAATGCCTGCCGCAAGCAGCATCTTTTTCATCACGGTTCCTTTGGATTGGGAGGGTTACTGCTGAACGGGTGCTGCGGCGGACTTCTTGGCGATGGCTTCTGCGATCTGATCTGCGAGTGCGGCGGCCGATTGGGATGGAATTCCGGTTTCCTTCGCACGCAGGAAGCTCAGGGCGAGCAGCTCAAGCACCTTGTAGATCTTGCCTGCCGGCGTGGTCGGATCGGGCGTCGGGATGATCGAATTGAGCAGAGCAGCCGCAGCGACGACGTGCGTCGGATCAGCCTGAAGCCAATTGAGAATGGACATCAAGAATTGCAGGGTATTCATGCATTCACCGGCGTGTTAAACAGCGCCGCCTCCTGTTTGCGCCGGGAAACGAGACCCGGCAAGATTTGCCCAGCCTGGTAGACCCAGGACGAGAACTGCGAAGCGGCACCGCTGTAGTTGCCTTCGTTTAGCAACCGCAGCAGCGTCGACCTATCGAACGCAGCAGCCCCTTCGTTTTCAGTGAAGCTGACAAGCGCATCGAACTGGTTCTGGTTGAGCGGCACATTTACGGCCGACAGGACGGCGCTTTGCGCCCACGCCATATCCTGCTGAAACCATTCTTCGGCCTGCTCGGGCGTGCAGGTCATGCCTTCCGTCACGCCATGGGTATGCCCCCAACCCAGCGTCCACACGTCGTTCGGCGTGGGCTTGAACGCGACGAGCTTCGGACCGTTTGCGTCCTCGAATTGCTTGATGATTGCAGCGCCAGCCGCTGAAAGCGTCAGGCCGGCATTGGCTGAGTTCATGACTTTTCACCTTCGGTAAGCGCCTTCAAAAGTCGTTCGTCCGACTCCTTCAGCGCGCGCATAAGTGCGATTTGCTCGGCATCGCGTTCTCGGGCCGATTCGGCCATCGCGAGAAGCGCCTCAAGCTGTCTTTGCTGAATATCTCCAGAACGTTTCTGCTCCATCATGATCACGGCGCTTGCGATCGCAGCCTCAATGGATAGAGTCAGGTTCGTGCCACCCCAATCGGCGTCATACCCGATCGTGTAATGCAGCGTCAGCGCCGTGAAGACGAACACGCAAAGCGCCCGAAGAAAGACCCTTTCCTCACGGAACTTGAGGTACAGGCGCTTAAGCATGGCGCATCACCCACCAAACCTGCCATGCGCCGAGTGCAAGCTCGATTGCGAACAGAGCGACGACGATCCAATTCAGGCGCATACCTTCCGCATGCTTGTCCTCGCCTTCCAGCTTGTCGAGCCGTTCGCCGTAGTGGTCGAGACGATCATCGACCAACTCGAAACGCTGCTCGATCAATTCGTCATCCATGGCGCGCCACGAGCATAGCGATGATCGGAACGATGACGCCGGCCGCGGCGATCAACAGGCCGATCTTTGCCGGAATCGAATTGTGAGCGTCCCGCATCTGAGTCGCGTACGTATCGTTGATATCCTTCCGAAGCTCGGAGATATCGTCCTTCGTTGCCACCTTGGCGACTGCCTCCCGTAGACTGGCGATGATCTCGTCATGCCGTGTGACACGGGAATCCAATTTCTCAATCGCATCTTCAGTCGCATCCTGTCGCGCTCGAAGTTCCGCAATGGCAGCCATGTTCGTATCCATGAAATCCCCGGTTGTTCGTTAATTGGATGGAAGAATGGTGAAGTTGTCGGTAAATCCAGCTCGAACGATGTTTCCCGGGTTGCTATTCACTTGCCAGGACGTCGAATTGATCTTCCCTAAAACGATCGAGGCGTTCGTCGTATTGTTTTTTAGGAGAATGTTCCCGCTCCAGTTCGGAGCGACACTGAAGGTAATGGATACTGTCAATCCAGGGGCGCCCCCAGTAGTTGCGCCGAGCTGAGAAATCTGCCCCCGGAACCAAGGCGATGAGAATGGCGCAATAATTCCACCGCCGCCAGACGTTGCAGCGGCGTTCCCGGTTGCAGTTCCTGTCTGACCCAGCAAATCACTGAAGCTAACAGGCAATCCAGACTTTCCAGCGAGAGCGACCACCCAAGGATGGCTGATTGAGAGCGGAAGCGATAACCCAAGCTCAGATGCGATCTGCGACATCGACATCGGGAACGATGCAGGGAGCGTCATTGTTTCTTCTCCAGTTTTTTGACGCGCGCTTCCAGTTCCTTGAATGCCTCGGCCAGGTATGCGGTGGCGTTCCCATACGCAATACTCTTGATGCCCTTGTCATCTTCGAAGACAAGTTCAGGCGTACTCGACTGCATCTCGTTCGCAATGAACCCAGCATGCCGCCGCTTTGTCTTGTCACCCTTACGCTGGAACGTCACGCCGGCCCATGAAAGGACGACATCAGTCGCGTTCCGAATCCTTTTGATGTGAGATTTGAGCCGCCGATCAGACGAGCCGGTGATGTTGGAACCGCTAACCGTGCCAGCGGTTGTAAAATTCCCGGTGTCATCAAGGCTCGTCACGGATGCCGAATAGGCGTTGTTGACAAACTCGCACCCTCCCCCATTTCGGCCGCGGAGATAGAAATAGCCGCCCCCGTTATTCTGAAGCGCAATTTCCCCGTTGTTAGCTCCGCTGTTACTGAAGTAGCTGCGACCTTGCGTATAAATCCCCGCACTCAGCCGGGGGAACGATGAATACAACGGATTGAAGATGCCTACATCTACCTCTGAAAGACCGCTGTCGAGGCTCCCCGAATCCCAGGCGACGGTAATCGTCGTCAGAGATGTGTAAGCGGAAGCGGTAATGGCGCCGTAGATAGTCCCGGCTGTCACGCTCGCCTTGACCCGTCGACCCACCGAGTAGGTTGTCGTCCGATTGCCGGTGACTGTAAATTGCGTGGCACTGACGTAGGTCGGGGTATCGCCGAGATTCATCCACTCTGCCGCCTGATACCAGACTGCTACGGCCGCCATCATGGCTCGAGCCGAATCGTTGACCGTGGAAGGTGCTTGCCCCTCTTGCCAGTTGATCGACGGATCGGCCGTGGCGTTGTTTGCCGCAGTGGTGGACCAATTCCAAAGTCCCATTTCGGATCACCTATAATGAAAAACCCCGCACTGGGCGGGGTTCGGAGCGTTCATGTACGACCAGATCATTCAGATCGGCCTGATCAAAATTGGGGTAGCCATCGTTATCGGGTTACTGGTGGGTATTTACGAGGCCGCCACTAAGGGCATTCCCAATGGCTGGACGCCCATAATTAAGCAACCACTGCATGAGCGGATTTGGAACCGCTTGCGCCGCCGCGGCAGCACGAGCATCGAGGTACGGGAGGATCGCGTTCGGGTCCATAAGAAGGCCCGTTAGGCGGTCTTGCAGACGGCCTCCGACCATCTGGCCGATTCGGTTACCCGCTCCGAGAATCCCCAAACCCGCCATGGGGTGCCCGAGCGCGGTTGCACCAAGAGCCCCGACTGCCTTCCCGATATTGCCAGCCCCGCCGAACGTCGGCCCATAAAGCTGACGTGCCAGCCAGCCTTGAGCAGCAAGGTTGTAGGCAGTATCGCTACCAGGCGACTTGATCGAATTCGAGACGGTCGCTCGCTGCAAGTCTTGACCGATCCCCTGAAGCGTGTTGAGCGCATTCGCGTCAATGCCGTACGGCGCGTTCTTCATTGCGCCAGTCAGGGCCGACCGATAGGGCATCAATTGGATTTCGGGGACGCCGCCAGCATTCATTGCGCGAGTACCGAGGCCATTGGCGATCTGCTGACCAACCTCCATCGTATTGACTGGCACACTCCCTTGCGCGTATGCGGCCTTCGCCGCCTGAACGCCTGGGATATAACGCTGAGTCCAACCGTCCACGCTGTTCTTCAGCGCCGTAAGCGATGCCGCGCGCGAGTTTGCACCGCTGCGCTGGGCATCGCCGATCATGTCGCTGAGTGCTCTAGACGTGTAATCCAGCGCTGACCCGTTGATTGCGTTCGATGTGGGAGTCGGCCATACCGGTGCTACGCCACGCCCTACAGCAGAATCAAGAGCAGCATTGCGCTGGGCCACTTCCATCGCTTGCTGCATTTCCGGGATCTGAGCGTATCGCATGAACGCCGGGCCGACGTTAGCCGTCGCCTGGTGAGCTTGCTGATACAGCGGGGAGGCCGCCGCATCGCGCGTCGCTTGCGCCGCATTGAGATCGGCCTCCGTCCCGGCAACGCCCATCAATGCCTGCCAGCGCGCGTTGTTGTTCTCGATCGCCCGCTCGGTTGCGGCGGTCTTGAAGGCCGGGATATTGGCGGCCGCCTTTTCGGTCTGCACGAGCATCGGATTGCCCGCAATCTGCGCCGTCGTCGGCATCGACCCAGGAACGAACTGCGGTGCATTGCGAATGTTCGCCGCGGCCATCGCTGCGTCTGCCGGCTCCATCAGACCGGTAATCCCCTGACCGACATAGCGCTCAGGCTGAAAAATTGGCCGCGCCGCGTTCCAGAGCCCGTTACCGACTGCTCGGGCCCCATCCATTGCGAGAGGAATCGCCGCGCCCATCAAACCGCCGATACCTGCTTGCTGCGCCTTCTGCTGCGCAAACGACTGATCGGAGTTGCCAGTGGTCGGCATTAGCGCCGCACTAGTGGCCCCCTGCAATGCGCCCATTCCAGCACGTCCTAGCAATCCTTCGCCGCCGCCCATCGCCATTACAGGTAGCGTGCCGATAGCATTGCCAGCCAAGCGGCCCCAATCCGTGCCGAGCGCTGGTTTCTGGCCGGTGACTACGCCGGTCAGCGTTTGAGGCTGTTGCGCGGCTCGCTGCGCGTCATAGGCGGCATTCTGCGTGTCGATCGTTTGCTGCATCTGCGGGAGAGCTGCAGCAGCATCCTTAGCAAACTGAGAATTTGGCGCGATCTTGTTGGCAAGCCACGAAATACCATGCACAAGATCCTGAGTACCACCTCGCACAACATCGCCGATGCCCATCGTTACACTGCTAGGAACCTGCCACTTGCCTTGAGGCTGCGCTGTCAGCGCAGGAGCAGTCGCTTGGGGGGGTTGCTGAGCAGCGCCAAGGTAAGAGTCGAAGCTCTGCCCTTGGGGTACCGGAGCCGAATTGAGGTAGTCATCGAACGCACTCATTTCAGCATCCCGTTATTGAATGCCCACTCGAAGTTCGCGCGAAGCGACGGATTGGCCTTAATCGCGGCTTGAACTGCTGCACGCTGCTGATCGCCTTGCATCTGGAGGATCGGCATCATCGAAGGCTTGATGTTCTGATCAAACGCGGCCGATTGCTGCGTGTACGCCTTCTCGTTGCCTTGCGTGTACAAGGGCGTAAGAAACTGCGTCTTCAGATGCATCTGATCGAGTTGGTTGAGCTGGTTCGTCAACCCAGCGACCTTCGCATCCTGCGGCTTGTCATACGTCGGAACAGCTTCATTCAGAGTGGCTCTGGAAGCATCGGTTCCGCCAGAACCGAGCGCCTTTCCCTGCAAGCTGACGTAGTTCGCATGCGCCTTCTGGTATTCCGCAGCATCAGTGCTAAGCCGCGTCGCGACATCAGCTGGAAGCATCCGCGCAACCGTGCCGCCAAGCCCCTGATTGTGCGCAATATTAAGCATTTGCTGGAGCGATTCTCGCGACTGCTGATAGTTCGCGTCAGCGCTAGACAGAGAGCCATACGCGTCGGCCATTTGCTTGCTCGGGGCACCCTGAGATGTTTGAGCAGCATTCTGGGCACCCATAGGGGGTTGAGCAGCCATAGGCCCACCATGCGATGCAGGCGTCATAGAGCCAGACCTGCCGAGAATATCTCCTACATAGGACGCGACGGTCTTGCCGTTGCTATCGGCGACGTTCCTGATGAATGGCGTAGGACTGCCCGGAGGGGCGACGTTTCCTTCACCAGAGAAGTATGCCGTCGCAATACGCCCAAGATCACCACCGTATTGCTGATTGAACTGTGTCAGCATCCGTTGCGCGACCGTATTGCGATCGGCGACGTTGTTCCACGACTCTCCTGGCTGTGCGAAGCGGTTAAACGTTGCCTGCTGAATCTGGAATGGATTGCTGGGGTCGGTCTTGCCGCCGTTCGATTCTTGCTGGGCGAAAATTCCAGCCAAACCACCAGTCGGAACGCCCGCACCACCGTTCGCACCACCCCCATTCGCAGCGTCGGCAACCTGCGTCGTGGTCTGATAAACGTATCCGCCTTGCCCCCCGTTGGCATTGGGGTCCCATACCTGCATCGGCTTATAACCGGCTTGCGCCCGAGCTTCTGCGCCATACATCGCGCCGTAGCCGGCCTGAAGTTGATCGGCAGGCACGACCTTCGTGGTCCCGCTCACCGGGTCATAGTAGATCGGCGTGCGCAGAGCGGTCGGCGCGATGTAGTTGGCCTTCGTCACGCCAGCGCGGTTCGCTGCCTGGATCTCATCGGGCGACATACCGCCCTGCATGCCCATCTTTGTGATGTCGGTCGGCATCATGGCCGCGAGCGATGGGTCATGCTCGACTGCGATCCGCATCATGTCCCCGCCGCCTTGAATGCCAGCCATGTTCATCAGCATGCCTTGCTGGAATAGTTGCTGTGGCGAACGGCCGTAGATGGAAGCTCCGGAGGTTTGAGCGGGAGCACCGGAGGTATCAGGTGCAGGTCCAGAGGTTTGCGCCATCGCCCCCGGTGCAGTCGATGCAGGACCGAACATGGACGAGTACGACGGCGCAGATTGCGGCTGCGCACCGGGTTGTCCCATGTCGCCACCCATCAGACCCTGCATCGCACGCATGCGAAGCAACTGCTGCTGCGTCTGGAAGGCGTTTCCGACGCCTTGGCCCATGCCGCTCAAGCCAGCGCCCATTGCCTGACCCATCGTCACAGGAAGGCGCGATGGTCCTGCGGCTTGCAGCAGACCGCCAGCCATTCCCAACATCCCTGCGGTTTGCGGATTGGCGAGCATCCCCATCATCCCGGGCATACCGCCAGATGGTGCGAAGGCACCCATTAAGCCTCCTGCGGTCGGGTCAGTCGGATCGAAGAAGCCGGCCATGGATCACCCCGTAAAGCCAAACGGACGGAATTGTGAATAGGCAGGCATCTGACCTTGGCCCATTTGCATTTGCTGTTGGAGTTGCGGGTTTTGTGGGCGCCCCCCCATCGGCATTGCCGGCGCGGGTGCGCTGATCTGCTGAGGCTGCGCGTTCTGTTGCTGCATCATGCGCATCGCCATCTGCGCCATCATGGGATTCATAGACATTCCACCAGTCGCAGCCGGCACCATAGACGCCGCACCAAGAGGGGCGGCTCCCATAGTTGCGCCTGACAAACCACCCCCGAGAGCTCCGCTTGCCGTCCCCATCATTCCGCCGCCGGGGAGTAGCCCGCTAAAGAGTCCAGCGGGTGCAGCGCCAAGAGTGCCACCCAACCCACCGCCAGCCGAAGTGCCAGCCGCTCCACTTCCCAATGCGCCAAGCAACCCGGAGCCGCCGGCACTAAGAGCGCCGGTTGCTCCAGCTGCCCCTGCACCAGTTTCACCGCCAGCGGCAGCTCCGGCCGGGCCGCCAAGTAACATCCCAGCCCCTGCACCGAGCGCTCCAAGTGCAACGGGAGCCAGCCATCCGAAGTTCATGCTAATCCCCTTAGAGAATGCCCATCAGGCCGCCAGCCGCCGCACCGTATGCCGGATTCATACCCAGCGAACCTGCGAGCGCAGCGCCGCCCAAAGCGCCGCCCATACCACCGGCAAGCTGGTTTGTGTAATACGGAGTCGAGGTTGATGTATTGCCGCCGTATTGGCCTTGGATGATGTTCGAGTAGTTGTTAAGCAACTGCCACGGGGCGTTGATCTGCGCTTGTTGAAGAGCCTGTTGGTTGCCGCCCATGTTGTACAGGTTTGTGGCCGCACCGTTGATCGAATTGACCATATTCGGCGCGCTCGAGAGTGCCATATTCTGCTGCTGAGATAATCCTTGTGCGCCCGCAAGCATGTTCCCCATATTCTGCTGATACATGCTATTCACGAGAGATGCATCAGTATTGCCAAGCTGAGTCGCCAAGTCTTGCTGATTCTGACTGACGGCCTGTCCATATGCACCCGAACCATAGCGACCGGAGGCGGCGAAATTGCTTGCCGTCTGGGGAGCAGTTGCAGTCTGGTAAGCCCGCGTGATCGCATTGTTTGCAGCATCGAGAGCAGCGCTCTGATACGGGCTATTCATCATTGAGCCATTCGCGAAATTAGCAAAGGCCGATGAAGCCGGATTGGCGCTTGTGTTTCCGTTCAGGACGTTAGAAATATAGTTGCCGCCAGCATTATTGATGCCGGATGCATTTCCGAAGTTCGTCCCATTAGCGACTCCTTGTGTAGCCTGCATCGCCTGCTGCTGCATTGGCGTAAATCCGGCGACACTTGATGTCGGATTCTGCATCTGGCTGTTGAAGGTGTTCCCTGCATTCGTGAGTTCATTCATCAAGAATGCTTGCTGCCCGATCCACGGATCGCTTTTCTGGGTAGTAACCGTGTTTCCGCCGCCGCCGCTCATAACGCCTTCTCCAAATAAACGTGGGTCTTTGCGTACTCAGGTAGCGCCTTTTCCCACCCTGGCCGCGCCTGAAGTTCCATTGCGTGGCAGCCCTCAGATTTGGCCCACGTTTCAATTTGCGAAATGCACTGCGCCTCCCATTCGCGCCGGTTCCTGCCGGTCACGATGCGGATCGTGCAAACCTTCTGTTTCGGGTAATGGATGATTCGAGTGATTCCGACTGCGAAAGCCGTATCGGTCTTCCAGATCCAAAGCTGATCGTCTCGATCGAGTAGACCGCGTTTGATGTCTTCTTCGTCGAACTTGCCGCGGCTTCGCTTGCACGCAGCAGCAATCCACGGGCGCACCTCTCCCCACACTGCCTCGATAGCAGTGGATGGAATTCCGTAAAGCATGGTTACCCGACTAGGAGGACGTTGAAGGTACGATCAACGGATGCCGTGCTGGCATGTGTAAGGGTCGCGCTGCCGTTGTGCTGTGCCGAAACATAGAGGCCCGAGAGTGCTGCTGCCGCATTAGCAGTGAGCGGAGAGAAGAACAGCCCCGTGTAACCACCGATGCGCTTGTCTGTAACCGTCGTCGTCGTGGCGCTCGGTGTCAGCGTCACTTGGATGACGGTGTTCATCTTCCCTTGCAGGAGGTTGTTCGCCAGTTGGGCGATTTGCCGACGATGTTCCCTCTCGTTCGGCATTTCGAGCTGCACGCCGTCATATCCGCGGTTCATCGACGCCCCGTCATATGAACTTCGGATTCAGGAATTTCAATCCCTTGAAGATGGCTAAATGTCCCTGTCGTAAGGATTCGGCCACGCAGATACCTGCCGTCTGCGCGCATCGGACACTCCCCATTTGCATTGATCGCGCTAGTGGCAGTAAAGGCCGGCGCATCAACCAAACGCTGGCGCGTACCGATAGAGATCGTTGGAGATCCGCCATCCACCATCGGTCGAACGCTCGTTACCAGCGCTCGTTTCCCGGCCGAGCCGAATGGCTCTACTTCCACCGTATCGGCGGAAGCGCTGGCGGGTGAACCCGTGAAATATGCAAGCGCATGCGAGGTAGTGAATGCACCCATCAGAACTTGTCCCCCTACCCACACACGCGAATCAAGACTAAACGGCAGCGAATCGAGCGTATAGCCGGTCGAATCCAGCGAGTCGAGCGAATAGCCCTGCGTGATCGCGCGGAAGATGTATTCCGCATTGATCTGCGCGAATCCCCACTTATCGAGAGCCCAGTTGTAGACGAGCAGTGAATCCGGGATTCCACTGGGCGCAGATGTTGACGGGTACAGCCACATGACCAGGCGGTTGATCGGGTCTATAGCCCCTACAACGTTGTAGAGGTAAGACTGATTGACGGTATTCCAGAACGTCTTGTCGACTCGATCCACGCCAATCGGACGTGAGGTCGAGCCATCGAAAGCGTAGAACCCGTCTTCACCGAGGTAATAGACCAGCGCGCCTAGCTGGATGATGCTTTTCGGCGCGGGCGTGCCTCGCGAGCCTTCTGCCGGATAGAACCCGAATACCGTAGGAGAGCCTTGGAATACGACCCGCCAGACAGCGCGCTCGAAGAAGATCGCACCATCGGCCGTGCCGAGGTTCCCTACAAGGCCCATGATCCAGCCTTGATCGCCCGGAATGATTTGGGAGCCGGCAAGAAGCTGGGCTTCCGTCGTGCTACCAGAGACCGGCCAGTTCGTCGGATCATCGATCGCGCACCATTGCACCCGCTGCGGCTGGGCGCCATTGGTCCCGTCAAACGTATTGCCGACCATCACCCAATCTTTGATCGTGGTGATGTATCGCGCCTGCGGAGCTGCCGCGGCTAGATCAGCAAAAGCCGAACTCGAATTGAGCGTGAACGACTGAAGGTTCTGTCCTTGAGCGGCGGCAATAATGCGCTGACCGTACTGCGTGAAGAACCACTTTTCTCCTGACGCAAGGCTGTAGCCGCCTGTCTTGCTGACGTTCGCGAACACCGTAGACCCAGGCGAGAGTTCATATAGCTTCCCCGCGTCTCCAGCGAAGACGTAGTTATTGGCGCCCATATCGATGGCGACAAGCGCCCCGAGACATTGCGAGGTAAGGCCGTTGCTGCTGTAGTTCGACAGCGTTCCCACCGGCCCCCACGACTCGCGCGTCTTCGGGAACAGATTCACGATGTTCGCGGACGTGCCAGCATTGTTGTTCGGCGGCAGGTCCGGCGCGTAGTCAGCAATCGGAAGCAGCATTACGCAGCCACCATCGCAAAGGCAGAGCCGGACTGTTCTTCGGCGCGATCGGCCAGAAGGAAATCGGCCATATCAGCCTGATACTCGGCGCTCCACAACTGCAATGCTTCCTGATCCTTCACGAATCGGGCCGCGGCCACGCAGCAGGCGGCAAGCAGAATATTCGGGATGGTGTTCGTCATCCATGTCACGTTGTTCACCGACGTGAGCTGCGGGGAGCGCATCCAGTACGTGCCGGTAACCGTATATGCCGCGTCTGGGAATGGCCCGAAGATGAAGTTCTGGCCTTCGCGCGCAATATATGCCGGCGCCGCTTGCGGGCTACGATTCGGGTACTGCGTATAGATGAACTCGGCGTTCCGACGTTGCAGCTCGAATGAAAAGCCGTTGATCGATACGACCGAATGCTTCAGCCCGAGATAGCCCACGGGAAGCGGGGCGACGCCATTGGCAATCGTCACGTTCAAAGACGCTTCGATCGGCTGGACGCCGCGCCCCTCGTTCATCGAGAAAATGTCGCGGTAGATCTTGTTCTCGGCGGTCTGGATGAAATAGTCAATGTATCCGCCCACGTCAGACCGCGCGAACCAATCCTGAACCGCCTGCTTGAGCGAGAAATAGTCGATTATCCCCGCGACGCCAGGGGTGCC
This sequence comes from Burkholderia sp. NRF60-BP8, assembly GCF_001522585.2. NCBI lineage: Bacteria > Pseudomonadati > Pseudomonadota > Betaproteobacteria > Burkholderiales > Burkholderiaceae > Burkholderia > Burkholderia sp. NRF60-BP8. The sequence continues at coordinate 1,621,365 of NZ_CP013372.1, forward strand.
GACTGATTGGACAAAGATGGTCATTGCGCCCCCTAGTAAAGCGGATAGCTCTGGGCGAGCACCAGCAGCGGCCACATTAGAGCCGCGCAAATCAGCTTCTTGAGCATTTCAGGATACGGAGACGGTACCGCCGTTGTTCCAAAGCTTGCCGGACGACCCCGGAAGCGCCGTAGGCAAATCTGCGGGCAGCACGTCAACAAGCATAATGTCGTTGACGGTCGCTAGTTGAATGTTGAAGCCGCTGATCACGAGTTGATAACGGCCGTCCGCGGCGTAGAACGAGAAGTTGCCGCTGCCGTCCGTGGTGAGCGGATTCGCAGCAACCGTCACGCCATTGTCGGAATAGATCGTCGCGGGCGTACCGGCGGGATAGTTGTTCACCTGAACCGATGCGCCGGCAATGGGGATGCCGTTCGTGGCCGCCACACTGTTCACGTACTTTTGCATCAGATCACCTTGTTCGTGGTGCGGAACTTGGCGTATTCCGGCCCGCGCAGGATCTTCATGACGAGCGGCCAATGGTCCTTGTTCATGTAGTCCCAGCCGTACTTGACGAGGATGTCGAGCATGACCGACTGCGGGACACGCATGACCTGCTTGAATTCGCCCATCTTCTCGAATTCGCCCTCTGTGACGCGCTTGGCATGGGCGTAGTCGAGAATCGGCTCGACATCTTCCGAATAGCCGACATGGAACTTATCGCCGTCATCGTGGAATGTCGTTTTCATCAGTGCGTTACCTCGATGACGTTCAGCATGCCAGTCGATGCTCCATCCTGAATCACCGCGATCTTTGCGCCATTCTCGACGCGGATGATGTACGGCGGGTCGGATGCCTTGATGAGCATGTCCGTCGCAATCGCGGTCGGGTTCTGGCCTACGCGCACGTGACAGTTGCCAGTCGCGGAGATTTGAATCGCCTGCGTGTAGACGTTGAACGCGGTCGATTGGGTCGATGTCGCGCCGAGCGTGAGGTTTTGGCCCGTGCCGTCGATTGCCCGCCACGGACTGAGAGGTGTCCAAGACATTTCGCTTCCTCAAATGAAAAGAGGCGCCCGAAGGCGCCCCATGTACTCCGAAAGAGCGAAACTGCCGATCAGCCCGTCGTGTCCGTGATCAGGCCGTGAGCCTTCTCATTGCCGACTTCCAGCGTGTAGTCGACAAGCAGCATCTTCTTGTCGCTGTCGCCGGTCTTGGCGAGCGGCACGGTCTGGAACGGGCGCAGATACGCGACGCGCAGGTAGTTCGGGTTGATGAAGAAGCAGTCTTTCGACTGGGCCAGGAAGATGTCCGGGATGATCTTCACTTCACCGAAGTCCGACTGGTAGACGTCGACCGCGGTTTGCAGGGTCTTGTCTTCCACTTCGATGAAACGAGTGCCCGGTCCGCTGAAGGCCGAGATGTTCTGCTTGTTGGCCGGCGACACGACAGCGTATTCCGGCGATTCGCCCGAGTTCTTGTAGATCAACTGGAGGACGTTCTTCATCATCGCTTCGGTGAGCGCCGTCGTCGTGCTGTTGTACGTGCGCGTGCTCGAACCGTCGGTCCAGCCGTTGGCGTTCAGCGACGGGTTTGCACCTGCCGGCGTGCCGCCAGTCTGGAACACCGTGTTCGTGTATAGCCAGCACGGCAGGCCGCCGAGCGTCGATGCTGTGGTCGAGTTGCCGATGGCTTTCGCGTGGTTGTAGGTGAGGATACCCTCCATATCACGCTTCAGTTCCTTGGACTTCTTCAGGAGCTGGTAGCCCATCTTGTTCGAGCCGCCCGCAGCGACGACCGCTTGCGACAGTCCCGAGAGCTGTACGACCTTGTTCGACGTTTGCACGTAGTTGCCCATACGTGCAGTCGGGCTGAGGACTTGGGAGGTCGGATCGTCACCTTCAACCTGCGCATTCGACAGGTTTTGGGCGGCCAGCGAATCCGTATCCCATTCGTGGTTGCGCTGCGTGGCCTTGTTCTTCTTCGTCATGTTCAGGATCGGCGTCTTGAACGGATCGACGTTGAAAATGAGGTTCGAGAGGTCTTCTCGAATGTTGGTCTGCTGATACGTCTGATAGGTATTCGACGGGACTGCCATTTTTATCTCCGATTACTGGTTCGCGAAGATGTCAAACGCCGCTGCTTGGGCGTCGATGTCGCGGGGATTCCGTTTCATGCGGTCAAGTGCTTGCTGCTTCTTGGCCTCTTGGGGGTTCACATCGACCCGAGATCCCGGTTTCGCCATCGGAGGCGCTTGCCGAACCTGCTTCAGTGCTTGAGGTGCCGACGCTTGGAGCGCTCGGTACGACGCCGCGTCGCTGAGGATCAGCATGTAGCGGTGGTCATAGATCGAGTTAAGCTCGGCGTCTTGGAACCCCAGACTGCGGGCGTACTGCTTCATGCTGTCGCGCGCCTTATTGAAGGCATCCGCGTTACGCCACTCAGGGCGTGCATTCAGGAGGAGTTCGTTCTCTTTCGTGAGCGACTGGCGCAGCGCGTTTTGCTGCTGTTCGGCCTCTTGGGCCGCCATCGCCTGCACTTGCTGAACGAACTGACCGATCTGTCCTTGACGCTGCTGGAATTCAGCTTGAAGGGCTGCGAATTCCGCCGGGTTCTGCATCCGGAGTGTGTTCCAATCGACCTTCTGGTAGTCATGGTTGAGCATCTGGAGGGCCGCTTGAGCCATCGTCTGATGCATCTGGATCTGTTGCTGATTGGCTTGCTGCCACTGTTGCTGCGCTTGTTCGAACGCGGTTTTCTGGTTCGAAAGCTCGATGCTCTTGTTGTTGACGTGGCCTTCGAGCTGGTAGCTCTTGATCACATCCGAGAGCGGAACTTGGGTTTCGACGCCATCGATCTTCGTCGTGACGTGCAGGCCCATGACCGACTCGGGATCGATCTTGTGAGCCGTCAGGAGGTCGGTGAGGCTGGCGTATTGAGGCGTGTCATCGGTTTCTTCCGCTTGCTGCTGATGGGCTACAGCATCGGGATCGGCAGCCTGTTCTTGCTGCTCTTCGGCTACAGGAGCATTCTGCGCATCTTCATTGCGCGGCCGTTCTGCTTCAACCGCGCCCGGGTTGTCCCAGAAGCTCTGAAACTGTGCTTCCTGACCGGCCGGGGCGCCCAGTTCTTGGGTAGTCCCTACAACATCGCTCATTTTCTCGCCTCAAATAAAAAAGCCACCCGAAGGTGGCTTGTGTTGGTGATGCGGTTCGTTATCGGTTGAGCTGATACCACTTACGCTTCTGTTCTTCCTGCGCCAACTGGATCTGGGCCATCTCGCCCGTTTGCTTGAGCTGCTCGAAGAAGCGCTCGAAGGCATCCCAGCACTGCAACGCGATGATCAGCCGTGTGTGCATCGTTTGATCCGACATCGGAACCTTACGCATCTGCGCAGTCAGCGTGTCGAGGACGTGCTGTTTCGCCTCTTTGAAGATGGCGGAATCGAGCAATTCGGCAGCGCGGCCACCGCGGACGATTTCTTCTTCAGGAGCCACGCTGCACCTCGCTCATATCCTTATTGACCATCGCGCCGGCGTCCGCCATTGCGTCCTGTTTGAGTTGGCTGGCGACGATCTGGCCGATGACCTTGAGCGCCGTTTGCCACTCCTGCGAATTAATCTGCGCGGCTTGCAGGTCGCGATCTTGCTGGCCCTGTTGCGCGCCATGCAGGAGTTCGGCCTGAGCCTGTGCACGCTCGCTGTCGGCTTTGATCTGCTCGGTTTGCAGGCGAATGCCGGCGATCTGTTTGTCCGACTCTGCCTTGATCTGCGCAGCGCCAAGCCGCGGGTCTTGCGGCGGCTGTTGAGCCTTCTGCGCCATCATCTGCTGGTATTCCTGCGAGTCGGGATCCATCGCATAGAGCGTCGGATTCTCTTTCCCTAACAGCCGAGCCATTTCCTTGAACGTCTCGTAGGCTTGCTTCGGCCCGACCAGCCCGAACGGTGCAATTTGGGCTTGCGCTTGGCCGAGCAGCATGATGTTTGCGCGTGCTTCCTCGCGATTTCCCGAGCCAAGACCCACGTTCACGCTGATCTGCGTCCGCTCACGCCATTCGCCCGGGTTCACATCGACCCATCGATTGGTGAGCTTGAGCGTCATCGTCTTGTCCTGATGGCGCATGAGCAGGCGGTGGATCTTGCTGAATACTTCCTTAACGCCTTCAGCCAGTAGACGGGCCACAAGCTCGACCTTCATCGCCGCAGCAGACATGGCGGCAAGCTGGCCGCCCTTCGTCACGTCCTGCAATGCGTCCGCATCGACGCCCATCGTGTCCTTGCCGATGCCCGTGCGCATCTCGCGCTGGAGATCGCAGTATTCGAGCGCCGGGACGATCTGGCTCATCATGTTCGACGGCGTGGTGAGTGGCAGGATAGAGTTCGCCGGCGCGCCCGTTGTGCGCACAATCCGGCCCGGACGCGACGTGACCATGTCGCTCATGTTCACGTTCTGCCAATCGACCGCGTAACCTTGGTTGTTAGTCAGATACAGGTTGTCGAGAGCCTGACGGAACAGCGTCGTCTTGATGACTTGTAGGTCATACAGCAGATCGTAGTAGCTGATCCCGACGTGACGGTGCGGCATGCGGATGGGCGAGCAGTACGAATAGCTCACCTCTTCTACTTCATCGTTGTCGAGGATTTTGTCGCCGCCAACCATCACGCGGCGAAGCTCGGCAATCCCGTCGCCGTCGTAATCCACGCGGATGAAGACCGTGCGCAGCGTCACAAGCTGGCTCGCCGGGTCGGTCGGCTCGTCCTCGCTCAACTGGTCCGTGACTTCATTCCGAGCCAATGCGATCAAATCAAGCCAGTCAGGCTGCGACTTCTCGATGCGTGCCACTTCGGCCAGGTCGAAGCCCATCTCGATCAGGTCGGAGCGCGGAACCTTGCGTTCGTGTTCTGCAAAGGGCGATTCATCCAGACCATGGCGCGCTTCCGGCGAGATGCGCATCTCTTCCGGGGGCACGCATTCGACGCAGATTCGGCCGACTTTGCGCGTGCGGCGAAGATTGATGTCGAAAACGACCGAGGGCTGCGGTGTGCCATCAGGCGCAAAGATGATCTGCTGCGACTCCTTCTGCTCAAGGATCTCGATCTCGTCGCCCGCGGACTGAGCGTCCTGCATCATCTTGGCGACTTCGATCTCACCCAGCCCGGAATAGCGCTCGACCGATGACTTCCGTTCCTTCAGCCAATACGTGTTGATGTAGCCATTGCGCAGCAGCAGCGCGTCTTTGAAGAAGTCGTGCAGGATGAAGAAGCCCGGATTCTGCTTCATGAACACGTGGTTCACGACTTCCGTTTCGATCTCCGCCTGGTCGTCGTCGTCCGGATTCTCAGGGTCGAACTGGCACGGCTTGCCAGCGGCGAACATTCGCATGAGCTGCGGCATGATCCATTCGACCGTATCGCGAAGCTCGGGAAGAACGATCTGGCTGCGATCCTCCACCTCGTTGCCAAGCGGGCGAGCGAAGTAGGCGTTGAGTGCGTTGTAGCGATCGATCTCCAGCGTTGTCATCGCCTGAGCTGCGGGCTTGATGCTGCCGCCAACAGACGGGCCAACCGAGACAGACGAGCCGAGCGCCGACTTTTCGTATTGCCCGATGAGCGCTAGAAGTTCTTCGTCTGTCATGCCGCGCTTGTCGTTAGGCATTGCTATCCTTCGGTTTCGGGCCCGGCTTGCTTCGCTGCTCGATAGCGAGAATGCGATTGATGGCCGCAGCAAGCGCCTGCTCCATTTCAATCAAGCGACGCTCCAGTTCGGTAACTCGCGCTTCCGTTGCAATGCTCATTTGATGGTCATTTCCAATGGATCAAATAGGCGTCAAACGATTCCAAGGCGCCCGTACTGAATAGGTTTCATCTCCTGCGGCTCCTTCCAAACCACGCAGCCGAGGCCGAATGCATCTGCACCATGCGATGACCAGTCATGCTCAGGACCGAGGCCGATTCCTCGTTCCTCGTCCCGCTTCTCGTGATACCAACCAAGTGCAGCTCGACCAGCTTCGGTCGTCATCTCGTTGAACCTGATCTGCGGAAACAGCACCCGAGCGCGATCAACGCGAGCCATCGCAGCGCCGGGTCCTTGGTTCGGTACAACCGTTACGCTGTATCCGGCTTTTACCAACGCAGACTTGTACGAAACGTCGTACACCTTGTCTTGCGTATCGCCGTCATGAGGGAGCCAGAATTGCGCCCGGCTCGGCTCGTAGCCCTGAGCACGACACCAGGCAATGTGTGCGTCAATCGGCTGCCCCACAGCCTCGTAGTAGTTCACGACGCGAATCTCGCGGCCGATGAACTGCATCGCCCAGATGGCGAATGCGTCGGCCTTAGCACCCGTGCCGCCGATGTCGCACATCAGGCGAATCGTCATCAGCGGATCGGCGGGGAAGAACCCGATGCGACCGTCTTCCTTCGCTTTCAGCAGATGCTTCGCGTAATAAGCACCCTCAAGCGCGGTGACGAAGCCGCCTTCCCAGATGTGGTCGTATTGCTCCGGACGCTCTTCGAGATCACGCTGACGGTCACGCTCCAGCTTCGCCGGGAAGCGCGGGTTATCTCGCCAGTTGAGTTCAACGACCTTGATCCGCGGATCGCTGCAATTGACCGGGAATCTCCGCTCCACCGGAGCCGTCTTGCGTTTCGGGTTCCACGTCACCCAGAGTTCAGCGTTCCAGCCTTCGCCTTCTTCGCGCAGCGTCGGAATCAACGTCGTCCACGCTTCCTCAGTGACGGGCTCGGCCTCATCAACCCAGCAAAGCAGAATGCGTCCCTTCGACTTGATGCTGGCGATGCTTCGATCCAGGCCAGCGAACGAGAACCAGATACGTCCGTCGCGGCTCTTGATGTATTTGTCGCCAAGCTCGTAGTAATCACTCAGCGCCGGCTCTTCCTCGATCGCCCGCTTGCACTCTTCGAGCGATGAGTCTTCCAGAGAATTCATGTACTGCCGTCCGCAGAGAATCTGGCCGCCAATCCCAGCCTCTCCGAAACGCTGCCCTTGCACTGCTGCCATCTTGGCGAACGATCGCGTCTTGGCGCTCCCGCGCCCCCCCTTTGCCCCCCGTACGTCGGCCTCACCCTCGAACACCGGGATCAGCTTTTCCGGCAGAGCAATCGATACTTCGCTCATGCAATCAGCGGCGTGAGCTTGAATGTGTGCTGAATCGGACCGCCCCCCTTACCCGTGTGCTCGACCTTCTCGGGAGCTTTGCCGTAGCCACGGTCGATGATTGCCTGCGCAGCCGCGAGCCGATTGCGCTCGTTCTCGCCTTCCATCATGATCGACTCAATAACAGCGAGTGCCGCCGGCGTCCGGTCTTTACATGCCGCGATCAGATCAAGCTCTTCGGCCGTACGCTTCGGCCGTCCTCCGGGATTCCCCGAGACGCCCTTCTTGAACGCCGTTTTAGGCGCGGGCCGCTTTGGCTTGTCTGTTTCCTGTCTGTTCTTAGACATTCTTCGCCGCATCCCTTTCGGGGTAGCGCTCCAATTGCCAGTTACTTACGATCGCATTTCAATGCCGCGCACAAAATGCAGCAGGCAGTCCAAATGCCCCAAACTCCGTAGAGAAAGCCCGATGTCCATTCCTTCAGGACAGAAGCAAACGTCACATCGACGATTGCGATGATTGCGAGGCCGAAGATCCACCGCGCGATATGAACGGCGATCCACACCAGCAGCCGCAACATCAGTCCTTCCCCATGTTTTCCCATTCGGCGTGACTCTGCGGATGACGCGTTGCTTTGTGCGTCTCCGTCCGTTCACCCCGATTCGGGAATGCCTTGTTCGCTGCCGCATCGATCTTTTTCTTTTCTGCCGGCGTCGCGTAGCGCTCGTAGGACTCGGCCGCCTTGATGTGCGCCCTGTCGTTCAGCGGAAAGCGGCCAGTAGCGTCACCCTTCGGCTTGCCGCCAGCGAATTCCTTTGCGGACATCGCTTTGCGCTGCGCAGTGGTGAGCTTTGCCATTCCAGACTCCAGAAAAGAAAAAGGCCGCACCAGGCGGCCAAACGTCAGGGGGTGACGTAGAGGAGGACAACGATGAAACAGGTTGAGAGCGGCCGGTGCTGATCTCCGGCTTTCGAGGGGATTCCGCGTTGCACCCCTAACTCCTCGGATTCATGGGCGGCCGAGCTTTCCGCCTTTTACAACGCTTTCGCGCATCAGCCTGCGCATTCGCTCTCACGGCTGGCGATTGACTGCTGGATTCGAACTCAGCATTACGCTAGTCCTCCGGCCTGCGCCGTCTAGCTTTGCCTTTCGACTTTCAGCGTCTACCAATTCCGCCAAGTCGCTCGCCATGCGTGAAAGGGCCGGTTACGCCGGCCAGGCGGCGGCACGCTAATTTTCTCCGCCCGTCATCGCAGTTAAGGATTGCGCCTCCCGAGAGCCGCCCATCAGCCTAGCAATGTGAATCGCGGATGGCGTCTAGGTGTTGGTTGTGCTCTCACGACTGACATTTGCCAAGCCCTCGGGAAGGATCTGCTAACTAAGTCCCGGGCCTACAGCGATCCTCTGTCGCAAATGCCATGCGTGAAACCACTACCGAAACGACCGCCCTATCTGCGGCTTGTAACAGTGCTTCTCCCAGTCATTGTATGACTTATTAGGAGTACTCCCGACCCCTATCCCGTCGATCCCGCGCATGTTGCAGATCCATCCAGCCGATCCGTTAGCCCAGATATGCGGCTTGTGCGCCCCGCGAATCATTCGAACATCTCCGGAGCCACGTAGTTGCGCGCGACCTGACCGAACTTTGAGTGATACGTGATTACCTGCGCCGCCCGCTCCGAAATCCATCCGCCGCGTGCTGCATAAGCGTCGCGAGCTGCCAAAGTCGGGTGCTGGACAACCACGATGCCGGAATATTCCTTCTCATCAACGTGATGGCGATGGCCCGTATGGCAGTAACGCTTTGCCGTCGCGCCCCAGATCTTCGGATATTGCGCCGCAAAGAGCATTGGGAGCGCCTCATTCTTCACCTTATGCCCGTGGTGGAAGCACAACATCACATCGCCATGCTGGTGAACGTAGAACGGAAGCTCCGAGTCGTTCACCGTCAGCCGCGGCTCGTTCTCGTATAGCGCACCGAACATCTGTCGCAGCCAGATCGAGCCAGCCTCGTCGTGATTCCCTTCGCACAGGATGAGGTGCACTTCCGCATGCCGTTCAAGCGCGTAATCGACCAGATGCCGGATCACTCGAATGGCCGAGGCCACGATCTTGCTGTAGCGGCTGTCTGCATCAAGGACGTTCTTATGTGCCGGCGTGACCGGCAGCAATCCATCCGTGTGCAGGAAGTCGCCTTGGATCGCCAGAACGCACTTCCCTGCCTTCGGCGCCGCCTGCACCATATGCAGGAAGCTCGACACCAGCAATCGCTCCGCGATCTTCAGATCCCAATCGGCCCCGCCTTCCTTATGCCATGCGAGCATTCCAAGGTGGTAGTCCGTGAACACCACCAGATTGCACAGGGCGTTCATTTCTCCGCCGCTGTATGCAATCGGTGAACAGCGCGGAAAAGATGTACAAAGCTCGGAGATCGTTTCGCGAATGATCTCCAACTGCTTTTCGTGGTCGATGCTGCTCTTGACCCACTGCCCGGCAGGCTTGCCTTCGGCGTTGTAGTAGGTGCTGACGCCCTTCACATGGAAGCCGTCTGGAACCGCATGCGTCATGTCGTGCGCCGGGCTATACCCCATACGCGCAGCACGCCTTTTCAGCCCCTCTAGGAGGTTCGCAATCGTGCCGCGAGCGACGTTCAGCTCCTTCGCTGCCGCACTGACGTTCCCATTGTGGCGCTCGATGGCGTCGATGTATTCGATCTGCCGCGGCGTAGCCCACTGCTTGAGCGCTACGAGTTCAGCGTAGGCTTCCATTCGCCGCACCAGTTGTCTTTCGCGGTGGATGGGAAAATACTCACGATCTCGCCCTCAGACATCTCGATTGTCACGCTTGGCGGATTGCGTCGGCAATACTCAGCTTCGCTGTCTGCCCTGTAGAAGCGGCACGTTTCACAACGTTCCACGGGTTCGGACGGCGCAGCCACCTTCGCTTTACGCGTTGCCATCCGACTCTCCAATGAAAAAGCCCGCGCTTGGCGGGCTTGGGGGCACTGATTCAGACTTTCACAAAGTATGGCTCGGAACGCCAATTATGGAAACTTCCAAATCGGAAACTTTTTGGTTTCCACCCGACATCATGCGTCTATACCCGCGGTAAGCCTCTCCCCGTGTCGTCCGGACTGCCTTGTAGAACCCCTGCGTCGTCATGCCCAGTTCGCTCGCTGCCACTTTCACCGGCCTGACTTCATGCAGGTAAAAGAGGTAGAAAGCCAGCTTTCCCCGGCTCTCGGGTAGGCCAAGCAATGCAAGGTTGAAGTAGCTCAGATCGACGCTGAGGATCGCGTCAGGAACCTCCCGTACCGGTTGCGGCCTCATCCTGGCTAGGATGTTCTGCGGGATGAGCGGCGCAAACAGGCGCCGGGATCGGTGCCATGCTGCCCACGACTGAGCGAACTCGTCCAGCGTCTGGTTATCATCCATTCGCTTCCTCCTTATCCAGACAGTCGCGGAACCACTCCCATCCGCAGCGTGTGCAAGTCAGGCAAAGTTCTTCTTTGACCACCAGGTAGGGAGACTGCGGGTATCGCCATGGTTCGGAGCGATATTCCACCGTCTTCCCCGGATACCCGCACTTAGCGCAGTTCTCGTGTTGGTCGTATTTCATTTCGCGACCGCCTTTCCCTGCGCGAGTTTCGATACCGCATCTACAACTCGCGCGACTTCAGAGGCGGACATCCAGCAACTACCGTAAATATCGGTGCCGACAATTTTTGAAATTTGCCGGATTGCAGACTCTGCGTTATTGGCCGATGCTGCATGCCTCACCAAGAGTTTCGCGACATAGATGCCGGTGCCAAGGACACCTGCCCCGAATAAAGCTAACAATAGCTTCGGGAGCGCGCCCTCGATCACCATCCACCATATGAATCCCTCTTTTGCTCCGTCGGCTAATCCGGCCAGCGCTTGAATAATTACCTTCAGTTCATCGATGCCCATTATGCTGCCTCCTTTTTCATGCGCCGGACCTCGGCGCGGTAAAAAGCCTTTCGCTCTTGAATCTCAGCGATCGTCAACTTCTGCGGCTCGTGCTTCCCTTCGAGCCATTCGACGCGCTCCAGTCCGATCTTGCGGATCAGGTTGATCCGGTACGGAATCAAATTCCCAGACAGATGCGTGTTACATGGTTGACACTGTAGGTGCACGTTGTCGGGCTCGAACCTGAGCGCCGGCTCCGATCCGACCGAGCGGTAATGGCCCGCGTGGTTCTGGCCTTGGTGATACCGCCCGCACGAAATGCAGGGTTGCCCTGCATCGCGCGCGCGAATCCACGCGTTGAACGCCGCCTGCAACTCCCGGAGGTGCGTGCCGCGCGTCTTCGCTTTCTCTAGTGCTTCCCGCAACGACTTCCTTTCCTCGCGCTGCGCCCGGGCGGCCTTGCGCGCCTTTTCCTTCTCGGCCAGCGCCATCGCACATCCGGGCGAGCACACCTTCTGCATCGAACGCATCGGCGTGAAGACGACTCCGCACTGCCGACACTTCTTCGCCTTAAGCGCGCGCTCGATCATGCAGCCTCCCGCTTGTCGGTCAGGCCCGCGAGATAGTCGAGACTGACGCCGAAGAACCGGGCGGTTTCCAGCAGCGTCCAATAGCCCGGGACTCGAAGATCTCGCTCCAACATCGAAACGTATTCCGACGACAGCCGGCATTCCGCGGCGAAGGCCGATTGGCTCATGTGTCGTTCCCTGCGAAGCTCGCGCAGACGGGAATGGAATGCGGGCGCCTTGTTCATTGCGTCACCTGAGCGATAAGGGTGGAAAATGGATTGCCAGCTACCTCGAATAGCTTCGCCTTCATTTCCTTTTGCGCCTTGAGTTTCTCGGCGTATCGGGTATCGGCGGCTCGCTTCGAATAGACTGGCTTCGGCGCGTCTTTCTTGTTGCCCGCAGCCAATACCCGCGTGCAGATTCGAACCTCGGGAGCGACAAGCCATTCCTTCACGTAGACGCGGCGCGCACGGTCAGGCTTCTTCATCCGGCGTAGGATCGTGTCGACGTTCGTTCGCAGAATCCCGAGCTCCGCGGCGATTTCTTCGGCGGTCATCGGGCCGATTTCGCGGAGAACCATGACAAGCCGGTCCTCCCAAACTCGCGGTTTGCTCATGCCGTCACTCCGTTGGCTTCGAGAAGCTTCGCCATTGCTGCGGCCTGGAATGCTTCGAGGATCTCGTTGGCGCGAAAGACGGCGATGTGGGGCTTCCTCTGGACGGCCCATACCGAGTCAATGACGAGCTTTCCTCGCTGGAGCGGGTAGACCCGATGCTGGCGGTAGAGGCTCATCATTCCGACCTCAAGCTCTTGCGGATCACAGTCCAAATCCTTTGCGATCCGGAGGCACGTCGCGCCATGAGGCGAATTTTGGAGGTATTGGGTAATTTCGCGCAGGTTCATTCCACCACCTTCTTTGCGGTGAGGCCGCCAACAATGGCCTTGATTTTTCCTATGTTCTCGCTGACAACTTCCGGCGAGCATTCGCGTTGGTCCGTAAGCTTCGGGCGCTGCATCGCCGAAGCATCGAAGCGAGCCTGTCGGCAGTGAGCAACAAACTCCGGAAGGGACGGCGGTTTAGGAAGATCCGTTAGGTTGTCGCTCCCCGCCTTGAGTTGTTCCCGCGACAATTTCGCCAGCTCGATCGCCCACGCCTTCTGCACCTCTTCCGGCTTTGCGCCGCTCCACATCGCCGCGAACTTCGATCCGTAGAACGCGCTCATCTTCGCGAACAGGGCTTCGATCCAATGCTTCGGCAGAGCGTTGAGAGGCCAGTCCGGACGCTCAGGCCGTTCATACGTCGATGATTCGGTCATCTGGTTCATAGCTTCGATCCCTCCCCGTCAATGCCGCGATCGTTGCGTCGTTGCGATCCTGGAAGCTGGCCGGCGTACTTCTGCCGCTCTGCGCTCGCTGTCGCCTCACCCAGTTCCGCCACGTGGCGGTCCAATCAAGCTTCGTGCCGTCCTTCCCGGGTCTGGCAGTCCAGTAATCCCGGAACTCGTTCGCGACTTGCTGCACGTTCAGGTCTGGCCGTTCGGTCCTGCAGAACGTCGCTTCCTCGTCTGAGGGATACCAGTCCTTGGGCAAGCGCGAAGCGCGTGCTACTGAGCTTGAAGTACCACTAAGTTCTCTAATCTTCTCTTCTCTTCTCTTCTCTAGGCCGTTACCGGAACGTTTCTGTAACGTTACTTGCTCGTCAGCACTGCTAAGTCTTTGTTTTTCGCGAAATTTCGCAACGCGACTTGTGCTGGAGTCGCTTTTCTTCTGGCGGTCGCCCCATGCGTTGATGACGATCTCGCCGCGGTCATTTAACGCTACAAGCTCACGCTGTAACAACTCGTGTAACGTTACTGAAGCGTTACGGCGTAGCGCCCAGTCAATGCTTGCTTCGGTCAGCTTTGTATTGCCGTCATCCTCGGCTGCAGTTGCAACCATCAACAACTCAATCCACGTACGAAACTGAGCGTCCGAGAGCGTCCCGACTTTCGGATCGTTTAGCATCTCGCTATAAAGGCGACACCAGTCCATTGACGATCCTTACTTCCGCAGCAACCAGCCAAGTAACCCGAGCAGCCCAACAAACAGGGCGCTCCAGGCTATGAATGCTCCGAGAAGGGGTGTCATACAGCCTCCCGATCAAATTGGAATTTCTCGTACAGGCCAGCCAGCTTGAGCATTGGGATTACCGCGCGCCCCGCTTCCGTCAGCCGAAACACGAGCCGCCCGTCATCCTCGGCACGCTCACACAAGCCTTTCCCGATCAGAGCGTTTGCGGTATGCAGATAGCCGTGGCACCAGCCCATCTGGTCAAGCTGACAAAGTGCTTCGACTTGCCGACGCGAGAGCGTCAGAGAAAATGCCGTGCTCGTCACGTAGTCGCGGAATCGATCGCTCATACGCTGACCTCATCGGTTACGTCGTCGGTGATCGGGAGGCCAGAGACGGGACGAAGCCACGCGTCCGGGATATAGCAATCCCTTACGCTCACTTGCGCGCCCGTCCAGCTATGGAAACCAAAAGTCGGTTGAGGCCAGCGAGTCAACCATTGATGATCGCCATCCTCATCCACGAATGAATCAGCGAGAACTTCGATGATCGTTCCGATATCCGCTGGCACATCGGGCCTGATCACGATCGCCAGATCACCAGGTTTGCAGTTCATGCCGCCCTCTGCGCGATGACTTCTTCCATGATCGTCAAGTTGGCCTGACGGTTGAGCCACTGCTGTACGCCCCAATTCCCTACCGCGGACGCCCATTCACCCAGACGTTGAGCTGGGAGATCCCGGCGCGTCGGCTTGTCGTCTGCCTGCAGGTAATCCGATACATGGGACGGGTAGCAGCCGATCAACTCGGCCAACGTCCTTTGCGTCATGCCCTTCACCCGCCGATGCGCCCACGACAGGCGCACGATTTCGCGGAACGTCCGGCATTTCGCTACTTCGTCAACGGGCAAGAAGCTAGGCCCATTAACCGCGCCTCCCAGCAGCGGTAAGTTGTTCATTTTTCTGCCCTTCTTAGAAAAATTTCATCGAATACTCAGTTGAATAACCGGTTGATGTGGGACGAAATTTAAGGCGTCCTCACGACGCCTTACGAAAAAATGAAACGCTTAGACCTTCTCTTCTGCCAGCTCGGGCCAGATTTCGCGCCAGTCGGAGCGAAGATCGCGACGCGTGATAGCGCCTTGTGTAAGGCGCTCGATCGCAACACACTGCCCTGGCGCAATTGGGCGCAGTCCGTTGAGCCACTGATACACAAGACCCGGGCTTACGCCCAAGGAACTCGCGAATGCGGATCGAGTGAGCTGCTTGGTGTCGAGGTAGGTCAAGATATCCATGAGCTTCACTATAGCAACGCTACATCCGAAAAGCAAGCCATGCTATTGGACCGCAGCCCTAGCATTGCTACATGAAAATGTGGACTAAACACGAAGAGGCTGAGGCGCTCGCGGCGCGCTTTGAGGGCGTCGACCGGGCGAAATTCGCTCGGGATCATGATTTCCCGGGCGGCCAAGCCATGATCTATCAGCACATAACGGGGCGGCGTCCCATGAACCTCACGCACGCCAGGATCTACGCGCAGGGGTTCGGCTGCTCACTGGAAGAGATAAGCCCTCGGTTGGCCCAGGAAACTCAGGAAGCGGCCGACACGCTGAAAGCACCGCAGCAGGGCATAACTCAGAAAAGTAGCCAATCTTCTACTCTATTTACCAAATTGGCGGAGGGCGCCGGGCATAGACTTGTCGGGCACAACCTTTCAAACGTATCTCGCGAGACTTGGGAGCTTATAAGTCTGATGATAGATACGGATTTGATGGGGCCCGAAGCTAGATCCAATATGCATCGGGGCGTGCGATCGGCCATCGACCTAGCCCGTGGCATAAACAAGGGAAAGCCCTCAGCAGAAACAACCCGTAAATCAAAGCGCGGGTAAGAAACCCGTAAGAAGCTGTCTATAAATTTGCTCACCTGTAGGTCGTTTGCTCAAACATACGGAGATAGCGAGGAGACATCGATGGGGGAGATTCTAAAAATGCCTAAAAGGCCAGCAGCAATATTGAAGACCGTACGATCGACAGGGATGCCGCCTCCCTGCGAATCTTGCGAATTCAAAGCCCAGTTGGAATATGTGCATTCATGCTTGGGCGTTATAACTCAGGCGGCCAAACCTAAGGAGCCATCCTGTAGGGGAAAATGAGATGAAGCGGGGAATCATCATATTAGTTGCAGTCGGCGTTGCCGGATGCGCCACGCAATACACACCAGAACAACTCGCAGCTCGCGCCAAAGAAGATTCGACGCCGAACCTATGCGCCATTACCCTAATGGCGCCGCCTATGGCCGTCTTAAACGCCGCCGAAAATGAACTCCATGCGCGCGGGGCCGCGTGCGATTGGGAGCAGGCGAAGGCCATAGCAGCCAACTACTACGCCAGGAAGCAAGCGGAGGCAGAAGCGCGGCAAGCGCAGCAGGCAAACGCTATGGCGCTTATGGGCATGAGCGCCCTCTTCCTCCAGCAATCAGGCCCGCGTTACTACGCGCCCCCACCAGTCCATACCACTTGTCAGCAGCAAGGCGTCTTCACGAACTGCACGTCTTACTGACCCTCCATCCTCCCCATATCCCAGGCCGCCACCGAGCGGCCTTTTTGTTTCTCCTCCCCTGTTACAATTTTCTATAGCATCGCTATTGCGTGAAGACTAAAGCGTTGCTATAGTTTATTCAACGTCACGACAGACGTGACCCAGCGAAAGCTGGACGTTCTTTGACAACTTGGGATTCAGGAGAGGGGGTGCAGGGCGAAAGCCCGCTCCCTTTCGGAAGCGGGGGCCTACTTAGCTGAGGAAGAGCATGAGCAGTGCGATCAGCGCATGCAACTGCTTGTAGCTCAACTTCAGTTTGATTGTCAGCTCGAACATGGCGTTAGCCCTGTTTCTGCTGGCAGGCCTGCCAACTGGTTAGAGTTGGCATTTGTATAGCGCCGTGCCGGGCGCTTTGCGAGTCGCTTCCTAGGATCGGTCCTCGCGCTTGTGCGTCGGATGGTTCCGTTGAGTGGTCAACGGAATTCCTAAACACAAGGCGGCTCCATTTGCCTCTGGTAGTCGTATCGACAGCTTGCGCTGGTAACCCGGCTCGACGGTTATCAATACGGCGCCTTTGGGTCACTTCACCTTAAGCGGCTGAGTGGCCGCAGCCGGGTTTCTCAGGCCCGGTTCGCGAAGGATAGCACCTGTTGCCCCCTCCCCTGAATCCCTCGTTGGCAAAGAAGAAACCAACCGAGGAGCCAGCCATGAAATACGCAGCCGCAATGATCCTGATCGCCCTGGTGGCGTGTACGAGCCAACCGGTCACGACGATCGGAGTGGGTGGAGTCTGGAATACGCAGGATCACCAAGCAGTGGGTGGTCATAGCGGTAGCTCGGGTTCGGTCGGAGCGCGCGGAGGTCGTGGTGCGGCTTCGGGCGGGATGGGTCGGAGCTGACATGTCCACGCTCTCCCAAACCATGAGCGGCGTCGAGTATCGGGACGCACGAATGCAGGCTCAAGGCGAACGCGACGATCGCAATTTCGACGCTGGCTACGAGACTGGCATGGCAGAGGCTGAGCATGACCTCGCTGGCTTCGCAAAGCGGTTCGTTGCTGATCCGGCCGAATCGCTCGATGAGCGCTGCCGCCGGTTTGTCGCCGAGTTCATCGGGCGCTGCGACTGCTGTTACGACGAGTTGTCGAAGGCAATCGCTGCGGCTGTCGGCATGTTTCAAGAAGAGGTGTGACATGGACTGGTATCAGAACCTTTCGATTGTGAACGGCACGATGTACGCCGGATCGCGCTGGCTCGGTGAGTTCAGCTCGCATGAAGCTGCGATCGAGATCATGGGCATCCAACGCGAACAGCGTGTCGTGTTCAGCGCTCGGGAAACGGCGTGCTGCACCGAGACTGACCTGGAACTGGCTGCGGCCATCGATTACGACGAGCGCTGAAATGAAAACTGGCTACGTGACCTCATTCTTCTACCTTCAGTATGCAGTCCTAATGCTGACTGAGTACGTATGCCGGGATGGACATCGTATCCATGTGCGCACTGAAGAGATTGACTGGCAAGACAAACGGATGATTTGGGGTTGACATGCAGACCTTCGTAAAGATCGTGCTTCTCGCGCTTGGATCGCTGTTCGTGGTGGGGATCATCTACGAGGTCATCGACCGAATCCGCGGCGCCATGAAGAACATCGAGAACGACGAGCACCACCGGCACTGACCAACCAAACACGACGATAGAGGATGACATGAAGGTTGAGATCAAACATTGGATTACCGGCGCAGTTCTGTTTGCTCATAGCGCTGATGTGAACGGTATCGAAATCGCTTTGAAGGCAGCCGTAGAAGCCCGCGCGGACCTGTACGGCGCGGACCTGCGCGGCGCGAACCTGTACGACGCGAACCTGCGCGGCGCGAACCTGTACGACGCGAACCTGTACGGCGCGGACCTGCGCGGCGCGAACCTGCGCGGCGCGAACCTGTACGACGCGGACCTGCGCGACGCGGACCTGCGCGACGCGAACCTGTACGGCGCGGACCTGCGCGGCGCGAACCTGCGCGGCGCGAACCTGTACGACGCGGACCTGCGCGACGCGGACCTGCGCGACGCGAACCTGTACGGCGCGGACCTGCGCGGCGCGAACCTGCGCGGCGCGGACCTGCGCGACGCGAACCTGTACGGCGCGGACCTGCGCGGCGCGAACCTGCGCGGCGCGAACCTGTACGGCGCGGACCTGCGCGGCGCGGACCTGCGCGACGCGAACCTGCGCGGCGCGAACCTGTACGACGCGAACCTGTACGGCGCGGACCTGCGCGACGTTAAAAACCTTGTATTCCAGATCATCCCCGAAGAAGGCGCATTCATCGGCTGGAAGAAGCTCCAAGGTGGTGTCATTGCCAAGCTGGAGATCCCGGCTGATGCGAAGCGGAATTCGACTCCTGTTGGCCGGAAAAACCGCGCCGAGTTTGTTCGCGTTCTGGAGTTGTTCGGGGCTACCGAAGGCATCAGCCAGCACGACGACAAGACTGTCTATCGCGTGGGGGAAATCGTGCGGCCGGATTCGTACAACGACGACGTTCGGCTTGAATGCACGAACGGGATCCATTTCTTCATCACGCGCGCTGAAGCTGAAGCGTACTGACCGCCCGCTCCCGCCCTGAGGGCAATCACACCACACCGAGGATAGACCATGAGCGAGATCAAAGACGGCGGCCCGGCGTTTCCGCATGAATACAAATTCGGCGACGGGACGGCAGACCGTGCAGTAGGCCTGACGGTCCGCGACTACTTCGCGGCAAAGGCGATTCAGGGTATCTGCGCTCACCGCGACACGTGGGGTCTTGTCGTCGACGAGATCGTGTCTCAGTCATATGCGATCGCCGACGCCATGCTCCGCGCGCGAGGTGAAGCATGAGCGAGATCAAGCATATCGAGGGCCGATGGGAACTCATCGAAACGCCCGACGACAAGATGATTTCCGACTGGAAGATCGTGATCGGCGCCGATTCGATTTCGGTATTCCCGTTCAAGTACGTCAAGAGCGAATGCGACAAGTTCGGCGGCTACGTTATGGACCGCGAACGACTTTCCACCTATCGGCTGATGACGATGGCTCTGGACATGGCCGAAGTCCTCGAAAAGCTGGCTGCCGATGCCGACGATGGAAAAGCGAAGATCCCGAGCGGCACTCGCGCGATGCTCGACGCCGCCCTCATCAAGGCCGGCCGCAAGGCTGCGCCGACGGCGGTGCGGCACGTGACGATCGCGGGGGTGGATCGTGATCCGCCGAGGTACTGCTCGTTCTGCTTCGAAGCGGATTGCAACGGCGAATGCTCCGGCGACGGCGCGATGGGGGACTGACATGCGCGCCCCTCTCAACAGCGTTCGTGTAGTAGACGACAACGATTTGTACAAGGCTTGTGACCGTGTTCATGCCGGTCTTGCAGCTATTGCATGTGTACTGATTGTTGTGTCGGTGACGATTCAGTTTGGTGACGTTTTGGCGAGGTCGGTATGACGAGTGCATTCTGGTTAGGACTGGTGTCCGGAACCCTATTGATGGCGGCCATTTTTTCCTTGAGTAACGGTTTTTTACTTTTCCCCGTAGTCGTTGGGGTGGTCGGGCTCATTACTGCATTTCTAGGGTTTCACGAGGTATGACATGCGCAAAATTTTCCGCCACCCCATCACCCAAATGGCAATCGGCTGGACGGTTTTCTTCGCGATCTGGCTGGTTTTACCAGTGGATGACGCTCCGTATGTTCAGCAGGTAGTGCAGCGGAGTAAGACATGACACACGGCGCTGACTGGCGACAACAGGAAGAAGTCGAGGAGCAACTTTTCTGGTTTCAGGAACAGCGAGAAAAGCATGAAAACGAGCGAAAGCATCAGCAAGATTGCGGCAGCCCTGCTGGCGGCTCAGAAGGGGATCACGTTCGCATCGAAGGATGCGACGAACCCGCACTTCAAGAACAAGTACGCGGACCTCGGATCGGTCGTGGACGCGGTGAAACCGGCTCTGAACGAGGCGGGGATCGTGTTCATCCAGACGGCCTCCCATTCTGACGACGGAAAGTTGCATCTGGCGACGCGTCTCATGCACGAGTCCGGCGAGTGGATCGAGGACACGCTGGTTATGCCGCTGCCGAAACCTGATCCGCAGGGGTTTGGATCGGCCATGACCTATGCGCGCCGCTACGGTCTTGCCGCTATCACTGGTGTCTATCAGGACGATGACGACGGCAACGCTGGATCGCGGACGAACGGCACAACACAACCGACTGACGACAATCCAGCAAGCTCATCCGACGTTCAGATCGCGATCCAAGATGCCAAGACGGTCCAGGAACTGGTTGGGATCATGAACGGACTGTCGGTGGAAGCCCAGAAGGAAGTACGCCAAGCGTTCAACAAACGCATGGCTGAACTGAAGAAGGCTGCGTGATGGACCTGACCGAAATCGAACCTGCCGTGATCCTGGCGCGAGGCCAATACGCGACGGTGAACGGTGAGTACAAGACCACCATGTCGCATTTACAGGCCAAGGTTCAGGTCGCCTGCGATGCCCTGCGCCACGCGTTGCAGAACGACGATGACCGGATTCAATTGATCGATGACATTGCCATGCTTCTGTCCGGGATCAGGGAAACGGCAGTCATCGCGAAAGAACTGAAGGCGCAGAAGGACGAACTGTGGGAATCAGCTTGGGGAGTCAATAAATGAGCAAGGTATTCGTTCTCCGTGCACCTGAACACGGTCACGCACTCGTCAGCTACATCAAGTCGCTTGCTGGCCCCATGGCGGCAGCGGGAAAGCCTCTGATGGTCACGGTTGACGAATACCAGGCGAAGCGTAGTGGTGAGCAGAACCGGCTTCTCTGGGCCCTTCTGACCGAGATCGCGGAGCAAGTCGAACTGGAAGGTAAGCGGTTCGCCAAGGAAGCTTGGTACGCCCACTACCTCGACCTCTACGCGCCCAAGCAGGAAGGCCCGCGCGGTCTGGTTCCGGTCGGCTCGAGCCAGATGACGAAAGAGCAGTTTGCCAATTTTGTGACGCGTATCGAGTGCCATGCAGTGCAGGAACTTGGCGTCGAGTTTGCAGCGATTTGACTTCATGGCGGTCCTTATCGGCGGCTAGTACAGCGCCCCTCTTTCTGCCATTGAGGCTTGATCTACTGATTTAGAGGATGCGACCTTGAACTGGATCGACCACTCCCACCGCGGCGACTGCCGCGACCTGATGCGCGCGATGATCGCCGACGGCGTGCGCGTGCAGACGATCGTCACGTCGCCGCCGTACTGGGGCCTGCGCTCGTACCTGCCCGAGGGGCACCCCGACAAGCACCGCGAGATCGGGCAGGAGCCGACGCTGCGCGAGTTCGTCGACACGCTCGTGGCGATTCGGCGCGCCATCGACGCCGCCCGCGCAGGAGGTCAGTGATGCGCACGCTCACGCTCGCCCTAAAGGGCATCTACTTCGACCAGATCGCCGCCGGCACGAAGGACGAAGAGTTCCGGCTCGTGACGCCGTTCTGGCAGAAGCGGCTTCTCAACCGGACGTACGACCGGATCGTGCTGACGCGGGGCTACCCGAAGACGAGCGACACGTCTCGGCGGCTCGAACTGCCGTGGCGCGGCTTCGTCACGCGCACGATCACCCACCCGCACTTCGGATCGGAGCCGGTTGAGGTATTCGCGATCCGGGTCGCCGCCCGCACCGGAGCCTCATCATGAAATATCCCGACTACATCGTGATTCGCGTTAAGCGGCCCGAGGATTACGACGACGTATGCGCCGAACTGGTCGCAGAGGATTTTCTCGCGACCCATGACAACGGGCATTGGGAGTACGAGATCGCCGACGACGGAGCCTCATCATGAAAGAGCCGATTTTGTCGCGCGAGGAAGTGAAAGCGCTGTATTCCAAGCATTTTGCCAATCCCTACGACTTGCTGCCGCTCTGGGCGGAAGCTTTCGCCGCCGCCATCGAATCCGCATTGCTGGAGAAGCTGTGCGGGGAGCCGGTGGCATACACCACACAAGCCAACTTCGAGATGATGAAGAAGCACAACACCGGAGTGATGTATCGCGACGCTTTAGACGGCGACATTCCGCTATACGCCCTCAACCGGAGCAAAGCATGAGCACCGATATGACCGATGAGGGGTTCGCAGCGCTCAAGGCGATGGTCAACATTGCTCGCGGCATGGTGCGGCCGCGACTTTCCGAAGTGCGCGACGAGCTCGTCCGAGCTGGACATGCTGAGGCTGCTATCGACGAGGCGGTGAAGGCATGGGCCTCGTATGAAGCGAAGAAACAACGGCATGGAGGCCAATCATGAAGATCACCGATGACATGCTGACGGACGAACGCCTGATCGAACTGGCGATCTTCCACAAGATCCTTGGCATAGATGGGAATGGCGATGCAACTCGCTCATACGGCGGCCGAGATGACGTACTTAATCTCTGCCGAGCGGTCGCATCTGCCGCCCGCCGCACCACGCCCGACAGGGAGTCGATCATCGAGGAGTGCGCGAAGGTTGGCGAACACGATCAAGCCGGGCCGAAGACTCTCGACCAAATTTGGGACGCTGCTATGGATAACGCCCCTTCTTCGGTATGCACATATCGCTCGGCGCCTAGCAATGTGGTGAGCATACTCGATAAGGTGCCGAGCGTATTTTATGGCGTATCGATCGAGCAAGGACCGGACGGTGTGCGTAGCGTTCGCGTTCATGATGTCGATGACACGCCGCGAGATCGAGAGGCTGTTGCGTTTGCTTTACGAGAAGCGGCTGACATTATTTCGCCTTTGACCGCTTCGCCGACAGACAGTGATTGGGATGCACGGCGAAAAGTTGCCGAAGCGCTCGGGATCGTATGGCCTGGTACGCGGGACGGAAAGCGCATCGGCTACGCATGGAGCTATCTGCTCGCGTGCATTAGGACCGCCCCCACTAGCGATAAGGGAGGTGCGTAATGTCTGAAAAACTGAAAATCGGTAAGGACGAACGTGTCATCACCGCGTTCGCTGAACCAGCGGCAGGACCGGGCTGGAGCAATCAGCCGATCTGGGTGATTGTCCGAGATGTCAACGGGCAGATACGCCAAGAGTGCATCCAGCCGGAGCAACAGACCTACGAGATGATGCTTCTCTATCGCGCATCGCATGAACTGCATTCGGCTATGACAATGGCCGCGAACGATGCACTTCTGCCGAAAGTGAAGCTGCCGCGGAGCAAACGATGATCGACCAAGACAAGATGCGGGCGCTGGCGGCACGACTGCGTGTTACGGCAAAAGACCGACATTCACACGGCCTGCTGGTAACGGCCGCCGAGATAGATGAAGCCGCCGACGCCATCGACCTCCTACTGACAGAGGTGGAAGCCACTGCGGTGGATAAGCGGGATGCGGAGCGGTATCGGGCGCTGCGGGATTTTGGCAAAGATGGCGTCAAGATGAAGCCGCCTGTTGAGCACGTACACGCGATGATTTACAGACATGCCGTCGGCGCCATTCCCGGCTCGTGTGTCGCAACGGGAGACGAGCTTGATCGGGCTATCGACGCCGCCCTCGCGCAACGACAAGGAGAAAGATCGTGATCTGCCGGAAAACGATGATGGAATGCTCGACGCCGAGCATGTGCGCGCCGTTCCAAGGCTGCACGCCCGCTCCGTCTGCTGTCGGCTGGACTTGCCCGACCTGCGGTAAAGGAAACGCGCCGTGGCAGCCTGTCTGCGCCAACCAGCTTTGCGGCGTGCGCCTCGATCTCGGTGCAACTGGCCGCGCCCCTGCTAGTGAGGGAGAGCAGAAATGAAAAAGTTCCTCGGATTCATCGCGTCGTGGGCGCTCTTTGCAATTGGCCATGTTGTTTCCAGAGTGTGCATGACACGGCATTGGTACGTTCCCGGAATTTACCCGATCTACAACCGACTGATGCTTGCATCGGTTGATTGCCAAGACTGGGGCGGCAAAGGCCCGTGGTCGAGATGTGACGGAGCCTGAATGAACGCAGCACTGCAACGGATACTAGAGATTAGCTGGAGGGAGTGGAGAGATGGCAGCCAAACTGATACCGATCAAGGAATGGGCTGCGGCAATCTTCGGGGACCATACGCCGCACCAGAACACGCTGATGCGGTGGGTGCACACGGGGAAGATTCTGCCGCGTCCGATGAAAGTGGGACGGGGGTATTTCTGCCAGCCGGACGCTGAATATGTGGATGAAACCGCAGACCGAATCAACAGGATGATCCATGGCCGCCAGACCACGAAACGCGCGTAACCGTCCTTTGCCGCCCAATCTGTATCAGAAGAAGGACGGCTATTTCTGGTTCCGCAACCCGATCACGAAAGAGACGTTCGGCCTCGGCAGGAATAAAGAGGCTGCGATCTCTCAGGCCAAGACTGCGAACGCCGACATCGAGCGGCGCCGCGGCGATATTTCCCTGATCGCTCGCATGGATGGCGGCGACAATTTGCTGTCGAAGTGGTGTGATGTATACGAGGAATCTCTCACGGGCCTAAAGCCGAACTCCATGAAATCGATTCGTTCTCACCTGAACGCGATCCGAAGCGATGAGATCGGCAAAATGATCCTCATCCACATTGCACCACGCGATGTAGTTGCGTTCGTCGAACGTTGTGAGGCCACGCGTGGAGCACCCATGGCGGCCAAGATTCGATCGCGCTTGCGCGACGTTTTGCGGGTGGCAATGGAGCGTGGCGCCCTTGAGGTCGGCAAGAATCCCGTCGAGGTGACGTACAAACCAAAGGTAGTAGTGAAGCGAAGCCGCCTATCTCTGGAGACGTATCAAGCGATCCTGGCCGAGGCGAAAAGCCATAAACATCGTCTATGGGTGGCCAATGCAATCGAGCTGGCGCTAGTCACTGGTCAGCGGCTCGAAGATGTCTGTCGCATGACGTTCGAGAATGTGCATGACGGGTTTTTGTGGGTCGAGCAGACTAAGGGGAGCGGCCCGAACAAACCGAAGCTCTGTATCCCGCTATCCCTATCGCTCTCGGCGGCAGGCCTGACATTGGAAGATATCGTAAAAAGGTGCCGGGACCGAGTTGTGTCGAAGCATCTGATCCATTTTTCGCACCCCATATCGAAGGGTAAGCCAGGTTCGGCAGTGGCACCTAGAACCCTCAGCCGAGCATTCAAAGTTGCCAGAGTTGCAGCCAGGATCGCAGTCGAGAAAGATCGTACGCCCCCGACCTTCCACGAACTTCGGTCACTGGCCGCTCGCCTCTATTCCGAGCAGTACGGCAAGGACTTCGCCCAAGCCCTTCTGGGCCACAAATCGGCTGCCATGACAGCGGTCTACCGGGACTCTCGAGGTCAAGGCTGGACCGAAATCAAGATCTCGAATGGCGTTTAGTTTTTGACGAATTTTGGACGAATTTTGGACGACGGCCGCAGAAGGCCGTCACATAAGGGCTGTTGGAGATAGTCATATTCCGATCAGGAACACGCCGAGGATGTAGGCCAGCATCTCGAAGCCCGACACCGCGGGCAGCAGGATGAAGTTGCAGACGACGCCCGCGACCGCCGCGCATGCCGTGCCTTTCAGGAAACCGACGATCGCACGCACCGAATTGGTACGGGTCGAGAACAGCGCGCTCACCACGGCCGTGATCGCGACGAACCCGCCGCCCACCGGCCACGCGGTGAAGATCCAGATCGCCGACGCGGCCAGCACCGCGATGAACGCGCGGACGCCGTTGTGACACGCGAGCACCGGATCGCGGTGGAACGCATAGCGCACGCGTGCAGGCGGCGGCACCGGCCGGTCGAGCAATGCCTGGCTCGCGAATGCACGGTCGAAGCCGCCGAGCAGCGCCGACAGCCGATCGAGCGTGAGCAGGCGCGACGTGTCCGGGCCGGCCGGCGCGGCCGCTTCGACCCGCAGTGCGTCGTCCACGCGTGCGCGCAGCGCCGCCATCTCGTGCCCGGCGTCGCCCGATACGGCGACCCGGTCGAGCACGCGTGCCGCCTCGTCGACGAGCGGTTCCGGCGTATCGCCGCCGCGCGCCGCATGCTCGCGGATCGCCAGCCCCGCGGCCTGCGCGGCGAGCACGCCGAGCGCCGCCACGCGCAAATGGCCGATCATGTTGCGCACCGGCGGCGCGCCGGCCGCCGCATATTCGGCCGCCGTATCGAGTTCGAGCGCGTCCGCGAACAGCCGGTGCACGGCCGCGTCGTTCGGCTCGCGGCGCAGCGCGCCCGCGCCGACCGCCACCGCGCGGTCGAGATAGCGCGCGAGTCGCGTGCGGACCTCCTTCAGCGGCGCGCCGGGTGCGAAGACCGTTTCGAACAGCGCACCGCACAGGATGCCGACCACCACGTACAAAAACCGCGCGACGGCGATGTCGAACGCATGCAGCGGCGCGGATACCGCGTCCATCGCGACGATCGCGGCCGTATAGCCCGCGAGCACCGCCGCATACGCACGAAAATTCCGCTGGAACGTCGCGATGCCCGCGCACAGGCCGATCCACGCGGCGAGCGCGGGCAGGAACAACTGGGGCGTCTGCGCGAACGCGCTGGTCAGCGCGAGCGCCACGACCGCACCGATCGCGGTGCCGAGAATCCGGTACTGGCTCTTCGACAGCCCCATCCCGCGGCTGCCCTGCGCGACGATCCACACGGTCGAGGCGGCCCAAATCGGATCGTCGAGATTCATCCGGAACGCGATATAGAGCGCGGTCAACGACGCGGCCGTATTGCGGAGTGCGAATGCAAGCGCGCCGGGCGGCAGCGTCGGACGCGCGTCGCGCAGCGCGGCCCGGACGGCCGCGAGCGGCGGCATGCTGGGGAAAGCGAATTTCATCCGGCGAGCATACGGTCGCGCGGCAGCCGCCACTACGGGGCGCGGGCAGGATGCGTTATTGCGCCGGGCAGGATAATCGGCTCGATCCGCAACGTTTCGGCCCGCGACGGTAAGATGCACGCAGGCCAAACACCGAAACGAACCGCATGGACCTCGAGAGCATCCGGATATTCCTGCGCGTGGTGGAACGCGGCAGCTTCACCGCCGCGGCCACGCAGATCGACATGCCGCTCAGTCGCGCGAGCCGCAAGATCAGGCAGCTCGAGGACGACCTCGGCGTCCAGTTGCTGTACCGCACGACGCGCCGCGTGTCCGTCACCGAAGCCGGCCGCGACTATTACGAACGCTGCCTGCGCGCCGAGGAGATCCTGCTCGACGCGGATCGTCAGGTGCGCGCGCTGCGCACGGAACCCGAAGGCACGCTGCGCGTGCTGGTGCCTTACGCGATCGGCCTGTTCGAACTGGAACCGGCGCTCGCCGAGTTTCGCCGGCGCTACCCGCTGGTCCAGCTCGTGCTGATCTACGACAACAGCGCGCTCGACCTCGTCGAACACGGCTTCGACGTCGCGCTGCGCACCGGCGTGCTGACCGATTCCGGCTATGTCGCGCGCTCGCTCGGCTGGTCGCACGCGAAGCTCGCGGCCAGCCCGCACTATCTCGACCGCGCCGGCCGGCCGCACACGCCGCAGGATCTCGTCGATCACGACATCCTGTTCGTCGGCCGCGACGCGCCCGGCCTGACGCTGCGCCTCACCAACGCGGCCGGCGACGTCGCCGACGTGCCGGTGCGGCCCGTGCTGATCTCGAACGAATCGGTCACGGTGCTGCGCCAGGCCGCGAGCGGCGGCGGCATCGCGCTGATTTCGACCCACTTCACCACACGCCGGATCGAGAGCAACGAACTCGAGATCGTGCTGCCCGACTGGCATCGCACCGACGACGTCGAGCTGCACGCGCTCTACCCGAAACGCGCGACGCTCGACAGCAAGGTGCGCGCATTCGTCGAGTTCCTGACCGAAGTCTTCACGGCGTGGCGGACCATGCCGTAGGGCCGGCAATCGATGCACGGCGGCTACATTATTGCGGTGCAGGAAAGGAATTAATGAGCGCGCAAGCGTTGATCGTCGTGCGCCGCATCGTTAGCCTGTGGCGATGAAAAACGACCACACCCGCTACGGCAGCCACGTGCCCGCTGCCCGCCGACGCGTCACGCGCGTCGCGCCCTCCTGACCGGCGACAGCCCGCCCCGCGACGCCGGCCGCGGCTTCGCCATTCCGATTCACCGATCGAACCGACCACCGCACGCGACGGCACCGCTCGTCGGGCCGCCGTGCGGCGCGCGTGCGTCCGTCCGTTCCGCGCTTCGCCGCACTTGGCCGCACGCCTGCCCCTCACGGGCAGGCGCGGCGTACGGGGCGCACCGCACGACCTTCGTCCATCACGCAGGAACGCCATGTCCTCTCCCTCGTCCTCAGGCCCGCTGTCGGGCGGCCGGCTCGTCATCGGCACGATCGCGGTATCGCTGGCGATGTTCATGAACGTGCTCGACTCGTCGATCGCGAACGTCGCGATCCCGACGATCTCGGGCGACCTCGGCGTGTCGGTCGACGAAGGCACGTGGGTGATCACGATCTTCGCGGCGGCCAACGCGGTGTCGATTCCGCTGACCGGCTGGCTCACGCAGCGCTTCGGCCAGGTACGCCTGTTCGTCGCGTCGATCCTGCTGTTCGTGCTCGCGTCGTGGCTGTGCGGAATCGCACCGAACCTGCCGACGCTGCTCGCCGCGCGGATCCTCCAGGGCGCGGTCGCGGGGCCGCTCGCGCCGCTGTCGCAGGCGCTGCTGCTCGGCGCATGGCCGCGGCAGAAGTCGTCGACGGCGCTCGCGCTGTGGTCGATGACGGCGCTCGTCGGCCCGATCGCGGGGCCATCGCTCGGCGGCTGGATCACGTACGACTACAACTGGTCGTGGATCTTCTACATCAACATTCCGGTCGGCTTCTTCGCGGCCGCCGTCACGTGGTTCGTGTTCCGCGATCGCGAATCGGCCACGCGCCGCATGCCGATCGACACGGTCGGCCTGCTCCTGCTCGTGCTGTGGGTCGCGTCGCTGCAGATCATGCTCGACAAGGGCAAGGATCTCGACTGGTTCAACTCGCCGGTGGTCGTCGCGCTGGGCATCGTCGCGCTGATCGGCTTCGCGTTCTTCCTCGTGTGGGAGCTGCACGAAGCCAACCCGATCGTCGACCTGCGACTCTTCACGCAGCGCAACTTCGCGGGCGGCACGATCGCGATCTCCGTCGCGTACGGGATGTTCTTCGGCACGCTCGTGCTGCTGCCTCAATGGATGCAGGGCTATCTCGGCTACCGCGCGGTCGATTCGGGGCTGGCCACCGCGCCGCTCGGATTCTTCGCGATCCTGCTCACGCCGGTCATGGGGCGTCTGCTGCCGCGCACCGATCCGCGCTATATCGCGACGCTCGCGTTCGTCGGCTTCGCGGTCGTCTTCATGATGCGCACGACGTTCTATACCGACGTGTCGCGCCGGGATCTCGTGCTGCCGACGCTGTTGCAGGGCATTCCGATGGCGATGTTCTTCGTGCCGCTGACGTCGATCATCCTGTCCGGGCTGCCGCCGGAAAAGATTCCGGCCGCGGCCGGCCTGTCGAATTTCGGCCGCACGTTCTGCGGAGCGGTGGGGACGTCGCTGATCGGCAATGCGTGGAACGACCGCACGATCCTGCATCACGTGCGGCTCACCGAACAGGCGAGCGTCACCAATCCGGTCTTCGCGCAACAGCTCGACACGAGCCGTTCGCTGCTGCACCTGAGCCCCGATTCGGCACTCGCGTTCTTCAATGCGTCGGTCGATTCGCAGGCGGCCGTAATGGGCCTGAACGACATCTTCTACGTGTCGGCGATCATCTTCATCGCGATCATCCCGCTCATCTGGATCACGAAACCGGCGCGCTCGGGCGGCGGCGATGCCGATGCGGCGGCGGCCGGCGCGCATTGATCCGCATGCACGGCGCCGGACTGCGCGCCGGCATCGCGACGACGCGAGACGCGCCGATCACGGCGACGACCGACGCAAGCGCCCGGCCGGCAGCGGGCGCTTTGTATCGAATCGTTTCAACGCGCCGACGGTGTCGAATGCTGCGGGTATACTCCGTCGTCAGCCGCCCGTTGCATCGTCGTCCGTCAAAAGCGGCCCGATTCCGGGCGGTTTCGTCGCGAAGCTTCGCGTTTCGCCACCCCGCGCTCCAGCCTCGATACGAGACACCCGACGACCGACCATGAAACGATTCCTGCTGCTTCTTCCCGCCGCCCTGCTCGCCGCCTGCGGTTCCGCTCCGTCGTCCGACTCGGCCGGCTCGGGTGCGGCACCGATGATCTACGTGTCGTCGCAACGCCCGGCCTACGCGATCGCGAACTGCCTCGACAGCCGCCTGTCGGGCACCGAACAATCGCAGCACAACGGCGTGACCGACATCGCCGTCGGTTCGAATTCGTACTTCGTCACGCTGACGCCGTCGGGCAACGGCTCGGTGATCAAGGTCGTGCGCGGCTCCGGCAGCGAACCGGCCGAGGAAGCGATGCGCTACGCGGTCGCGCGCTGCGCGATCTGACGCCCGCCGGCGCCGGGCACCCGCCCGGTCCGCCTGCCCAACGCTGCGCGCCAACCGGCGCACCAGCCGAATATTTTCATCCGGGCGCCCGTCGATGAGAGAATCGCACCACGATTCCTTTTCAATGGAGCCCGCATGAAGCACCTGCTGTCCCGGCTGTTCGTCAGCGCCGCGCTCGTCGCGCTTGTTCCGGCGCTGCCGGCGCAGGCTGCCACGCCGCCCGGCATCTTCGTCGTCGCCACGCAACTGGGCGAATTCACGACCCTCGACCCGAGCGGGATCTACGAGCTGGTGCCGTCCGAATACGTCGCGAACACCTACGAACGGCTGGTGCGCGTCGACCTGAAGGACCCGACGCGCTTCGACGGACAGATCGCGCAATCGTGGACGGTCGGCGCAGACGGCGTGACCTACACGTTCAAGCTGCGCCCGGGCCTCACGTTCCACTCCGGCAACCCGGTCACCGCCGACGACGTCGCGTGGTCGCTGCAGCGCACCATCCTGCTCGACAAGGGGCCGGCCGGCGTGCTCGCCGATCTCGGCCTCACGAAGGCGAACGTGATGCAGAAGGTGCGCGCGATCGATCCGCAAACCGTCGTGCTCGAAACCGACCGCAAGTACGCGCCGAGCTTCGTGCTCAACGTGCTGAGCGCGTGCCCGGCATCGGTGTTCGACAAGAAGCTGCTGCTGTCGCACCAGCAGGGCAACGATTTCGGCAGCGGCTGGCTGCGCACCAACGACGCGGGCTCGGGCCCGTACCAGCTCGTCAAGTGGACGCCGAACGAATCCATCGTGCTGCAGCGCTTCGACAAATACCGCACGCCGTATCCGATGAAACGCGTCGTGCTGCGTCACGTGCCCGAAGCGTCCGCGCAACGGCTGCTGCTGGAGAACGGCGACGCCGACGCCGCGCGCAACCTGAGCCCCGACAGCCTCGCCGCGCTGTCGAAGGCCGGCAAGATCAAGGTCGCGTCGTGGCCGGTGTCGGCCCTGCTGTACCTGAGCCTGAACACGAAGAACCCGAACCTCGCGAAGCCCGAGGTCCAGCAGGCGATGAAGTGGCTCGTCGATTACGACGGCATCCAGCGCAACATCGTCAGCACGACCTACAAGGTGCATCAGACCTTCCTGCCCGAGGGCTTCCTCGGCGCGTCGAACGCGCGACCCTACAAGCAGGACGTCGCGAAGGCGAAGGCGTTGCTCGCGAAGGCCGGCTTGCCGAACGGTTTCGACGTGACGATGGACATGCCGAACGACTATCCGTACCTCGAGATCGCGCAGGCGCTGCAGGCGAACTTCGCGCAGGGCGGCATCCGCGTGAAGCTGATCCCCGGCGACGCGAAGCAGGCGATCGGCAAGTACCGCGCGCGCCAGCACGACATCTTCATCGGCGAATGGTCGCCCGACTACATGGACCCGAACAGCAACGCGCGCGGTTTCGCGTGGAATCCGGACAACTCGGACCAGTCGCCGACCAAGATGCTCGCGTGGCGCAACGGCTGGGACATTCCGCAACTGACGAAGGACACCGAGGCCGCGCTCGTCGAGCCGTCGCCCGCGAAGCGCGCGCAGCGTTACGAGGCGCTGCAGAAGGCCGTGCTCGCAAACTCGCCGTTCATCATCATGTTCGAGAAGGTCGTGCAGGTCGCCACGCGCCCCGGCGCGACCGGACCGGAAATCGGGCCGATCAACGACCTCGTGTCATACCGCACGCTCGCGAAATAATCGCGGCCGCCTGCACGCGCGGCCACACCGCCGTGCAGGTAATCGCCGCGGGCCGCAGGGCCGGCGCCGGCCCGTGCGGCGGCGGCGAACTACAATGACCTGCATCGCGCGGATACCGCGCCGGGCACACGTAACGGGACGAGAACATGCATTCGAGCGAGCACGCAGTGTGCGTGGCGATCAACGACAACAACCGCGCGTGGTACGAAATGCTCGTGCCGTTCCTGCTGTCGCTGCGGCACGCCGGCTACGACGGGCGGATCGCGGTAATCGGCTACGGGCTGTCCGAGCGCAAGCGGCAGATTCTCGCGAGCCAGTCGGTCGACGTGATCGACGCGTCGAGCGCCTATGCGCTGCCGGTCGGCCGCTTCATCGAGGCCGCCGAGTATTGCGCGCGCCATCCGCAGATCCGCAAGCTCGCGCTGTACGACGCGGACATCTGGTTCTGCGCGCCGCAGTTCGACCTGTTCTCGCAGATCGGCGACGACCGCATCCACGTGTGCCCCGACCCGCTGTTCTGCACGTTCGTCGTCACGCCGCTGATCGGCGAGCGGCGCGACCATCACTGGCGCCTCGTCGTCGACGAAGTCAATGCGCGCCACGGCGGTGCGCTGCAGGCCGGGCTCGTCGCCGGCACCGCCGACGCATGGGCGCGGTATGCCGACCACCTGCGCGACTGCATCGCCCGCATCGGCACCGATTTCCAGGAATGCTTCGGCATCGATACGACGTTCCTGCATCTGTGGAGCGCGCAAGGCGAAACGGCGCTGCTCGACCCGGTCCAGAACTTCGTCAGCAAGTACGGCATTCACGAATCGTTCGATGCGGGCAGCGGCAAGACGACGCTCAGGTATCACGGCGAGCCGATCCGTGCACTGCACATGACCGGCGACATCCGCTTCCTCGACCGGTGGCGCTACTACACGAACCACGCCGATGCCGCGCTGCGCGACGGCACGCCGTTCGCGCTGTCGGACGGCACGCCGGCCCCGTCCGATGCGCTCGCCGCACGCATCGCGGCGGCGGATTACGTGCGCTCGGCCGGGCTGACCGTTGCGTCCGCGGCGCTCGAGACGAGCGCGGGCGCCTACCTGCAGGCGATCGACGAACCGGGCGGCACGATGCTCGTCGGCAGCGGAAACCATGAAATCGTGTTCGCCGCGACCCGCGACATCGCACGGCTGAACGTCTACGTCACGCACCCGTCCGGCTCGCCGTCGCCGCTGCTGTGCGAGGTGCGGGTCGACGGCCACCCGCAGCGCAAAGGCACCGAACTGATGGCGCATTTCTGGTACCGGATAGCGGCCGGCGCCGTCGTCACGCTGCGCGCGACGAGCCTCGGCGGCCAGCAGTGCAACGCGATCTGGCGGCTGCGCGAAGCGCCGGACATGCAGCAGTAAGCGCCCGCACGCACGCATTCAATCGAACGCGGCCCATACAAGGTACGCATTCAGCCCGACGATCACGACCGTCGCCGCGCCGGCGACGATTCGCAGCGGCATCCGCATCGCGTAAGCGCCCATCACGTCCTTGCGCGCCGACAGCACCACCAGCGCGATCATCGGCATCGGCAACACGAAGCTCAGCACGACCTGGCTCGCCACCATCGCGCGCGTCACGTCGCAGCCGAGCACGACCACCGCGAACGCGGGCGCGATCGTCACCGCGCGCCGCACCCAGATCGACAGGCGGCGGTGGATGAAGCCCTGCATCACGACCTGCCCGGCCATCGTGCCGACCACCGAGCTCGACACGCCCGACGTCAGCAGCGCGACGAGAAACAGCGCGCCGGCCGCCGGCCCGAGCACCGGGACCAGCGTGTGATACGCATCGCCGATGTCGGTCATGCCCGGCGCGGCCACGCGGAACGCCGACGACGCCATCATCACCATCGCGAGATTCACGAATCCGGCAAGCCCGAGCGCGATCGCGACCTCACGGTTCGAGAAACGCACGAGCCGCCGCCGCTGCGCGTCGTCGCGCGGCGCGGTGCGATCCTGCGTGAGGCCCGAATGCAGATACAGTGTGTGCGGCATGATCGTCGCGCCGATGATCCCGACTGCGATCGTCAGCGCCGCATGATCCGGAATCTGCGGGACCACCAGGTGGAACGCGGCCGCACGCCAGTCCTGCGGCGCGATCAGCAACTCGCCGAGATAGCACGCGCCGATCACGCCGACCAGCGCCGCGATCGCCGCTTCGAGCGGCCGGAAGCCGCGCTTTTCGAGCGCGAGGATCGCGCAGGTCGCGAACGCGGTCGCGACCATCCCCGCGAACAGCGACAGGTGGCACAACAATCCGAACGCGAGCGCGCCGCCGAGGAATTCGGCGAGGTCGGTCGCCATCGCGGCGATCTCGGATGCGATCCACATGGCCCACACGACCGGCGCGGGAAAGCGGTCGCGACACAGTTCGGCGAGATTGCGGCCGGTCACGATGCCGAGCTTCGCCGACATCGCCTGGAACAGCATCGCGATCGCGTTCGCGGCCAGCACGACCCACAGCAGCCGGTAGCCGTATGCGGCGCCGGCCTGGATGTTGGTCGCGAAGTTGCCGGGGTCCATGTAGCCGATCGATGCGATCACGGCCGGGCCGACGAACGGCAGCAGCGCGGCGACGCCGGTGCGGCGCCCTTCCAGCGCGGCGCGCGCCGCGCCGTCGGCGTGCTCGGTGGGCCGGCCCGGCAGCGCGAAGCCGCCGGCAGGTTTGCTCGGGACGGGAAGCATGGTGGAGTTTCCGTTCGAATGAGTAAGACCGATTCGGGCGCACGTGCCGCGGCCGGCTTGCCGGCTGCCGGCCGTGGCGGGACGATGGCGGCGTTACAGCGGCACGACGTCGGGGCGATTGCGCGGAAACTGCGCGATCACGTCCGGCGCGACGTTCAGGTGCGCTTCGACGAGCTTCGGCGGCGTATGCGCGAGCCAGTCGGACAACGACACCTCCGCATAGCGGTCGGTCTTGAAGATCTCGAGGAACACGAGGTCGGTCCGGCCGGTGTTCTGCACGTAGTGACCGAGGCTCTTCTTCACATAGCCGACGTCGCCCGCGCGGAAGTCGGCCGTCTGCGCCTTCGGCCCCGTGTCGAACACCGTCATCCGCGCCTCGCCTTGCAGGTAGTACTGCCATTCGTCGGCGTTCGGGTGCCAGTGCAGCTCGCGCATGCCGCCCGGATGCACGGTCACGAGCGCCGCCGCGACGGTCGTCGACACGGTGAAGTTGGTGCTGTCCGCGATCCGCACCTCGCCGCCGCGCGTCTTCCTGACCGGCTTCATGTCGCCGAGCGAAAAGACGAACGGATGCGGCGGCGCACCGGCCGACGCGGCCGACGCGCGCTGCGCGTCCGCGAGCGGGCCCGGCTCGTCGCCCTGGAAAATCCACAGGTTGTCGAGCGGCACGTTCCTGAATGCGTCGGCCGGCACGCCGAAGTTGAGCGCGAGCACGTCGGGCGGCGTATGCGCGATCCAGTCGGTCAGCAACAGCGTGTTGAATTCCGATGCGCGGCCGTTATCGAATGCGAGCAGGAATTCGGCGCCGTCGCTGCCGAGGCCCTGCAGCGAATGCGGCAGGCCGGGCGGGAAATACCAGAGATCGCCGGTCTTGACGTCCTGCACCGACGGCCGGCCGAGCTCGTCGAGCACCGTGATCCGGCAGCGGCCGTCGAGCATGATGGCCCACTCGGCCTGCTGGTGCCAGTGCATCTCGCGAATGCCGCCGCGCGTCAGCCGCATGTTGACGCCGGAAATGGTTTCGGAAATCGCGAAATCGTCCTGCGTCACTTCGCGCGCCCAGCCGCCATTTTGAATGCGTTTATGGGCATTATTGAAAGACGCCCAGAATAACGGCATCCCGTTGATATCGGTGGCCGGCGGATCCTGAAAAGACGGAAATTGATTGGCGATGGCCGGATTTTTAGGCCCCGGGTCGGTCAGGCTCTGGCGATTGCGTGCATTCACCGCGCCTTCCGGCGGGCTGTCCGGATTGCCGAACGAGGCGGCCTTGGCCGATACCGCGATGCCCGCCGCAGCAATGGCGCCGGCCGTACTTGCCAGCATTTTGCGTCGAGAAAGATTCGTCATGATTTCCTCTTCATTCTTGCGATCGAGAGAATTCCGGTTACGGAATACTTGCCGTTTTCGGATTATCGAAAATCAAACATCCCGTGACGCAAGTTAAATCCAAATCACAGAAAAACTTAAATGAATTATTAACCTGAATTAATGACTTAATCTGATCGACTTTAATTTTGTAATTATTGCGGTGCGGAGGAACGCCGGGCGGCGGCGGATGTCGGCGAATCGGTGGGGTGCGGTGAATGCGGAAATACGACCGCGGCAGGTCGTGACGTCGCGCATGGCGACGGGAAGCAATCGAGGCGCGCCACGTGCCATCGCCGATGCGATGCAGCCGATTCGGAGAACCGATCGTGAAAAACGGAAAACGGGTGAACGCCGATCCGGCGACCACCGGCTAACCGGGCCGCGTCGGGCGCGGCTTACTCCCGCGGCATGTCGGCGAGCCGCTGCGCGGCGAACCGCAATCCGCCCAGGATGCGCTCCGCGACCCTGGCCGGAAAGCCGGGAGGCAGTGCCGCGCCGACCGACTCGATCACGTTCGGCGTCGCGGCGACGAGCCGTTCGACGATCGGCGTCGCGATATCGCCGAGCAGGCAATATTCGGCCATCGCGGCAAAGTGCCGTCGCGTGATATCGCGCATTGCATAGTGCTTGCGCTTGCCGTGCACGGCCATCGCGAGCTTCGCCTTGTGCCACGACCACTGGTTCGCGCCATCGCCTTCGACCGGCCAGATCGACATCACGTCATAGAGCGGCGTGAGGCGGAAACGGCCGCCCGGCAGCAGCCGCAGGCTGAAATTCTTCGCATGCCCGTCCGGCGCAGCGAGCATCCAGAACACGATCAGGGCGGCGAACAGCGTGTCGAGATCCTCGCGCGCCGTCTCCGAACGGCGCAGCAGGCCGGCCAGATCGGGTACGCCGGGGCCGCCCTGCGACTCGTACTTCAGGTGAGGCGGCACGCCGAGCGCCTGGCAGAAATCTTCCTGCGGCAAGCGCAACAGCCATCCGCCGTCGCGATGCAACACCCGATCGAACCGTTCGACCGACAGTACCTTGTGCGCGCCGAAACGCACGATTTCAGCACGCGCCGCCGGCAGGCCGAACGCGCGCAGGATCGCGAGACACAGCCACTCGTTCTCGACGGAGGCCGTGAGATCGGCGCGCTTGTTGCCGACCAGCCCGAGCGGCAACTTGAGAATATGCGTCGTCGGCGTGGCGCCGTGCGGACGCATCCAGCGCCCGTCGTGAAACAGCAGTGCGGTCTTTTCCTGCGCACCGGCGAGCGACAACCGGAAATCGTCGTCGTCCTCGCCCCCCGTCGCCACGCCGCTCGCCTGATCGAGCACGCGGGCGACGTCCTCGTCCGACAGCGGCGTGCCGTCGATGCGATCGAGGCCGGTTGGCGCATCGTCTTCGCCGAGCAATTGCACCGCCCCGACGCAATCACGACCGAGCGCGGCAAGCAGATCGAACGGCTCGGTCGTCGCGGTGCCGAACCGGGCGGCCAATCGGCGCCGAATGGCGTCGCTGTCCGGAAGCAGGTTGTCGAAGTAATGATTGACGCGTTCGCCACGCAACGGGGCATCGCCGACACCGAACGGCAGCGACAACGACAACGGGCGGCCGACGGCCGACTGCTTCCAGCCGGCGTCGTACAGCAGTTCCATGTCGCCGCGCACGGGAATCCGCCATGTGCCGACCCTCTGGCCGTTCGTCCAGATCGACAGCGCGCGCGTGTGCGATTTGCGGCCCATCGCTTACCACTCGGCGGCGGCGGCGTCGCGCCCGTCCTTGGTGCGAATGCTGAGTTCAAGACCGTACAGCGCGGTCAACTCCAGCAATTGCCTGAGCGACAGGCTTTCGGTACGCGTGGTCTCGAGCAGCGACAGCCGCGACTGGCCCACGCCGATTCGCACGGCCGCTTCGGCTTGCGTCAGGCCCTTGGCCTGACGCGCCGAAGACAGGATTTCGCCCAGTTGCGCGGGCGTATTGACGATGAAATTCACGGCGCGTATTCCTGTAGGCAATATGCGCAGTATATTCCTGACAGGCATAAACGCAAATTATTCCCCACATGCATAAACGCAAAATATGCATGACAGGCATAAAAAGAGGCCTGCGCGCCGACACCCCGCTTTTGGACCGACCCTATCAGTCATCCTCACACCATAGTTTTTATCCGCTGGCGCGAATGATTTTGGCTTTGTTAGATGGATGACATTCGATCCATTGACGACAACAATCTAACATCCGATGACTTGCGCGTTCGCCCGTACCGTCGAATCCCGCTTTGCCGAGCTGACGCCGACGGCCAAGCGCATCGCGAGCTACATGCTCGCGAACCTCGATCGGCTCGGGCTCGAGACGGCCGACCAGATCGCGCAGCAGGCCGGCACCAGCGGTATCTCGGTCGGGCGCTTTCTTCGCAGCGTCGGCTACCGCAATCTCGACGACCTGAAGCGCGAACTGCGCGGCGGCGGCGATCGTCCGTGGATGATCACCGACCGGCTCGACGAATACCGCCGCGTCGCGGGCACGCAACCGGCCGAACGCAACCGCGGCAACGGGAGTGACGGCCCGCTCGCGTCGTCGCTCGAGCGCGAGCTCGACGCGATCCGCCACGTGTACCGCCTGGCCGAAGGCCCGGTGTTCGCGCAGGTCGCCGACCGCATCGCGCAGGCCGACGCCGTGTTCATCCTCGGCATCCAGTCGACGCGCGGCATCAGCAACGCATTCAGCAGCTACCTCGAATACCTGCGCCCGCGCGTGTTCTATTCCGACGGCCAGTCGGGCTCGTACGTCGATTCGCTGAATTCCGAATTCGAGCGGCCGTACTGCGTCGTCACCGATACGCGCGCGTATTCGCGCAGCGCGCGCCGCTATTGCCAGGCGGCCGCCGAGCTCGGCCAGCCGTTCGCGCTGGTCACCGATCTGTCGTGCCCGTGGGCGCGCGAATGGCCGGCCGACCTGCTGCAGGTGAAGACCGACGTCGGCCAGTTCTGGGATTCGCTCGCACCGCTCACCTGTCTGTTCAACCTGCTGATCACGGCCGTGGTCGACCGCCTCGGCCCCGCGATCGACCGGCGCGTCGCGCGCAACCGCGAACTGCAGCGCACGTTCGACCAATTCGAATCATGAGCGAGCCCACCCTGCCGATGAACGATCACCGTCTCGTCGAAATCACGCCCGCCACGCATCGCGTCGATATCGAGCTCGTCTATGCGACCGCGCGCAATCTGACCGGCAAGCCGATCTACCGCAACGCGCACTGTCTGCTGCTCGAGCCGGCCGAAGCCGCATTGCGCCGCGCAGTCGACGTCGCCGCGCAGGCCGGCTTCACGCTGCGCATCTACGACGCCTACCGGCCGCCGCAGGCGCAGCAGGTCCTGTGGGACTTCCTGCCCGATCCGAACTTCGTCGCCGATCTCGGCCGCGGCTCGAATCACAGCCGCGGCACCGCGCTCGACCTGACGCTCGTCGGCGCGGACGGCGCGCCGCTCGACATGGGCACCGGCTTCGACGAGATGGTCGCCGCATCGGGCCACTTTCATGCGGGACTGCCCGAGCAAGTACAACGCAATCGCCTGCTGCTGCTCGGCGTGATGCACGCGGCCGGCTTCGCGCACATCGACAGCGAATGGTGGCACTACGAACTGCCCGGCTCTCGCGCGTTGCCGCAGATCGACGACGCGGCGAGCGGCCCGTGGCGCCTGATGTAACGACGAAGCACGCCCCCCTTTTCCGTTCACGTTCAACGACTTCAACGACCGATGGAGCGCACATGAAATTCCCGACATCCCGGCTCGTCGCGGCGCTGGCCGCCGCGCCCGTATTCGCCGCCGTTCCGCTTTCCGCCGCCCATGCGGAAACGCCGAAGGACTTGTTCGTGATGGCGACGCTGCTCGACGAATTCACGACGCTCGACCCGGGTGAGATCTACGAGCTGGTGCCGGAGGAATACGTCGCGAACACGTACGACCGGCTCGTGCGCGTCGATCTGCGCGATCCGTCGAAATTCAACGGCGACGTCGCGCAGTCGTGGACGGTGAGCGCCGACGGCCTGACCTATACGTTCAAGCTGCGCACCGGCCTCAAGTTCCACTCGGGCAACTCGCTGACGGCCGACGACGTCGCGTGGTCGATCCAGCGCGCGGTGCTGCTCGACAAGGGGCCGGCCGCCGTGCTGACCGGCATCGGCCTCACGAAGGCGAACGTCGCCGCGAACGTGAAGAAGCTCGACGACGCGACGGTGTCGATCACGACCGACCGCAAGTACGCGCCGACCTTCGTGCTGAACGTGCTCGGCTCGTGGCCCGCATCGGTGCTCGACAAGAAGCTGCTGCTGTCGCATCAGCAGGGCAACGACTTCGGCAACGCGTGGCTGAAGACCAACGAAGCCGGCTCCGGCGCATACAGGCTGGTCAAGTGGACGGCCGGCGACAGCCTCGTGCTGCAACGCTTCGACGGCTACCGGCTGCCGCTCGCGATGAAGCGCATCGTGCTGCGCCACGTGCCCGAAGCCGCGAGCCAGCGCCTGCTGCTGGAAAACGGCGACGTCGACGCGGCGCGCGACCTGAGCCCCGACGATCTCGCGTCGGTGGTGAAGTCCGGCAAGGCGAAGGTGGCGGCATCGCCGCAGGCGACGCTGCTGTATCTCGGCCTGAACACGAAGAACCCGACGCTCGCGAAACCCGACGTGCAGGAAGCGCTGAAATGGCTCGTCGACTATGCGGGCATCCAGAGCAACGTCGTGAAGACGACCTACAAGGTGCACCAGACCTTCTTGCCAGAAGGCTTCCTCGGCACGCTGAACACGAACCCGTACAAGCTCGACGTCGCGAAGGCGAAGGCGCTGCTCGCGAAGGCCGGCGTGCCCGGCGGCTTCTCGGTGACGATGGACGTGCGCAACGACTATCCGTACACGGAGATCGCGCAGGCCGTGCAGGCGAACTTCGCGCAGGCGGGCATCAAGGTTCAGCTGATCCCCGGCGACAACAAGCAGACGCTCGCGAAATACCGCGCGCGCCAGCACGACATCTACATCGGCGAATGGTCGGCGGACTACATCGACCCGCACAGCAACGCGCAAGGTTTTGCGTGGAATCCGGACAACTCCGACAAGTCGAGCTATAAAATGCTGGCCTGGCGCAACAGCTGGGACATCCCGCAACTGACGAAGGAAACCGACGCCGCGCTCGCCGAGCCGACCGCCGCGAAACGCGCGCAGCTGTATCAGACGATGCAGAAGGAAGTGCTCGCGCGCTCGCCATTCGTGATCATGTTCGAGAAAGTCGCGCAGGTCGCGACGCGGCCCGGGGTGAGCGGGCTCGAAGTCGGGCCGATCAACGATCTGGTGTCGTACCGCAACCTGAAGAAGCAATAAGATTCGCCGCATGTCGACTCCCGCCTCCTCCCTCGAAGCCCTGCGCACGCTGCCCGCGCGGCGCCCGGCCGTGCGCTGGGCCCTGCGCGTGCTGCGCTGGGCGCTCACGCTCGCCGTCACGTTCGCGGGGCTGCTCGCGCTGACGTTCGTAATCGGCCGCAAGGTGCCGATCGATCCCGTGCTCGCGATTCTCGGCGATCGCGCATCGGCCGACGCCTATGCGGCCGAGCGCATCGCGCTCGGGCTCGACAAGCCGCTCGTCACGCAATTCCTGATCTATGCGCGCGACGTACTGCACGGCAACCTCGGCGTGTCGCTGCTGACCGCGAACCCGGTGCTCGACGACATCCGGCGCGTGTTCCCGGCCACGCTCGAACTCGCGACGATCGCGACGTTGATCGGCATCGCGATCGGCGTGCCGCTCGGCGTCGCGGCCGCCGTGAAGCACAACCGGCCGATCGATCACATCGCGCGCTTCGTCGGGCTGATCGGCAACTCGGTGCCGGTATTCTGGCTCGGGCTGATGGGGCTGCTGCTGTTCTATGCGCGGTTGCACTGGGTCAGCGGCCCCGGCCGGCTCGATCCCGTGTACGACGGGATGGTCGACCCGCGCACCGGCAGCCTGCTGCTCGATGCGGCGCTCGCCGGCGAGTGGGACGTATTGCGCAACGCGGTGTCGCACATCGCGCTGCCGGCCGCGATCCTCGGCTACTACTCGGTCGCGTATCTCAGCCGCATGACGCGCTCGTTCATGCTCGACCAGCTGAGCCAGGAATACATCGTCACCGCGCGCGCGAAGGGTCTGTCCGAGCGGCGCGTGATCTGGCGGCACGCGTTCGGCAACATCGCGGTGCCGCTGCTCACCGTGATCGCGCTCACGTACAGCAACCTGCTCGAAGGCTCGGTGCTGACCGAAATCGTGTTCGCGTGGCCGGGGCTCGGCTCGTACCTGACCGGCGCGCTGCTGAACGCCGACATGAACGCGGTGCTCGGCGCGACGCTCGTGATCGGCGCGATGTTCATCACCGTCAACCTGCTGACCGACGCGCTGTACCGCGTGTTCGATCCGCGTGCGCGCTGAGGGCCGCTTCGACATGACCGCTTCCGCCCCGCTTCTTTCCCCGTCCACCCCGAAGGCCGCCCGATCATGAATGCCGAGCGTCTCACGCTGCGCGCGTGGCTTCTTTCCGATGCGCCCGCGTCGCGCTCGCAGGCCGCGTTCGGCCTCGCGTACCGCCGCTGGCGCCGCTTCGCCGCGAATCCGCTCAACCTGTTCGGGCTCGCGATCCTGGCCGCGCTGATCGCGGTCGCGATCGTCGGCCCGCTGATCATGCCGCACGATCCGCTGCGCCAGGTGCTGGCCGACCGGCTGCTGCCGCCCGGCTCGCCGTCGCACTGGTTCGGCACCGACCAGCTCGGCCGCGACATCCTTTCGCGGCTGATCGCGGGGTCGCGCCTGACGCTCGGCATCGCGCTGCTCGTCGTCGTGATCGTCGTGCCGATCGGTCTGCTGATCGGCACGACGGCCGGCTATTGCGGCGGCTTCGTCGACAGCGTGCTGATGCGCATCACCGACATCGCGCTCGCGTTCCCGAAGATCGTGCTCGCGCTCGCATTCGCGGCCGCGCTCGGCCCCGGCGTGATCAACGCGGTCGTCGCGATCTCGATCACCGCATGGCCCGCGTATGCGCGGCTCGCGCGCGCGGAGACGATCCGCATCGCGCAGGCCGACTACATCCATGCGGCGCGGCTGCAAGGCGCGTCGGGACCGCGCATCCTGCTGCGCTACATCATGCCGCTGTGCATGTCGTCGGTGATCGTGCGTGCGACGCTCGACATGGCCGGCATCATCCTGACCGTCGCGGGCCTCGGCTTTCTCGGCCTCGGCGCGCAGCCGCCGAGCCCCGAATGGGGCTTCATGGTCGCGTCGGGCCGCAACGTGCTGCTCGACGCGTGGTGGGTCGCGACGCTGCCCGGCATCGCGATCCTGCTCGTGAGCCTCGCGTTCAACCTGCTCGGCGACGGGCTGCGCGACGTCTTCGATCCCCGCCATGGAGCATGACATGCCGATGCATTCCACCGCCGCGCCGGCGCCGCTCTGCGAGATCGACGGGCTGAAGATCGGTTTCCGCGGACACGACGGCAGCGTCACCGACGCCGTGCGCGACCTGTCGCTGACGCTCGCACCGGGCGAACGGCTCGGCATCGTCGGCGAATCGGGCTCCGGCAAGTCGCTGACGGGCCGTGCGCTGCTCGGC
The DNA here is from genome assembly GCF_001522585.2 of Burkholderia sp. NRF60-BP8. Classification (NCBI taxonomy): domain Bacteria; kingdom Pseudomonadati; phylum Pseudomonadota; class Betaproteobacteria; order Burkholderiales; family Burkholderiaceae; genus Burkholderia; species Burkholderia sp. NRF60-BP8. The sequence goes on from NZ_CP013372.1 coordinate 1,665,405, forward strand.
CTGCTGCCCGACGCCGCGCGCTGGTCGGCGCACACGATGCGCTTCGCGGGCCACGACCTGCTCGCGATGTCGCCGCGCGAACGCCGCCGGCTGTGCGGCAGCCAGATGGGCATGATCCTGCAGGACCCGAAATATTCGCTGAACCCGGTCATGACGGTCGCGAAGCAGATGGGCGAAGCGTTTCGGCTGCACGAGCCGGGCTTGCGCGGCCGCGCGCTGCGCGAGCGGATCGTCGACGCGCTCGCTGCCGTGCAGATCCGCGACCCGGCGCGCGTCGCCGATGCGTATCCGCACGAGCTGTCGGGCGGCATGGGCCAGCGCGTGATGATCGCGATGATGGTGTCGACCGGTCCGCGCCTCCTGATCGCCGACGAGCCGACCTCCGCGCTCGACGTTGCGGTGTCGATGCAAGTGCTCGCGGTGCTCGACGCGATGATCGCGCGACACGGCACCGGCCTGATGTTCATCAGTCACGACCTGCCGCTCGTGATGTCGTTCTGCGACCGCGTCGCGGTGATGTATGCCGGGCGCGTGGTCGAAACCTGCGCCGCGCGCGACCTGCGCGACGCGTCTCATCCCTATACGCGCGGGCTGCTCGCGGCGCATCCGCCGCTCGCGAACCCGCCCGACGAACTGCCGGTGCTGCGGCGCGACCCGGCATGGCTCGACCCCGCGCCGCCGGCCGTCGTACGCACCGATCGACAGGAGGCCTCACGATGATCGACGTCGATCACGCATCGATCCGTTTCCCGACCCGCACGGGTCACGTCGACGCCGTGCGCGACGCGAGCTTCGCGGTACGCGACGGCGAAGTGTTCGGGCTCGTCGGCGAATCGGGTTCCGGCAAGTCGACGCTGCTGCGTGCGCTGACCGGCCTCGCGCCGCTCGCGTCCGGCAGCCTGTCGATCGACGGCCGCCCGGTGGGCGGCACGCCCGATCGTGCGTTCCGCCGCCACGTGCAGATGGTGTTTCAGGATCCGTACGCGTCGCTGCATCCGCGCTTCACCGTGGACCAGACGCTGCGCGAGCCGCTGTCGATCCATGCGATCGGCGACGCCGACGCGCGAATCGCCCGCGCGCTGTCCGAGGTCGGGCTCGGCCCGGCGTTCCGCTTCCGCTACCCGCACCAGTTGTCGGGCGGCCAGCGCCAGCGCGTGGCGATCGCGCGCGCGCTGATCGTCGAGCCGCGCGTGCTGCTGCTCGACGAGCCGACGTCGGCGCTCGACGTGTCCGTACAGGCCGAGATCCTGAACCTGCTGCGCCGCCTGCATCGCGAGCGCAATCTGACGATGATCCTCGTCAGCCACAACCTCGCGGTGATCGGCTTCCTGTGCCAGCGCGTCGCGGTGATGCAGCATGGCCAGATCGTCGAACAGCTGCGCATCGAGGACGTGCGCGCCGGACAGGTCGCACGCGACTACACGCGCACGCTGCTGAACGCGACCGAAGGCTATCGCCGCCTCGATCCGGTGGCCGACGCGTCCGCCACGTGACATCCGCCGGACGCGAACGCATGCGATACTGCGCACGCCACGCGCCGGCTTGCCGCCGCATGGAACCCGTGCGCACCGCAGGGGTCAATTTCCTTTCTTCAACAGCTCAACAGCAATAGGGAGGCGTTCATGCTGCAATTCATCGAAACCCTGGTCGTCGGGCTCATCGTCGGCCTCCTCGCCCGCGCGCTCAAGCCCGGCGACGACAAGATGGGCATCCTGATGACCATCGTGCTCGGCGTCGTCGGCTCGCTCGTCGCCGGTTATGTCGGCCGCGCGGCCGGCTGGTATGCGCCGGGCCAGGGCGCCGGCTGGATCGCGTCGATCATCGGTGCGATCGTGCTGCTCGTGATCGTCGGCGCGGTGCGCAAGCGCGCGGGTTGATCGCGGATCTGCGAATCCGGTACAACACGGCCGCTCATCTCGATGAGCGGCCGTTTTCTTTGGCGAACCGCCATTCGCCGGCGCGCCGACTCGTCGATGCCACATCCGGGCAACGAGCATGGGCCGACGATGGCGATCGTGACCGCCCCTTCACGCCATCGCGGACGCCGTCCACCGCGGGTTCCGCACGCTTTCCGCGGCGTGGCGCTTTCGTGTCCGGGATCGCGGCCCTACAAGCCCGCTTGCATTGAAGCCGTCTGCGTCGGGCATCACATCGCCGATCGTGATACCGCAATATGGCATTCACCATTCGTCGCGGAATCGAACAGTTCGAGCGACAACATCTGCCGAAATTATGACATGCACATGAACGTCAAACGCTCGTCGAACCACGACGGCGTGTGCTGATCCACGAACGGCAAAACCCTTGCAAAACCGCCCAGATCCTTGCATCACAAGGATCCGGACCTCCGCGCAATCATCTCGCCTCCGAAAGAGGCATAAATTCTTAGTACTTGTACTACAAAAAATCAATTCGAATTCGAATTCGTCAAATTCCCCAAAATCTTGGGTCACTCGATAATTCGTCCTGAATTCAGCCTCGTGCAGACCTCAATTTCCCCCGGTCGGAATAAAGAGAATCGAAGCGGGCGATTTCAACCTCCCTCTATGTTAAGCATATTTAACAATTAGGTATTCGAATGACCAAAACCATCATTTCCGCCGCACTGGCAGCAGCAAGCATCGTCGCAATGGCGCCGGCAGCACACGCGTTCGACGGCACGATCGACTTCACCGGATCGATCGTCGCGACGACCTGCACGATCAACGGCGGCGGTAGCGCCAACAACTTCACGGTGGCCTTGCCGCCCGTGTCGACCGACGCACTGAAAGCAGCGGGATCGACGGCCGGCCGCACGCCGTTCCAGCTGAAATTGACGAACTGCCAGCCGGATACCGGCAAGGTTGCGACCTTCTTCGAATCGGGTCCGACGATCAACACGGCCACCGGTCGCCTCATGGTCGACGCCGGTGGCGCCGAGGGCGTGGAAATCGGTCTGCTGAACGATTCGTTCCAGCACATCGCGGCTGGCGCGGCATACAACTCCCAGAACTCCCAGGTCGTGGACATCACGGGCGGCGCCGCCACGCTGAACTACTACGCGCAGTACGAATCGCTCGGCACCGCGCTGAAGGCCGGCCCCGCGAATTCGCGTGTGCAGTACACGATGAGCTATCAGTAAAGCGTAGCGTTCGGCGGTCGCTAAGTCAGGGCCGCCGTTCGAACCACGTTGGCTTGTCAAGCCGTCTCCGGGATTCGCGAGTCGGCTTCGCAAGACAACGCATCGATCTATATCGAATTGGAGAAGGGATTCACATGAAATACCTCTGCCGGAAACTATTCACTGCCGCGTCCATCGCGGCCAGCCTGTTCGCCGCGAATGCGCACGCAAGCATCGTGATCGCCGGCACGCGCGTGATCTTCCCCGCCAACGAGCGCGAAGTCACGATCAAGCTCACCAACGACGGACAGACGCCGGCCCTGGTTCAAACCTGGATCGACAAGGGCGACGCGAACACATCGCCGGAAAAGATCGACGCGCCCTTTACGGTGACACCTTCCATGTTCCGCCTCGATCCCGGCAACGGCCAGACCTTGCGGCTGATCTACACGAAGGAGCCGCTCGCGCAGGACAAGGAGACGATGTTCTGGCTGAACGTGCTGGAAGTGCCGCCCAAGGCGGAAAACGCGGAAGACGCGAGTCGATTGCAACTCGCGTTTCGCACGCGCATCAAGGTATTTTTTCGTCCGCAAAACTTGCCGGGCAAGGCGGACGAAGCACCCGTACAGACGAAATGGCAGGTGGTCCGCGACGGCAAGGGCTATGCACTGAAGGCCACCAATCCGACGCCGTACTTCGTCAACCTGGGCAGCGTCACGCTTCGGTCGGGCGGCAAGGCGCTCGATGCCGGCGCCGGTTATATCAAGCCCGGCGACTCCGCGCTGTTTCCGGTCCAGGGCCTGACGGCTGGCGCGGAACCCGGCGCCGAGGTCGACTACACGAGCATCAACGACTGGGGCGGCGGCATCAAGGCCACGCAGCCGGTGTCGTCCGGCAAGAACACGCCCTGACGACACCGCGATTCCGTCGCGTTCCCTGGCACCCGACCCGCTGAAGTAACCGGAGGCGCGTTCGCGCCTTCCGCCGGTCGACTGCCCATCCCACGGTTTGCCCCAATTCGTGCCTCCGACGAGGCGGCAATCAGAGGCTGACAACGCCTCTGGCGGCATCCCTTTGCCCTGATCGCCCGCGATACGTATCGACGGGCACCTCGGAGTGTCATGCATGATCTCGAAACGGTCGAACCACGCCGCCTGTAGCGTAGCGCCTCGCATCAAACCGCTGTGCGCGCTCCTGCTGTCGACGTTCGCCACGTATCAGCTGGACGCGCAGGCCAACGACGCGCCCGCTCGGCCGGCGAAATTGGCTCAGGTCGAATTCGACCAGCATTTCTTCCCCCAAGGCGGCAGCCAGAGCGTGGATGTGTCCCGCTTCGAAAAAGGCAATACCGTCTTGCCCGGCACGTACAGCGTCGACATCTACGTCAACCAGAACCGCGTCGCCCGCGGCGACGTGCCGTTCAAGGCCGTCGAAACGAACATGGACGCGCAAGCCTGTTTCGATGCAAAGCTGCTCGAGCGCGTCGGCGTCGCCTGGAAGAAGCTGACTCCGGAACTGCTCGCCAGAATCTCGGGCGAAGGCGAAGACGCGTGCCTGCCGATCGACGAACTGGTCGGCGGGGCGACCAGCCGCTTCGATTTCGGCGAGCAGCGTCTCGACCTGAGCATTCCGCAGGTTTCGCTCGCCCGCAACGCGCGCGGCTACGTGAGCCCCGAGCTGTGGGATTCGGGTATCAACGCGGCGATGCTGGGCTACAACTTCAATCTGTACGGCACCCACAACAGCGGCCAGGGCGGCGGCACGCAGACGCAGGGTTATCTCGGCGTGAACGGCGGCGTGAACCTCGGGAACTGGCACTTCCGCCATGACGGGTCGTTCATGTTCGACTCGCGCGGCAACCGCCAGTATCAGGACATCAACACCTACGTGCAGCGCGACCTGCCGTCGCTAGCGTCGCAATTGACGCTCGGCGAGGCCTATACCACCGGGGAACTGTTCGACTCCACCGCGTTTCGCGGCATGCGCGTGGCGTCCGACGACCGCATGCTGCCCGACTCGCTGCGCGGGTACGCACCGACCGTGCGCGGCGTCGCGAACAGCAACGCGAAGGTCACGATTCGCCAGAACGGCATGGTCATCTATGAAACCAGTGTCGCTCCCGGTGCATTCGAGATCAACGATCTGTACGCGACAGGCTATGGCGGCGACCTGGACGTTTCCGTCCAGGAGGCGGACGGCAACACGCATTCGTTCTCGGTCGCGTATGCAGCCGTGCCGTTGTCGCTGCGCCCGGGCGTCAGCCGCTACAGCTTCGTCGTCGGCGCGCTGCGCGACACGCAGCTTTCGTCTCATCCGCTGTTCGCGCAAGGCACTTGGCAACGCGGCTTGACGAATCTGCTGACCGGCTATGGCGGCGTCACGGTGTCGGCAGGCTATGTATCGGCGATGGTCGGCGGCGCATTCAATACGCCGCTCGGCGCGATCGGCGCCGACGTCACGCAGGCGAGCACCGCGCTGCACGGGCAAGGCCGCCTCAGCGGCGCCAGCTTCCGCTTGAGCTACATGAAGGACGTCGCGCAGACCGGCACCAACGTCGCGATCGCCGCCTATCGTTACTCGACCGGCGGGTTCCTCGGGCTGAACGATGCAATGCGCGCGCGCGATCTGGCCGCGCAAAACCTGTCGATCGAAAACGTGTGGCGCCAACGCAGCCGTGCGTCGGTCACGATGAGCCAGCGGCTCGGAGAGCGTTGGGGGCAACTGAACCTGACGGCGTCCACCGTCAATTACTGGAACCGCAGCGGATCGGATGTCAATTACACCATCGGCTACAACAACACGTTCCGGAACATCGGTTACAGCATTTCGGCCAATCGCCAGCGCAATGCGATCGGTACGGCGGACACCCTGTACTACGCAAGCGTGACGATTCCGCTGGGCAAGGCGACCCCGATGACGATGACCGGGAACGTCTCGCACGAATCCAGCGGCCGCACACAGGCGCAGACCATGCTGTCGGGCTCGCTCGGCACCGACAACAATCTGTCCTATGGCGTGACCGTGAACCCTGCGTCGGGCGGAATGGGCAGTTCCACCACCGGCGGAAGCGTGAATGCGCTGTATCGCAGCCCGTATGCCGAATTCAGCGGAGCGGTCGGCACCGGCACCGGCTACTCGCAAGGGTCGATCGGCATTCGCGGCGCGGTGGTCGCGCATCCGGGCGGCGTGACGCTGTCGCAGCCGCTGTCGGACACGATCGGCATCATCGAAGCGCCTGACGCCGAAGGTGCACGCGTGATCAACGCGTCGGGCGTGCGCGTGAACAGCCGCGGATATGCAGTGGTGCCTTATCTGACGCCGTACAGCATGAACACCGTCGAAATCGATCCGAAGGGTTTGTCGACCGACGTCGAGCTGCAGGTGAGCAGCCAGCAGATTGCACCGCGTGCCGGGTCCGTGACGCTGCTGAAGTTTGCAACGGTATCGGGCCGCTCGGCGCTGATTCGCGCGTCGCAGTCCGACGGCACGCCGTTGCCGTTCGGCGCGCAGGTGCTCGACGAGCATGGCACCGAAATCGGTTCGGTCGGCCAGGCAAGCAAGATCTTTGCGCGCGGATTGCAGAACAAGGGCGAACTGACCGTCAAATGGGGTGAAGACGCTTCTTCAATTTGCCGTATCGCGTACGCGCTGCCGTTGCGCGAGAAAGGGCGCAAGTCACAGGACCTGCTGCGGGTGAACGGAACTTGCGCAGTTGCAGCGCCACGCGTTTCCCATGCACTGAACGTCGTCCCATCTCGACTTGCCGGCGCGGCGCAATGACGCCGCGCCGGCAAGTCGGCCGCGTGCCCGGTTTGAAAATTACGGCATGCGATTGCGCCGGCCACCCTCTGGTCGAATTATTTGAGGATTCCACATTGAAACCCGTCACTCTCACCGGCCTCGCTTCACCAGCCTTAACAATTTTGAATAATTTTAATTACTATTTTTTTAAAAATCTCATTGATTGCGTCATCACAAATACCCCCTTAGTGATAGCAAATCATATCAAACCGCAAAATTAAATCAGACAAAAAATCGCCACGTATCGCTCAAACACAACGTCGGCCACGTACCAATCTGAATTTTTTACTTCCCACGCGAGATCTGGCTGGGTTACAAGGACAAACACTCCGATGAGACTACCTATTCTGCTGGCTTTGATTTCAACAAGCATTTCACATTCTGCGTGGGCGGCTTGCACATCAAACACCACCGATGGCTTAAACTATTTTATAGCGAACGTTTCTGGATTCGCCCCACCACCTTTCGATCCAACTTCGATTCCGATTGGAGGAGTAATATATAGGGCCAGCGGAACCCCGACGTTCATTAATGCCAGCGGTCAAGCGTCGGCCAAATGCGACCAATCGTTTGCAAACCATATAGGTGGAGTTGGAACTCCATCGGCAAATAATATTTATCCAACATCAGTTCCCAATATCGGCATGCGGTTATTCTCCAGCAATCGGATACTTCCCTTTGCTTCGGGATCGGCCACTAACGTCACGTGGGACCAGAACTATGTTCTGACGATCGAACTGGTCAAAACAGGCAATATCACGGCTGCCGGCGTACTGAGTGGTTCGTACGCACAATATCGAGTAAACTCGGCCAACGGGCAGCTTCTCGTCGATTATCGATTTTCGCAGCCCGTGTTGATTCAGCCAAAGGTACCGACCTGCAAGGTTGCGACGCCACTGATCACCGTACCGATGGGTACGGTCCACATGCACTCGTTTCAAGGAGTTGGCACAACGACGCCCCCACGCATGTTCAGCATCTCGCTCACCTGCTCCGGCGGGAGCGCGGGAACGTCAACCAACGCGCACGTGACGCTCACCGACGCGACCACACCAGGCAATACATCGACGACGCTGTCCATGTCGAAGGATTCGACAGCGTCCGGGATCGGTGTCCAGATTCTGAAAGGTGATGCACTGTTGCGTTTCGGGCCGGATTCGGCCGCAGTCGGCAACATCAATCAATGGTACGCGGGCACGATCGCGCAGGGGCAAGCCGGACTGACCATTCCACTGAGCGCGCGATATCTACAAACCGGCGCCAAGGTCTCGGCTGGTAGAGCGAACGCGCGTGCGACTTTTACGTTCAGCTATCAATAACGGGTCTAGCGATCCCGCAGCAAAATGCAGCGGCATCGTCGAAAGGCATGCGGCGACCAGCCATCGTGAAGCACCCGCGTCACGAAGCTGGTCCAGCCGCACCCGCAACGAAGACACCGTGGCGCATGTCGCGACGGCCGGGCCTACCTGTCGGGCAAAGCGTCGGCCCTCAAATCCTGAATCATCGTGGTCATCCATGCGCGAACGTGGCACCTGCCTTCACCGCATCCTCGAACGGCCGCTCATCTTGACCAGCGTCTGTTTTCTTTAAGCGAACGACAGGTTGTAGGGCCGCCGCCTCGTAGGCATCGAACCAACTCACTGCGAAACCAGCAGCAGATGCTGCCAACGGTCTTCCGCCCAACTTCAGCCCTCAGCAATACCCTGCCTTGCGCCACGACAAATTTGAGATAAATTGATTGAAGGACTACGCCGTCGTTTGCGTATTCCCGTTATTTCCGGATTTTCGCTCAAGAGGTTCGATGAAGTTGCCGTTTACGCATTCAGCACCGCAGCGTTGACGGACTGCCATTCGAGCGGCCCCGCTGCGACGCGCTTCTTCTCTGGAGCCTGTCATGAAGCATCGCCTGTTCGCCGCCTCGTTCGCCCTGGCTGCCTCGCTTCTGGCCACGTCCTCTTCATTTGCCGCCGGCACGTCCGGCATCATCTACTTCACCGGCATGATCGTCGAGCCTCCGTGCTCGTTCGCGCTCGACGCGGCCGGCACCGCGCCCGCGCGCGTGCGCGCCGACTGCCCGCGCCCCGCGACCGGGCAGATCGCGTTCGTCGATGCGGCGAGCATGCAGGCCGTGAAGACCACGACCTTCACCCAGGCTTCTCGCGCAATCGTTTTACCGAATCGTCCGGGCAACGACCACACGCCGATGATCGCCGTCGTCACGTATCAGTAACGCCCGGCGCCGGTGCGGCATGCAAGAGGTTCCGCGCGTCCGGTTCGCGCCGTGAAATCGCCCGTCAGTCGCGATGGCAGGCGATCCAGTCGCTGAACGCGCGGATCTTCTGCTGGCTGCCGAGGTTCTCCGGATAGACGAAGTAGTAGCGTGCGCCGGTTTCGAGCACGATGTCGAACGGCCGTTCGAGCCGGCGCGCGCTGACGTCGTCGTCGACGAGCGTCACGTCGCCGATCGCGACGCCGAAGCCCTGCATCGCCGCGTTCGTCGCGAGATCGAGCGTGTCGAACGTCGGCCCGCGCGCGGGATCCACACGACGCTCGCCCGCATGCTCGAGCCATGCGCGCCAGTCGCGATGGTCGCGCGTCGGATGCAGCAGCGTATGGCGCGCGAGATCGCCGGTTGCGTCGAGCGGCGACGCCTGCCGCAGTTCGGGCGCACATACGGGTGTCAGCCGTTCGTCGAACAGCGGCAGCGCGACGACGCCCGGACCCGGCGACATCCCGTAGACGATCGCCGCATCGAACGGCTCGCTCGAAAAATCGACGACGTGCTGCCACGCGGTCGTGATCTGCACGTGGAGATCGGGATGCTCGCCCTGAAAGCGCATGATGCGCGGCAGCATCCAGCGGATCACGCAGGTCGGCACCTTCAGCGCGAGATCGGTGCGTTGCCGCGTGAGCTTCATCGAGATGTCCTCGATGCGCGCGAAGCTTTCGTCGACCACCGGCAACAACTGCTCGCCCTCGGCCGTCAGCGTGAGGCCCTTCGCATGCCGCTTGAACAGCGGAAAACCGTAATGCGCCTCGAGCGTCTGGATCTGCCGGCTCACGGCGCCCTGCGTGAGACACAGCTGCTCGGCCGCACGCGTGAAGCTGCGGTGGCGAGCCACCGTCGAGAAGATCTGCAGCGCGTGCAGGGGCGGAAGTCGGCGCATGGCGAACGGGAAACAGGAAACGGCGAGGAAACGGCACGGAAGGACCGCGCGTCGAGCCGACGCGCGCTGTTCGACACGATAAGCCAAACGCCGGCTTTGCGCGAGACGCTGAATGCTCAGGCCGTCGCGGTCAGCGCGCCCGCCGCGATGCGCGCCGCCGCTGCGACGACATCCGCGCGCGCGGCGGCGGCAGCCTCCGGCTGCGTGAACGACACGGCCATCACGATCGGTGCGCGCGACGGCGGCCACAGCACCGCGACGTCCGTCGTCGTGCCGAAGCCGCCGTTGCCGGCCTTGTCGGCCACGCGCCAGCCGGGCGGCACGCCCGCCGCGATGCCGGTCGCCCCGCGTGCGCCGCCGACCATCCATTCCGTCAGTTGCGCGCGCTGCGGCTCGCGCAGCGCGTCGCCGAGCAGCAACCGCTGCAGCGTGTCGACCATCGCGACCGGCGTCGACGTGTCGCGCTCGTCGCCGGGCGTCGCCTGGTTCAGTTCGGGTTCCCAGTGATCGAGGCGGAAGGTCGTGTCGCCGCTTTCGCGCGCGAACGCGGTGACGGCCTGCGGGCCGCCGAGCACGCCCATCAGCAGGTTGCCCGCGCTCTTGTCGCCCGACTGCAGCATCGCCGCGCACAGCTGCGCGATCGTCATGCCGGTGTCGACGTGGCTTTCCGTAATCGGCGAGCCGGACACGATTTCATAGCGGCGGTACAGGATGCGGCGCGGCAGCAGCGATGCGTCGAGCGAGCCGCGCGCGAGCATCGCGGCGGCCGCCATGACCGCATACGTGCCGCACAGCGGGAAGCGCTCGCGCGCATGGTGCGCGATGCGCACGCCGTTCGACGTATCGAGCGCGGCGACGCCGAGCCGCCCGTTCGATGCTTTTTCGAGCGCGGCGAGTTCGGCTTGTGCGGTGCGTGCGCGCCCCTGGTCGGCGACCGGCGCGGACGTGCACGCGGCAACGAACGGCGCGGCAACGGCGGCGAGCAACAGCGAGCGGCGTGTCGGAGAGTGTTCCATGAATGAGGTCTGTTCTGTCGGAAACGATGGCTCGAAGCAACGCGGCCGCGCGTCGGCGACGCGCGACCGTTCACGCCGACGGGCGGCCCGCGACGGCATTCGCCGCGCATCCCCGAAAGACACCCGTCGGCCCCGCGCGAAGGCGGGATTCGCATGAACAGACCCTAGCGTAGCAGCGACCGCCGTCGCGTTCCAGCGAAACGGCCGCGCGTCACCCTTGCGACGAAGGCAGATACGGCATCGGATTCACCGGCTTGCCGTCGCGTCGCACCTCGAACAGCAGCGCGACGCGCGAGTTGTCGAGATCGCCCATCTCGGCGATCGCATCGCCCTGATGCACGATGTCGCCGGTCTTCACGAGCAGCTTGCGGTTGTGCGCATAGGCAGTCAGAAAATCGGCGTTGTGCTGGACGATGATCAGGCTGCCGTAATCGTTCAGGCCGGTGCCCGCATACATCACGCGGCCGTCGGCCGCGGCGCGAACCGGGTCGCCCGGCCGGCCGGCGATCTGGATGCCGCGGTTCTGCCCGGGCCGGAACCCGTCGACGACCTTGCCGGTCGCGGGCCACTTGAGCGCGACGCGGCCCGCATGACGCCTGGTTTCCTTGACGACCTCGCGATCGCTCGCGGTCGACGCGGCGGCTTGCGAATTGGCCTGCGCGGTTGCCTGGTTACCCACCGCGCCATTGCTCGCCACGGCTTGCGTGTCCGCCGCGCGCGCCGGCGGCAGCGGCTGCTGCTTGACGATGCGCAGCACCTGCCCCATGCGCAGCCTGCCGTTGGCGGTCAGCTTGTTCCAGGTGCGCAAGTCGGCCACGCTGCAATCGTTGGCGGATGCGATGCCCGTCAGCGTGTCGCCGCGTTTCACGACGTACTTTTGCGCGACGAGAATCGGCGCAGGCGGCATCGCGGCGGCCGACGGAGCGACGGGCGGGCTCGAATCGGAAGGCTGCCCCGCCAGCGTGTCGCTCGGCGGAACGGACTGGGGACTTGCACAACCGGCCATCACGAGCACGGCGGCCAGGCCCGACAGCCACGCCGCCTTGCGGTGAATCTCGCGCGTTTTCATGGACGATCCGACTCCGGTTTGACAATCTTTCAAGCATCTCAAAAACGGAACGGCCGACGTGTAACCGGATGCAAACAATGATGACAAACGATCACGGACCGGATGCAGGCCGGCATTCGCTACCGGTAATACGGTCCGATCCGGAAAAACTTGATGGTCTTTTCGCAGAAAAACGGAAGAATTTTCGTTGCCGAAAACTATGGCCGGGATGTTTCAATAGGCGCAAGCCACGCCATTCATCGCAACCATGCGACGAATTCGGCGCCGGCCCATGCGACGCCGATGCACAGGAACAGCAGATGCAGCGCGATCTTGAACGACACGCCCCAGGACGAATCGATCTGCATGACGGGCTCCCTCGATTGATGTGCGTCCATCATCGGCCATCGATCGCGCCCCGAAAATGCGGAAGCGGCGAACCGGGTCTCAGGCTGCCCCTGAGACCGGCACGGCGGTTCCTGCTAACTTATCGGCCATTCTCTCCATCGCTTCGCCCATCATGCGCTTCGACCTGACCGACCTGCGGCTTTTCCTGAACATCTGCGAAGCCGGCACGATCACGAGCGGCGCCGAACGCACGCACATCACGCTGCAGGCGGCGAGCGAACGCATTCGCGGGATGGAGGACGAACTCGGCGTGCCGCTGCTGCACCGGACCAAGTCGGGCGCGCAGGCGACCGATGCGGGCCGCGCGCTCGAACATCACGCACGCACCGTGCTGCAGCAGATCGATCACATGCGCGGCGAACTGCAGCAATACGGCCAGGGGCTGCGCGGCCATATCCGGCTGCTGTGCAACACCGCGTCGCTGAGCGAATACTTGCCGGACGCACTGGCCGAGTACCTGCCGCATCACCCCAGGCTGTCGATCAGCGTCGAGGAACGCTCGAGCCAGGAGATCGTGCATGCGATCCGCAACAAGACGGCCGAGGTCGGCATCGTCGCCGATTCGGTCGGGCTCGGCGGGCTCGAACAGAAGCCGTTCCGCGAAGACTGGCTGATCGCCGTCGTGCCGGCCGCGCATCCGCTCGCGTCGCGCGACAAGGTCGCGTTCGACGACATCGCCGGCGAAGACTTCATCGGCCTCACCGACGGGAGCGCGCTGCAAGTGCATCTGGCCGACCAGGCACGCGCGCTCGGCAAACGGATCCGCTATCGCGTGCAGTTGAAGAGCTTCGACGCGATCTGCCGCGTGATCGCGAGCGGCGTGGGGATCGGCATCGTGTCGCGGCACGCGGCCGAGCGCGCGATGCAGACGATGGATGTGCGGCTCGTCGAACTGTCCGATCCGTGGAGCCATCGGAAACTGACGCTCTGCGCGCGGTCGTTCGATGCGCTGCCGAAGTACACGCGCGAGTTCGTCACATTCCTGTCGGGCGACGCACCGCCGCCGTAACGCGCGCCGCCTCGATTCGCCCCATCGACATACGGAGACAAGGCCATGACCGATATCGATCTCGCAACCCGCTATCGTGCGTATATCGACTGCCTGAACCGGCAGGACTGGGCGGCGCTCGGCGAGTACGTGTCCGACGACGTGATCCACAACGACCGGCCGCTGGGCCTCGCCGGTTACCGCGCGATGCTGGAGCAGGACTTCCGCGACATTCCCGATCTCCGTTTCGAGATCCGGTTGCTCGCGTGCGACCCGCCGCACGTCGCGTGCCGCCTGCGCTTCGCGTGTTCGCCGAAAGGGACGTTCATGGGCCTCGCCGTCGACGGCCGCAAGGTCACGTTCGCCGAGAACGTGTTCTACGAGTTTCACGAAGGCAAGATCCGCCAGGTGTGGTCGGTGATCGACAAGGCGGCGATCGAAAAGCAGCTTTGAACCTCGTCGAAGCGGGGGCGTCGCCCGCGGCGGCCGCGGCGGCCGGTGGGCAGCGGCGGCTCAATGCATTTCGATTCTTATGGATAACGTTTTCTCTCGTCATCCATCGAGAACCCGTTTCCATGCGATGCGCCCTTGCGCCGCTGTAAAGCCGCTCCCTCCCGCGCGACGAACACTCGATCGTCAAGAAAAGCCCCGACGATTCCGTCGTAATCCTCATTCCATTTCGCCGCCTCCGCTCCCGCCATTCGGGTTTCTACCGGCGTCTCCGATGTGAAAGTTGATTGACATCGCGCAGATCGATGCCTAAATTTGGAAAACGTTTTCCAATGCCGAAGCGCGACGCCGGTCTCGGCCCGCGCAGGGGAAACGCTTGCCCGCTCGATTTGCGATTCAGGCCGTCCGTCTTCAGGGAACAGGGTTGCAAGGCGGAAGCCGGGTACGGGCATCGAGCGCGGCATCGGCCACACGCGCCCGTTCCTTCACCACTATTCAAAACCGGAGACACCATGCATCAGCGCAGCAGATTCGCGCTCGGCGCCGCGCTCAGCGCCCTTTCCGTCGTGCTCGTCAGCGCATGCGGCGGCAACGACGTGACCGACACGCCGCCGTCGCCCCCTTCGTCCACCCCGCCCGCGCTCGCAGCGAACTCGCTGCAGGCGCTCGTCTACGGCGCGCCCGACACCAGCGTGCCGGCCGGCACGAACGTTCCGCTCACGATGATGGGGCAGATGCGCGCACTGTTCGACCTGATCCGGAAATCGCCCGACTTCACGCAGGTCGTGATGGATCTCGGCGACGGCACGCCCGTCCACGTGCTCGACACGAATACCGGCGACAAATTCCTGCCCGGCAAGCTCGCGCTCGGCCTGTCGTACATCCTGATCGACATGAAGTCGAAGAACGACCCGCAATACGCGAGCTACCTCGCGACGTACCAGACGATCACGACCGCGATGATGGCGCAGTCGGGCAGCAACTACACGTATGCGAACACGTCGTGGGGCGAGTACTACTACCTCGTCGCGCTGAACAACCTGAAGGCGCACGGGATGCTCAACGAAGTCTTCAGCGATGCGATGCTCGCGACGCTGCAGCAGCGGCTCACCTTCTGCGACATGTTCGGCCCCGATGCGAGCGGCAAGACCACGACGTGCCCGGCCGCCGGCACGCCGATCGACATCGCGTCGCTCAACACCGCGCAGAACTACTATGCGGTGTCCTACGGCATCGCCGGGCTGCGCCAGAAGCTCGGCTGGAGCAGCCCGACGTTCGCGTCGAAGACCGATCCGGCGGTCGCGACGATGAGCGCGCGCGACGCACTGCTGTACACGCTGACGAACCACATCCGCAACGACTCGTCGGGCGGATTCTCCGACGAAGCGTCGAACACGCACACGACCTACTA
The DNA here is from genome assembly GCF_001522585.2 of Burkholderia sp. NRF60-BP8. NCBI lineage: Bacteria > Pseudomonadati > Pseudomonadota > Betaproteobacteria > Burkholderiales > Burkholderiaceae > Burkholderia > Burkholderia sp. NRF60-BP8. Next base: position 1,680,794 of record NZ_CP013372.1, read on the forward strand.
CGATCAGGCGCGCTTCGACCGCTACAGCACGCTGCTGATCGGCGAAGTAGTCGAGCGCACGTTCGAGATGGGCAACGAAGCGAATCTCACGCCGGAGCTGAAGGGCTATCTGCGCAAGTCGGTCGACCTGATCCTGCCGCAACTGAACGCCGACGGCCAGGGCTTCAACTACGGCCGCTCGATCGGCCCTTACGGCGATTCCGCGTTCATGGAGGTGCTGACGGCCGCGGCCAATGCCGGCGTGCTCACCGATCGCGAGAAACAGGTTGCGTATGCATTCATCTACCAGGCCGCGCGTCGTTTCGACACGTACTGGTACGACCCGTCGCTGCCGACGCCGTCGGTCAACATGTGGGTCAAGGGCCGCGGCACCGACGCGTATCGCGGCAAGCCGCGCGTGATGGGCGAGAACTTCAGCCTGCTGCATCAGTACCTGTACGTGAACGCGTGGTGGAACAAGCTCGGCTTCGGCGGTCAGGCGCCGATGGCCGATGCGGACTACCGCGCGTGGCTCGACGCGCTGCCGCGCTACACGCTCACCTGGTACAACCAGCCGGGCGACGCCGCGCATCCGTACAGCGCCGCGCTGCTCACCGTGCGCGACGGCCGGCGCGTGATCAACCTGAACCTCAGCCAGGCGCCCGACTACAACTCGTACACGCCGTATTACCCGGTGCCGTTCTCCGACAAGCTGATCTACGGCACGACCGACCTCGGCTATGCGCTGCTGCTCCCGCAGGTGACGTACAACGCGAAGACCTACATTCCCGTCACGTACTACAAGAACCTGAACGTGCAGCAAAGCAACGGCCAGGTGATCGTGTCGTTCGATACGACGAAGTTCCGCCTCGCGTCGAAGAACGCCGCTTACACGACGGATCTCGACCTGCAGGTGCACACGGTATTGACGTTCGCGCACGGCACGATCTCGCGCAGCGATACGCTGAGTTCGGGCACGCTCGCGGGCAACCTCGCGGTCGAAACGGACTTCACGTCGTTCGCGGATTTCGCGTCGACGCAGGCCAACGGGGACGGCGTGTCGGTGACGTATGCGAACAGCGCCGCGACCGGCTATGCGGCATCCGGGTTCGACAACTGCACGCTGTCCGCCTTCGACACGGCAAACGGCACGACGAATCCGCTGTCGACGACGCCGATCGGGCAGTTGCATTCGAACTTCGCCTGCACGACGAAGCCGTTCGCACTCGGCGCGGGCGCGACCCGCACGGTCGGATGGACGCTGAGGTACGCCGATCCGGCGTAAGCGGCGTGACCGCGATCCCGTGACCGATCCCCGAAGCCGGTTGCCGAAACCGGCTTCGGGATCATTCGGCGGCCGGACGCGCGTTCACCTCCACCCCGCCCCCGCCATATACGCGCCGAGCGCAATCAGCCCGACGAAGAAGCAGCGCTTGAACGTCTTCTCGCTCATCACGCGCCGCGCATATTGCCCGCCGGCCATCCCCGCCAGCGCGGGCACGAGTGCGAGCGCCGACACGCCGAGGTCGATCGTCTGCAGTGCGCCCGTCACACGCAACTGCAGGCCGAGCACGATCGTCGACGCGGTGAACGACAGCCCGAGCGCCTGGATCAGATCGTCCTTCGACAACCGCAGCGCCTGCAGGTACGGCACGGCAGGTACGACGAACACGCCGGTCGCGGCCGTCACGACGCCGGTCAGGTAGCCGACCACGGCCGACAGCCATTTTTCGTGACGGCCCGGCGCGGGCAGCCGCGCAGCCGCCAGCCCCCACAGCCCGTAAAGCACCAGCACCACGCCGAGCGCCGCGTGCGTCCACGTGCTGCCGGCCGCGAGCGCCGGCAGCCCGCCCGTCAGCGTGCCGACCGTCAGGCCCGCGAGCAGCGGCCACAGCCGGCGCAGCAGCGCGCCGAACGACGGGCCGAGCCCCAACTGCCACACGTTGGTGACGAACGACGGCACGAGCAGCAGGCTCGCCGCGGCCGACGGCGGCATCGCGAGCGTCAGCAGCCCCATCGCGATCGTCGGCAGCCCGAGTCCGATCATGCCCTTGACCGCGCCGGCCAGCAGGAAAACCAGCACGACGATCGTCAGCGTATGAGTTTGCATGGCAGGCATTCCGTCCGGTGAGTACGGCGCCGATGGTGCCTGCCCGTCATGCCGCCCGCCATCTGGTTTTGCCTGAGGCTGGCTCGGGCCCGTCGGACGGGTGTTCGGGCCGGTCGATCCGGCCCCGTGAATCACCCCCGACCCTGCTCGCTGTCGAGGTGAGCCATCTGAGCGGCCGGATAGCGCTCGCCGGCAGCCGCCCCGGCGGGAACCGCCGCTTCGATGCGAGCGAGATCATTGACCGTTAGTTGCAATTCAGTCGCCAGCAAACCGTCCTGCAGTTGCGTGCGCTTGCGCGCGCCGACCAGCGGCACGATGTCGGCACCGCGCGACAGCGCCCACGCGATGGCGATCTGCGCCGGATTGCTGCCCTTCTCGTCGGCGATCGCGCGCAGCGCATCGACGAGCGCGAGGTTGTGCGCGAGGTTCTCGCCCTGGAAGCGCGGGCTCGCCGCGCGGAAATCGCGCTCGCCCTGCCGCGCCGCGCTCCAGCGCCCGCCCAGCAGCCCGCGCGACAACACGCCATAGGCCGTCACGCCGATGCCGAGCTCGCGGCATACGGGCAGAATCCCGGCCTCGATCCCGCGCGACAGCAACGAGTATTCGATCTGCAGATCGGCGATCGGCGCGACGGCGGCCGCGCGGCGGATCGTGTCCGCGCCGGCTTCGGACAGGCCGATATGACGCACGTACCCGGCCTTCACGAGATCGGCGATCGCGCCCACCGTCTCCTCGATCGGCACCGCCGGATCGACGCGTGCCGGGCGGTAGATGTCGAGGTAGTCGGTGCCGAGCCGCTTCAGCGAGTACGCGACGAAGTTCCGGATCGCCGCGGGCCGCGCGTCGTAGCCGACGAACCCGCCGGCCGGATCGCGCAGCGCGCCGAATTTCACGCTGATCAGCACCTGGTCGCGCGCCCGGCCGCGCAGCGCGTCGCGGATCAGCATCTCGTTGTCGCCCATGCCGTAAAAGTCGCCGGTATCGAGCAACGTGATCCCGTGATCGAGCGCCGCGTGCAGCGTCGCGATGCTTTCGTCGCGGTCGGCCGGCCCGTACAAGTCCGACATCCCCATGCAGCCGAGTCCGATCGCCGATACCTGCGGGCCGGTGCGGCCCAGTTGACGCATGTCCATGTCCGTTTCCTTCGAATGGTGAGTGGATGAAACGGATTCTGGATGCGCGACGCCGCGCGATAAACGCGAAACGCGCCACCAAACCATTCGACGCTGATTAACAATGGAGTCTTTCCGTTTTCCGCCAAGGCCCTCGCCCGCATGGACCACCTGCAAGCAATGCGCATCTTCGCGCGCGTCGCCCATCTCGGCAGCTTCACGAAAGCGGCCGAGCAACTCCAGCTGCCGCGCCCGACGGTCAGCAACGCCGTCCAGTATCTGGAAAAGCACCTGAAGATCCGCCTGTTGCAACGCACGACGCGGCGCGTCGCGCTGACCGCCGAGGGCGCGACCTATTACGAGCGCTGCGTGCAGTTGCTGGCCGATCTCGACGATGCGGAAACGCTGTTCGAGGATGCCGGCGCGTCGCCGCGCGGCGTGATCCGCGTCGACCTGCCCGAACGTTTCGCGCTGACCCGGGTGATTCCGGCGCTGCCGGATTTTCACGCGCGCTATCCCGATCTGCGCGTCGCGATCAGCACGACCGACCGCTTCGTCGATCTCGTCGCGGACGGCATCGACTGCGCGGTGCGGGTCGGCGTGCTGTCCGACACGTCGCTCGTCGCGCGGCGCGTCGGCGAGATGGCCCAGATCAACTGCGCGTCGCCGGCCTATCTCGCGCGCCACGGCACGCCGCGCTCGCCGGACGAGCTGCCGGACCACGTCGCGGTCGGCTATTTCTCGAGCCGGACGGGCCGCGAGCTGGACTGGGAATATGCGGACATGGATTCGGGCGAGATGCACACGGTGAAGATGCACAGCATCGTGTCGGTCAACAGCTCGCAGGCGTATCTCGCGTGCTGCATCGCGGGCCTCGGGCTGATCCAGGCGCCGCGCGACGGGCTCGCGCCGCTGCTCGCAGACGGTTCGCTGGTCGAGGTGCTGCCGGAATGGAATGCCGGGCCGCTGCCCGTATCGGTGGTGTTTCCGTACGGCCGGCATCTCGCGCCGCGCGTGCGGATCTTCGTCGACTGGCTCGCGGAAACGCTCGGCGGCCGGGCGGACTGACCGGCGGCAGTGCCGGGGTTTTGCGCCCCGGCCGCCGGCGCCCGGGTCAGAACTTGTGGCGGATCGCGGCGCGCACCGCGAACTGGTTCGACGACGCCGACGGGCCGTCCGTCCCGACGACATAGCCGCCGTCGGCCGCCGTGCCCGTCTTGTCGCCGCCCACCTTCTGCCACGCGCCCTGCAGGTACACGTCGGTACGCTTCGACAGGCTGTAGTCGGCCATCAGGCCGACCGTGTGGTACTTCGGCTTGAACGAGCCGGCCGCGGCATCGTACTTGCCGTCCGTATACACGTACTGCGCGCCGAGGTAGAAATCGGGCGTGAGCTGGTACTTGCCGTTGATCTCGAAGTTCTGGAACTTCGTCGCGGTCAGCCCGAGGCCGGCGAACGTCGACGCCGGCAGGTAGACCGTCGATACGGGATTCTTCACGTCGGTCTTCGTATAGACGATGCCGACCGTGGCCGGGCCGAACGTGTAGTTGACGCCGCCGCCGAAGATGCGCAGCCGATCGGCGACGAAATTCGCGTCGTCGGCCGCGATCGCGCCCGCGCTGCCGATGCCGGGGTTGTTCGCCTGCAGGTACGCGGCCGCGACCTGCAGCCCGGCCAGCGAATATTGCGCGCCGATGCTGTACTGGCGGTTGTTCGAGAAGCCCGTGCCGTTGCTGAAGCTGTACGTGCCGCCGAACGTCAGGCCGTTCCAGTCGGGGCTCGCGTACTTGACCGTGTTGTTGACGCGGAACGAGTTGTCCGTGTTGTCGTTGTCGAACGGGTGCGAAAACAGCGTGCCGCCCCAGTTGCCGTTCGCGGTAAGCGGCGCCAGATAGTCGACGACGGAATCGTACTGACGGCCGAGCGTCAGCGTGCCGAAGCGCGACTCGGAAAGCCCGACGAACGCCTGACGGCCGAACATGCGGCCGCCCTGGCCGAGCCGGCCGTTGTTCACGTCGAACCCGTTTTCCAGCGTGAAGATCGCCTTCAGCCCGCCGCCGAGATCCTCGCTGCCCTTCAGGCCCCACCGGCTGCCCTGCGCATAGCCGCTCGCGAGCTGGTAATTCGTCTTTCCGACCCCATTGACGTTGACGTTGTTCGTGTAATTGAAGCCTTCGTCGATCACGCCGTACAGCGTCACGCTGCTCTCGGCAAAGGCCGGCGCGGCGAATGCGGCGAGCGCGGCGGCAAAAATGACGTGCTTCTTCATGACGGATCTCCGGAGCCGAGGACCGGGCAGGCCGAACGCCCGGCGAATGTTTGGTCTGTGTATAAGTGGCCCGCAGGGCGGACGACGCGGTGTGCGGCCGCGTGAGGACAAAATGGTGTCACGTCGCAAACCTTCCGTCCATCGGGTGCGGGTCGTCGCGCGCAAAGCGTTGCGCTCGTCCAACTGCCCCGTTGCGCGGAGAGCCTGACCGGGCTTATCGGCAGCGGCACGCCGGCCGGCCATCCGCGTAAACCCGATGGGCGTCGCATCGGTGGCACAATGCGCATCCGTTCGTCATTTCTTCACGAAGTCATGCTTCACCCCGATTCATGCGCGGCGCGCGCCGGCCGCGCCCGCGGCCCGCGCCGGAAGGCGCGCCGATGACCGCGCCGGCCCGCGCCGGCCGCTACGCCGAGCTCGATTTCTTCCGCGGCCTCGTGCTGCTCGTCATCGTCGTCGACCACATCGGCGGCAGCATTCTGTCGCGCGTCACGCTGCACGCGTACGCGCTGTGCGACGCGGCCGAGGTATTCGTGTTCCTCGGCGGCTTCGCGACCGCCATTGCGTACAACTCGCTCGCCGAGCGGCACGACGAGGCCGCCGCGCGCCAGCGTTTCATCCGGCGTGCATTCGAAATCTACCGCGCGTTCCTCGTGACGGCCGGCCTGATGCTGCTGATCACGGCCGTGCTGAATGCGTTCGCGATCGACGGCCCGAACATGCCGACCAACGATCTCGACGGGCTGCTGCACAAACCACTCGCCGCGCTGCGCGACATCCTGCTGTTCCGCCGCCAGCCGTACCTTGCGTCGGTGCTGCCGATGTACGCGTTCTTCGCGCTGCTCGTCCCGCTCGCGCTGCCGCTCGCGCGCACGCAGCCATGGCTGATGCTCGCGTTCAGCGGATCGCTATGGTTTGCGGCGCCGCACGTCGCACGCTTCCTGCCGACCGTCGAAGGCGCGCCGTGGGATTTCAATCCGTTCGCGTGGCAATTCCTGTTCGTGCTCGGCGTGATCGCACGCTGCCAGCCCGTCTACCAGACGCTCTCGCCCAAGCCGCAGGGCTGGCTGCTGACGGCCGCGTCGCTCGCGATCGTCGCGGCCGGCGCGTACTACCGGCTGCGCATCGAGCCGTTCCCCACCGATCCGTCGATCAAGCAGAACCTCGGCGTGCTGCGGCTCGTGAACTTCCTCGCGATCGCGTGGCTCGCCGCCAAGCTCGTGCACCTCGGCTGGATGAAGAAGGTCGCGCACGCGATGCCGTGGATCGGCACGATCGGCCGGCAGGGGCTGCTGTGCTTCGTCGCGGGCACCGGCATCTCGCTCGCGGTCGATTCGCTGCTCTACCAGGCGACCGAAGGCTATCTCGACGTGCCGCTGGGCCTGACCGCCGACGCCGTCGCGATGGGGCTGCTGTATCTCGTCGCCAAGCTCTACGGGCCGCTCGTCGCGCGGCTGTCGTTCCGTTCGCGGCAATGACGCGCCGCGCCGTCATGCGCCGCTGCTACGATAGCCGGCGCCTCTCCTGAAACGATTCGCCATGCGCCGACTCGCCCTTCCGTTCGCCCTCGCCCTGTTCGCCGGCGCCATCGCCGCCGCCCATGCCGCGCCGCCGGCGGCGCCTGCTCCGGCCGTATCGACCGCGCCACCGGCCGTCCAGACCGCGACGACGCCGTCCTCCGCGCCGGAGCCGTCCGTCAATCCGGGCAGCAGCGTCGTGCTGCGCACGTTCCGGTCGGCGTCGTTGAAGCGCGACTGGTCGTACACGGTCTACCTGCCGCCCGGCTACAACGCGGAAGGCGCACGCTACCCGGTGATGTACCTGCTGCACGGCAACGCGGGCAACGCGAACGACTGGGTCACGCAGGGCCGGCTGCAGGCCACCGCCGATACGCTGATCGAGCGCCACGACATCCCGCCCGTCGTGATCGTGATGCCGCAGGGCGGCACCGACTGGTACGTCGATCGCAAGGAGAAGATGCAGAGCGCGTTCCTCAACGACCTGCTGCCCGAAGTCGAAGCGCACTTCGCGGTGTCGAACCAGCGCGCGGGCCGCGCGATCGGCGGCGTGTCGATGGGCGGCTTCGGCGCGCTGCGCTTCTCGCTGCTCGAACCGGGCCTGTTCTGCGGCGCGATGCTGCTGAGCCCCGCGATCTATGCGAACGAGCCGCCGCTCAATTCCGCCGCGCGCTACGTCGGCGTGTTCGGCGACCGCCAGTTCGATTCGCGCGTGTGGCACGAGCTCAATTATCCGGCGCTGCTGCGCGGCTATTTCGCGCGCAACTGGCGCGTGCCGATGTTCATCGCGGCCGGCGACGACGACCTGACGATCCAGGCGGAATCGAGCGTGCTGTACACGCACCTGCGCCGTGCGCAGAACCCGGCCGAGCTGCGCATCGTCGACGGCGGGCATACGTGGGACGTCTGGCGCGGGCTGCTCGGGCAGGGGTTGAAGTATGCGCTGGAGTGCGTGAAGTGACGGCCGGCGGGCGTGGCAGGAAAGCCGCGCCCGGCCGGAAGAAAGGGGCGCCGCCGTCTCGTGGAGCACGTTTCACGATGTCGCTCGAATCCGGGCATCGCGCATTTCGACTACAGTGCCGAAGTGGCGACGGCATCGACCGGCCGCCTCTCCCGTCACTCAACCCGCAGGGTATCCCGCCATGTCCGACTCGAAGAAATTCGCCGCCGTCACGGGCGCCGGCTCCGGCATCGGTCGCGCCGCGGCCATCGCGCTCGCCCGGGCCGGCTTCATCGTCGCGCTGCTCGGACGCACGGAGGCGTCGCTGCGCGACACGCAGGACGCCATCCGCGCCGCCGGCGGCGACGCCGACGTGTTTCCCGTCGACGTCGCCGACGAAGCCTCGGTCGATCACGCGTTCGCGCAGATCGCGCAACGGTTCGGCCGGCTCGATGTGCTGTTCAACAACGCCGGCCGCAATGCTCCGGTCGTTTCTCTCGACGAATACGAACTCGACGTGTGGAACAGCGTCGTCGCGACGAACCTGACCGGCGTCTTTCTGTGCGCGCGGGCCGCGTGGCGACTGATGAAAACGCAGACGCCGCAGGGCGGCCGAATCATCAACAACGGCTCGATCTCGGCACACGCGCCGCGCCCCGACACGATCGCGTACACGGCCACCAAGCACGCGGTCACCGGGATCACGAAGTCGCTCGCGCTGGATGGCCGCCGGTACAACATCGCGTGCGGCCAGATCGACATCGGCAACGCGGCCACCGCGCTCACCGAACGGATGACGCAAGGCGTCCCGCAAGCGGACGGCAGCCTCGCGCCCGAGGCGCGGATGGACGTCGCGCATGTCGCGAATGCGGTCGTCCAGATGGCGAATCTGCCGCTCGACGCGAACATCCTCAACATGACGATCATGGCGACCGCGATGCCGTTCGTCGGGCGCGGATAGCGCGTGGTGCGCGCCCGCGCGGACGACGGCGTTCACGCACGGGCCGCTGCCGAACCGATCCCTGGCGACGGCGCCGAATGCCCGCGCGTTCGCGACGCACATTCAGTGAGGCAGGCCGATCGCTTGCTGCTCGTCCTCGAGCAGCTGCGTCAGCGAACCCTGCAACCGCTCGAGGCTGCGCGGCGGGAGTGCGAAGCTGGCCCAGCCAAGCCCGCTATGACGCAGCAACAGCACCACGCCGCCCTCCAGCGGATGGCGCTCGGCATACCAGCAAGGATCCATCTCCGTCACGAATTGCTGCGCGTGCGGCGGACGTTCCGGCACCGCAGGCTGCATCGACGCGCGCAACAGGCTCAGGTACTGGATGACTGCGTCCACGTCTTCCGGATCGAGCACCGCCGCGCCCCGTTCGATCGACATCAACACGACGGGCTTGCCGCGCTCTTCGATCATCTTGATGCTCAACGGTTGTGCCATTTCTGTCGTCCTTGCCACGGTTACGGGAACCCATTATCGATCTCGGTACACGTCTGCCGCCTGAAGATTCGTGATCCGCGCATGAATCTTTTTTTAGAAATTTTTCAGAAAACGCGCCGCGCGATCGTCTGTCGAGGCTCCGCCGCTTTCTAAACGAAATTTCATCCGGCCAGCACTGTTTTTTTAGCGTCCCGCATCCGCGTGCCTTCCATAATGAATTCGCTGCCCGCCCCGGCAGGCGCCGCGCGATGCGTCGACGTAGCCCGCCGAAGACGGACGCGCCCCCGTATTTCCGGCACATCCATTCCTCGCCGATCATGAACCAACTGCAAGCGATGCGTGTCTTCACGCGTGTGGTCGAATTATCGAGCTTCAGCCTCGCCGCGCGTCAGCTCGGCATGTCGGCCGCCGCGGTCACGCGCAGCGTCGGCATGCTCGAGGCACATCTGAACATGCGCCTGTTGAATCGGACCACGCGCAGCCTGTCGCTCACCGAGACGGGCCGCGAATATCTCGACGGCTGCCGCGCGATCATCGAGAAGCTCGACGAGATCGAATCGAATCTCGCGCAGGTCAATCGCGACCCGCACGGTACGCTGCGCATCGCCGCGTCGGCAACCTCGGTTGCGGCCGGGCTTGGCGCGCTGCTGTCCACGTATCGCGTCGCGCATCCGCGCGTGCGATTCGACGTGACGACCTTCGATATCCAGGTCGACATGGTGGAAGGCGGCTACGACGTGTGCTTCTGCGACGATCACCGCCTCGTCAACTCGACCTTCGTGTCGCGCACGTTGACGAACGTTCGCGACGTGATCGTCGCGTCTCCCGACTACCTCGCGCGCCACGGCACGCCGGTCGAGCCGGTCGAACTGAATACGCACTGCCTGCTGACCGTGTCGAACGGCGCCGCGCGCAATTGGGCGTTCTCGGACGTCGACGGGTGCGCTCGCATCGATACCGGCAATGCGCTGGCGTCGACCAGCAACACGATGGTGCGGATCGCGGCGCTCAATCACATGGGCATCGCGCAATTGCCGCATCCGCTCGTTGCCGACGATCTCGCGCGCGGCACCCTGGTGCCGGTTCTCGAACGCTACGACGTGAACGGCGGGCCGCGCTGCGTATCGATCCTCTACCCGAGCCGCAATTACCTGTCCACGAAAGTGCGCAGCTTCATCGACTACGTGGTCGATCACTATCGCACGCCCGAGCGCATGGCCATGCAGCTTGCCGCGGCCTGATTCCGCCGATCGCGTACGCCATGGCCCACATCCTGACGATCGAAGACGATCCGCTGATCGCGGATCACATCGCGCACACGCTGCGTGCCGAAGGCCACCGGATCGACATCGCGCGCACCGGCCGCGACGGCATGGCCCGCGCGATGAGCGCGAACTACGACGTCGTCACGCTCGATCGCATGCTGCCCGACCTCGACGGGCTGACGATCCTCGCGACGATGCGCGGCGTCGGCCTCGATACGCCGGTACTCGTGATGAGTTCGCTGGCCGACGTCGACCAGCGTATCCAGGGGCTGCGCGCAGGCGGCGACGACTACCTCGTCAAGCCGTTCTCGCTCGAAGAAATGTGCGCACGCATCGACGTGCTGATTCGCCGGCGGCCGCGCGGCACGCACGTCGAGACGGTGCTGCGCGCCGGCGAGCTGGCGCTCGACCTGGTGCGGCGACGCGCCACGCTGGGCGCGCGCGAGCTCGCGCTGCTGCCGACCGAATCCCGCGTGCTCGAATTCATGATGCGCAACGCCGGCCGCGTGCTCACGCGCACGATGATCTTCGAGGCCGTGTGGGGCTGCCGCTTCGATCCCGGTACGAACCTGATCGACGTGCACATCGGCCGCCTGCGCAAGAAGGTGAACCGGCCGGGCGCGGCGCCCCTGATCCGCACGATCCGGGGCTCGGGCTACATGCTCGGTTGACGCCGCCCGCTACTTAAAACTTGTTTCATCTTTTTTGCGACCCGTTGTTAGGGGCTGCTCCGCAGAATGCGGTCGTCGGATGCGCATCGGTGTTTTCCCGAAGACGCGCACACCCGGCTCATCTTCACGACGATCTTGAACGGAGCAGCACCTCATGCTGAAAATTGTCCGGCTCGCGCTCACGCGGCCCTATACGTTCGTCGTACTGGCGCTGCTGATCCTGATCGCGGGCCCGCTCGCCGCAGTCCGAACGCCGATCGACATCTTCCCGGACATCCGCATCCCGGTGATCAGCGTCGTCTGGAACTACGCCGGACTGCAGCCGGACGACATGTCCGGGCGCGTGATCACCTACTACGAGCGCACGCTCGGCACGACGGTCAACGACGTCCAGCATATCGAGTCGCAATCGTTTCGCGGCTACGGCATCGTGAAGATCTTCTTCCAGCCGACCGTCGATATCCGCACCGCGACCGCGCAGGTCACCTCGATCTCGCAGACGGTGCTCAAGCAGATGCCGCCCGGCACCACGCCGCCGCAGATCCTCAACTACAACGCGTCGACCGTGCCCGTGCTGCAGATCGCACTGACCAGCGACACGCTCGACGAACAGAAGCTGGGCGATTACGCGGTCAACTTCATTCGGCCGCAGCTGCTGTCGGTGCCGGGCGTCGCGATTCCGACGCCGTACGGCGGCAAGACGCGCGAAGTCCAGATCGACCTCGACCCGCAGGCGCTGCAATCGAAAGGGCTGTCGGCGCAGGACGTCGCGCACGCGCTCGCGCAGCAGAATCAGATCATCCCGGCCGGCACGCAGAAGATCGGCCGCTTCGAATACAACATCAAGCTCAACAACAGCCCGCTCGCGCTCGACGCGTTGAACGACCTGCCGATCAAGTCGGTCGGCGGCACGACGATTTACATCCGCGACGTCGCCCACGTGCGCGACGGCTACCCGCCGCAGGGCAACATCGTGCGCGTGGACGGCCACCGCGCGGTATTGATGAGCATCCTGAAGAACGGTTCGGCATCGACGCTCGACATCATCGCGGGCGTGAAGGCGAAGCTGCCGCTGGTCGAGCAGACGCTGCCGCCGGGCCTGAAGCTCGTCACGATGGGCGACCAGTCGACCTTCGTGAACGGCGCCGTCAGCGGCGTGGCGCGCGAAGGCATCATCGCGGCCGCGCTGACCTCGCTGATGATCCTGCTGTTCCTCGGCTCGTGGCGCTCGACGCTGATCATCGCCGCGTCGATCCCGCTGGCCGTGCTCTCGGCGATCGCGCTGCTCGCGGCCACCGGCGAAACGCTGAACGTGATGACGCTCGGCGGCCTCGCGCTCGCGGTCGGGATCCTCGTCGACGATGCGACGGTGACGATCGAGAACGTGAACTGGCACCTCGAACAGGGCAAGGACACGCGCACCGCGATCGTCGACGGCGCGAAACAGATCGTGATGCCGGCGCTCGTCTCGCTGATGTGCATCTGCATCGTGTTCGTGCCGATGCTGATGCTCGACGGCATCTCGCGCTTTCTGTTCGTGCCGATGGCCAAGGCGGTGATCTTCTCGATGGTGTCGTCGTTCGTGCTGTCGCGCACCTTCGTGCCGATGCTCGCGCAATATCTGCTCAAGCCGCATGCGTCGGCCGGTCACGCATCGGGCGAACTGGCCGCGGTGATGGACCCGCACGCGGGTCACCCTGGCGCGCACGACGTCCCGCCGTCGCGCAATCCGCTGGTGCGGTTCCAGCGTGCGTTCGAGCGCCGCTTCGAGTCCGTGCGCGCGTCGTACCGGATCCTGCTGGGCCTCGCGCTCACGCGCCGCAAGCCGTTCGTCGTCGCCTTCCTCTGCATCGTGGCCGCGTCCTTCCTGCTCGCCCCGTCGCTTGGCCGCAATTTCTTCCCGACCATCGATTCCGGCGAGATCGCGCTGCACGTGCGCGCGCCGGTCGGCACGCGTGTCGAGGAAACCGCCGCCGAGCTCGACCGCATCGAAAACACGATTCGCGGCGTGATTCCTCCCGCGCAATTGCGCGAAGTGATCGACAACATCGGCTTGCCGAACAGCGGGATCAACCTGACCTACAACAACAGCGGCACGCTCGGGCCGCAGGACGGCGACATCCTGATCTCGCTGTCGCGCGATCACGCGCCGACCGCCGACTACGTGCACACGCTGCGCGAACGCCTGCCGCGCGCCTATCCGGGCACCACGTTCTCGTTCCTGCCCGCCGACATCGTCAGCCAGATCCTCAACTTCGGCGCACCGGCCCCGGTCGACCTGCAGGTGGCCGGCCCCGACCAGCAGGCCAACCTCGCTTATGCGCGCGAGCTGTACCGCAAGCTGCGCCTGATCGCGGGGGTCGCCGACCCGCGCATCCAGCAGGCCAGCACCTATCCGCAGTTCACGGTGACGGTCGACCGCACGCGCGCCGACCAGCTCGGCATCACCGAGCAGGACGTGACGAACTCGGTGGTCGCGACGCTCGCCGGCACGAGCCAGGTCGACCCGACCTACTGGCTCAACCCGCGCAACGGCGTGTCCTATCCGATCGTCGCGCAAACGCCGCAGTACAGGATGACCACGCTGTCGGCGCTGCGGAACCTGCCGGTCACCGGCGCGAACGGCCAGTCCCAGCTGCTGGGCGGCCTGGCCACGATCACGCGGGGGGTCGGTAACGCGGTGGTGTCGCACTACAACATCGAACCGCTGTTCGACATCTACGCGACCACCCAGGGGCGCGACCTCGGCGCGGTCGCGGCCGACATCGACGATATCGTCAAGGCCACCGCGAAGGACGTGCCCAAGGGCTCGACCGTCACGCTGCGCGGCCAGGTGCAGACCATGAACGGCGCATTCGCCGGCCTGCTGCTCGGCCTCGTGGGCGCGATCGTGCTGATCTACCTGCTGATCGTCGTGAACTTCCACTCGTGGGCCGACGCATTCGTGATCGTCTCGGCACTGCCGGCGGCGCTGGCCGGCATCGTCTGGATGCTGTTCACCACGCATACGCCGCTGTCGGTGCCGGCGCTGACCGGCGCGATCCTGTGCATGGGCGTGGCCACCGCCAACTCGATCCTCGTCGTCAGTTTCGCGCGCGAGCGCCTGGCGGAAACGGGCAACGCGCTGGCCTCCGCGCTCGAAGCCGGTTTCACGCGTTTCCGCCCGGTGCTGATGACCGCGCTCGCGATGATCATCGGCATGGCGCCGATGGCGCTCGGTCTCGGCGACGGCGGCGAGCAGAACGCGCCGCTCGGCCGCGCCGTGATCGGCGGCCTCGCGTGCGCGACGATCGCGACGCTGTTCTTCGTTCCCGTCGTGTTCAGCCTCGTGCATCGGCGCGACGCGCTGAAGCACGACGCGTCCCGCGCTTCCTCCCCTTCCGCGTCCGGAGCTTCCCATGTCCACTGAGATCGATATCAAGTCGCCGAAACGGCTGCCCAACCTCAAGCTCGTCGCCACGCTCACCGCGCTGATCGCGGTCGGCATCGTGGCGACCGGCATCGTCGGCCGCGCGCACGCGAAACGGGAAATGACCCGGTGGTCCGCCGAACAAGCGGTGCCGACCGTGGTCGCGTACACGCCGTCGACCGGCGGCGACGGCGCAACGCTCGTGCTGCCCGGCCACCTGTCCGCGTTCGAGCGCGCGCCGATCCACGCGCAGGTGTCGGGCTACCTGCATGCGTGGTACGCCGATATCGGCGCGCACGTGAAGTCGGGGCAGTTGCTCGGGCTGATCGATACGCCCGAACTCGACCAGCAACTGCAGCAGGCGCGCGCCGACCTGCAGAGCGCGCTCGCCAACGAGAAGCTTGCCGCGTCCACGGCCGCGCGCTGGACCAGGATGCTCGCGCAGGATTCGGTGTCGCAGCAGGAAACCGACGAAAAGACCAGCGACCTCGCGGCCAAGCAGGCGATCGTCGCCGCCAACGAGGCCAACGTGCGACGCCTCGACGCGCTCGAGGCGTTCAAGCGTATCGTCGCGCCGTTCGACGGCGTCGTCACCGCGCGCAAGACCGACATCGGCCAGTTGATCTCGGCCGGCGGCGGCGCCGGCCCGGAGCTGTTCGCCGTGTCCGACGTCCACCGCATGCGCGTCTACGTGAGCGTGCCGCAGAACGAGGCCGCCGCGATCCGTCCCGGCATGACGGCCACGTTGACCGTGCCGGAGCATCCGGGCGAGACCTTCCGTGCGACGCTCGCCGACACCGACGACTCGATCGCCGATTCGACCGGCACGCTGCTCGTGCAGTTGATGGTCGACAACCCTGCAGGCAAGCTGATTCCCGGCGAATACACCGAAGTGCATTTCGCGCTGCCGGCCGGCAGCGCCCAAGCGTTGACGATTCCGGCCAGCTCGTTGATCTTCCGGCAGGCCGGCCTGCAGGTCGCCGTGGTCGGCAAGGACAATCGCGCGGTATTCAAACCCGTGACGATCGCGACCGACCTCGGTACGCACGTGCAGATCGCGACCGGCCTCGCGCCGGACGATCGCGTGATCGACAACCCGCCCGACTCGCTCGCGGCCGGCGATCCGGTCAGGCTCGCGGCGCCGGCCCGCACCGTCGCGTCGGCCGCGCGCGACACGGAGCGCTCGCATGGCTAACCGGCTTCGGCTCTGCGCGCTGCTCGCCGGCGTCGCGTTCTTGTCCGCGTGCTCGTTCGCGCCCGCCTATCACGCGCCGCGGACGGCGCTGCCGGCCAGCTTCAAGGAAGCGGACGGCTGGCAGGCCGCGCAGCCGGCCGACCGCATCGCGCGCGACGGCTGGTGGAAGGCGTTCCGCGATCCCGTGCTCGACCGGCTCGAAGCACAGGTGAGCGTGGCCAACCCGGACGTGGCCGCGGCCGTGGCCCGCCACGACGAAGCGGCCGCGCTGTTCGATCAGGCGCGCTCGGGGCTGTTCCCGACCATCGGCCTCGGCGCGCAGGTCTCGAGCAACCGTCAGTCGGCCACGCGGCCGCTGCGCGGCTCGAACCAGCCGAACGTCTATGGCGCCGACACGCTCGACGCCGGCTTCGACTACGACCTCGACTTGTGGGGGAAAGTCCGCAACGAGGTCGCGGCCGGGCGAGCCGACGCCCAGGCCAGCGCCGACGATCTCGCGTCGGTGCGGCTGAGTCTGCAGGCGAGCCTCGCAAGCGCGTACTTCAGCCTGCGCGGGCTCGATCAGCAGCAACGGCTGCTGACCGACACGATCGACACCTACCGGCGCGCGCTGCGCCTGACGATGAGCCGGCACGCGGGCGGCATCGCGTCCGACCTCGACGTCTCGCGCGCGCGAACGCAGCTCGATGCGGCCCGCGCGTCGGCCGAGGACGTCCGGGCGCGGCGCGCGCTCTACGAGCACTCGATCGCGACGCTCGCGGGTGTGCCGGCGTCGTCGTTCTCGCTGACGCCGGATCTGAATGCGGCATATCTGCCGACGATCCCGCCCGGCATTCCCGCAACGCTGCTGCAGCGGCGTCCCGACGTGGCGGCCGCCGAGCGGCGCATGGCCGCCGCCAACGCGAAGATCGGCGTGGTGCGCGCGGCGTTCTTCCCCGACATCACGCTCGGGCTGGTCGGCGGCTATCAGAGCTCGGGCCTCGGTCACTGGCTCAGCGCGCCGAACGAGATCTGGTCGATCGGGCCCAGCCTCGCGCTGACGCTGTTCGATGGCGGCCGGCGCCAGGCGCTCACCGACCAGGCGCGCGCGCAGTTGGCCGAGAACGGCGCGAAATACCGCGCGGTGGTACTCGACGCATGCCGGCAGGTGGAAGACAACCTCGCACTCACGCACCACCTCGGCGACGAAGCCGATCGCGAGCAGGAAGCGCTCGACGCGGCCGAACGCACGTTGCAGCTGTCGATGTCGCGCTATCGGGACGGCGTCGTCAGCTATCTCGACGTGGTGACGGCGCAGGCCACCGAGCTGGATACGAAGGTCGCGATGCTGGAGCTGAACACGCGCCGGCAACTGGCGGCGGTAGGGTTGATCGCCGCGCTGGGCGGCGGGTGGTCGGCAGATGAAGCCGCGGCCGATACGCAAGCACCGGCCGCGCTGCCGGCTCGTTCAACGAACTGAATCCTTCGCGACATGGACGACGCGTGTCGCATTTCAAGGCACCCGTCGCGATGACGGGTGCCGTTTTTTTACGCCGGACTGGCGGCTCAGAACTTGTGGCGGATGCCGGCTGCGACCACGGCCTGACGATCGTTGCCTGATGCTGCCAGGTTGAAGATCCCCGCGTTGCCGAGCACCGCGACGCCGTCGGCGCCTGTCACGCGCTGGTACACGCCTTCCAGATAGAGGTCGGTGCGGCGCGACAGCGCATAGTCGGCCTGCAGCATGAACTGGTTCCACTTCGGCGCGATGCTGCGGCCCGCATCGTCGAAACGGCCCTGCGTGAACGTATAGGCGCCGCCCAGCGAGAAAGCCGGCGTGACGAAGTAGCGTCCGTTCAGTTCGTAGTTGCTGAAGGTCAGCAACTGGCCGTTCACATGGCCGTATGCGCCGCCCTGCGACAGCTCGCGCGGGTCGTTCAGGATCGTTCTGGTGTAGACCAGGCCGATCGACGCATGGTCGAACGCATAGTGCGCGCCGGCGCCGAACGTGCGCCAGCGGCCGCCGGCCAGCATCGCGTCGCCATCCGAACTGCTCAACGAGCCGCCGGTGTTCTGCGGCGCGTTCACGCCGCCCGGCTGGTTCGACTGCAGGTACGCGACGGCGAGGTCGACCGGGCCGTTCGCATACTGCGCGCCGACGCTGTATGCGTTGTCGTTGCTGAACCCGCCGCCCTGATTGCTGAAGCCGTACGCGCCGCCGAACGTGAAGCCGCCGTAGTTCGCACTGCGGAACTTCACCGCGTTGTTCATCCGCGTGTCGTTGGCGAGGTTGTCGTTGTCGTACGGATGATCGGCGAGGTTGCCGCCGAATCCCGACCCCGTCGCCGACAGCGGCGCGACGAAGTCGACCAGGAAATCGTATTGGCGGCCGAGCGTGACCGTGCCCCACCGGCGGCTCGCGAGGCCGACCCACGCCTGGCGGCCGAACTCGTCGCCGCCGTTGCCGAGCTTGCCGTTCGCGACGTTGAAGCCGTTCTCGAGCGTGAACACGGCGGCCAGGCCGCCGCCGAGATCCTCGTTGCCGCGCAGCCCCCAGCGCGACGTGCTGACGTTGCCGCTCTGCAGGCCGTAGACGGGCCCCGCGCCTGCGGCCGATTTCTGGTTGCTGATGTAGTCCAGGCCCGCGTCGATCGTGCCGTACAGCGTCACGCTGCTCTGCGCATGCGCCGAACTCGCCAGCAGGCACGCGACGGCTGCCGGAATTGCCAGATATTTCTTCATGATGGTTTCGTTGGAGTGGATCGGTCTGCTCGCATCGCCGGCCCGCGCGACATGGCCGCTCGTGCGCGATGCGATGGCGCCCAATTTAGGCAGCGGGCATGACAGCGCCGTTATCGAAACGGCCCGAAAAATGAAACCTGCTTCATCTTGACGACATCCCGGTTTCACGTCCCCGCGAATGCGCGCCGGTGCATGAATTTCTTTTCACGTTGCGTATGCCGATCCGTTAACGCCCCTCCTCTATGCTCGTCCTCAACCCCGGCGCGATGCCGATATCGACACGCCGCGCCGCGGGGAGATGCCCAGTCGATCATCATGAGGACTCCAAACATGAAAACCACCAGCATCGTCGCCGCCGCCATGCTTGCGGCAATCGGCACGCTGTCCGTTCCCGCGTTTGCCCTGACCGGCAGCCAGCCGATCCCGATGTCGCCGGCCGCCACCAAGGACGGCGCGCCCGGCACTCAGGCCGCCGGCCAGTGGGTGCCGCCCTACGGCCAGCCGATCCACGAGAAGACCCGCGCCGAAGTCCATGCCGAGCTCGTGCAGGCCGAACAGGACGGGCAGCTCAAGTACCTGAACTCCACGCTCTATGCGCATTGACGGGTGCGACCGTGCGGCCGGGCGCTGCCCGGCGCACGCCGGCTGCCCCCGAATGGCTCGCCATCCATGAAGCTGCTTTCTCTGCTCGCCCGTTCCGCCCGTCTCACGCTCGTCGCGCTTGCCGCCGGCGTCATGTTGTCCGCCTGTGCCGCCGCGCAGCCCGACGGCCCCGGCAATTGTGTCGGCCCGCCCGACTTCTGCGTGCCCTTCTTCGGCTCGTAAACGCACGACGGGCGCGCTGCCGCCGGCAGAGCGCCCGTCGCGTCGGTCGCGCGGCCGACACCGCGCGCTCATGCGTCCGGCAGCGTCACCTGGTAGCCATAGCGGCTCACCGTATCGATGCGGACGTCGGGCAGATGCCGCGCGAGCTTACGGCGTAGTCGCGACACCACGAGATTGACGCTCGACGGATCGACATCCTCCTTGTCCTGCCATACATAGCGGATCAATTGGTCGCGCGGCACCGGCGCGTTCGGATGGCGCATCAGGCATTCGAGCAACAGGAATTCCCGGCGCGTCACGGCGAGGCGCAGCTTGCCGTCCTTGAGCTCGCGCGCGAGTGTCCCGACGGCGGACGCACCCGCGATCGAACGACCCGCATCGCGCGGCCCGGCCAGCCGCTGCAACGCCTCCAGGCGTTCGTGCAGCTCGATGAACGAATACGGTGCGCAGAAACACGCATCGGCGCCCGCGCGCAACATATGGATGCGTTCGCGCGCCGACGCCTCGCCGAACAGCACCACGAGCGCGGCGCCGCCGCCGTCGGCAACGAAACGCGGCAGCATCCCGAGCAACGCGGCCTCGCCGCCGGGCTCGAACGCGGTCGCGACGATCGCGTCGAACGCCTCCTGCGACGCGAGGAACAGGCCGTCGCGCGGATCGTCGGCGCGCTGCACGCTGTGCCCGCTTTCCTGCAGCGCCTTGTGCAGCCACGACGCTTCCGGATGCGGCGAAGTCACGAGCAGGATGCGCATCGTCAGGCGGCCTCGCGGCTGCAACATGCGATCGCGTGCAGCGTCGTCCGGACGGCCGTCATCCCAGCGACCTCGGCCAGCATTCGATCGTCACGCGCGTGCCGGGCGCGGCATTGCCGATCCGCAGCGTGAAATCGTGCACGTTGACGACCGTCGACACGATGCTCAGGCCGAGGCCGGCCCCGGCGAGATGCCCGGTGCGGCGGCTGCGGTACCGATACCGCAGCACCGCGTCGCGTTCGTCGGCTGCGATGCCCGGGCCGTTGTCGATCACGTCGATGCGCGGGCCGGACGGCGTGTCGTGAAGTTCCAGGCGCACTGTATCGCCCGCCGTCGTGTACTTGAGCGCGTTGTCGAGCAGGTTGCTCAGCGCCTCGAACAACAGCGCGCGATCGCCGTGAATCCGCGCCACCGGCTCGACCGACTGCACGAAGTGGATCGCGCGGCTGTCCGCGAGCGGTTCGAACAACTGCCCGATGTCCACCACCAGATCCTCCAGCGACAGCTCCGCAAATCCGCCGCGCCGCTGCAACGAACCGATTTCGGCGATACGCAGCATCGCCCGGAAACGATCGAGCAACACGTCGGTCTCGTTGCGTGCACGCGAGACGAGACGCGCCAGCACGGCATCGTCGAACCGCTCCGCGCGCTGCGCCGCCTGCGCGAGCAGCGTGTGCACGTGTGCGAGCGGCGTCCGCAAGTCATGCGCGATGCCGTCGCAGACACCCTTTACCTCGTTCATCAACCGCTCGATCTCCTCGAGCATGTGATTGACGAGATGGGACAGCAGATCGATCTCGTCGTGTCCGCCCACCGGCAGCCGCTGGCCGAGATCGCCCTGCGCAATGCACTGGGTGATGTGCCGAACTTCCTTCAGACGCCGCATTTGCCGCACGCTGAGCATCAGGCCGCCCACGACGCCCGTGCCAAGACAGAGCAGCCCGCCGCCGACCAGCGCCTGGATGATCGCCGCGCGGATTCGCAGGATGTGCGTGAGGTCGCGTCCGAGCACCAGCACGTCGCCGTTTGCACGCCGCTCCGCCATCGTGCGGACGACCGGCGGCACCTGGTCTCCCGCGATCGGCATCGTGTGATCGAGCGTCACGCCGCTGCGGTTCGGCTGCAGGCCGGCGGGCAACGCCAGCACGTCGCCGGCAATATGCGTGCCGTCCGCGGTAAAGAGCCCGTAGTAGTTGGTATGCATCCGCTCGTGCTCGATCCGGTGCAGGATCGCGGCAGCAAGCTGGTCGTCCCGTATCGAATCGAAATAGATCATCTGCCAATCGATCACCGTGTCGGTTTCCCGCTCCATGTCGTGCGTGATCACCGATGCGATGAAACCGAGCAGCAGCATGACCGACACGGAGAACGTGACGGCATAGACCGACACCAGCCGAAACGTACTCGAGTACCAGCGTCGCGCGGGTGCCGGCTGGACCTGATGGGCGGCGCACGCCGCGGTAGCCGGCTCAGCCAAGGCGATACCCCGCGCCGCGTACCGTCTGGATCATCTGCTTCGCATCGGGGGGATCGATCTTCTTGCGCAACCGGCCCATGTGCACTTCGATCAGGTTCGTGCCGGGATCGAAGTGATAGCCCCATACGGCCTCGAACAACATCGTCCGCGTAATGGTTTGCCCGGCATTGCGCATCATGTATTCGAGCACGCGATACTCGGTCGGCAACAGCACGATTTCCTCGCCGTCGCGGAACGCCTTGCGCGAGATCAGGTCGAGCTTGAGGGGGCCGACGACCAGCGTCGTGTCGAACGGAGCCGGCGCGGCCTGGCTCCGGCGCAGCAGCACCTCCAGGCGCGCGGCCATTTCCTCGGGGTCGAACGGCTTGGTCAGGTAGTCGTCGCCCCCCGCGCGCAGCCCGCGCACCCGTTCGTCGACATCGCCGAGCGCGCTCAGCATCAGCACGGGTGTGCGCACGCCGACGCTGCGCATCGTGGTCAGGATCGTGAGGCCATCGACGACCGGCAGCATCCGGTCGAGCGTGATCACGTCGAACTCGTTGCCGAGCGCACGCGCCATCCCATCGCGCCCGTTCGCCACCCATTCGACCGTAAAGCCGCGCCCCTCCAGCTCCCTGACTATTTCGTTCGCGGTGATTTCGTCGTCCTCGATCGTTAGGACGTGCGCGATGGCCGTACGCTCCTCGGCCAGCGTGTCACGCGAGATGGGCTCGTGGCCCGGGGAAGCGGATGATGCCATGTACGATTCTCGTCTTCGTCGAAGGGACGTATGCGCGTCGATATCCGACGACCGAACGCGCTCGTGCAGAGCTTATGCGTGCACGCGTAAAAGATGCACATCGGCTTCGTGAAGAAAGTTTCATATCCGGCAGCATGGCGTCCAGGCCGTCTTCGATCCCGGCCGGTGCGCCGTCGCAACGGAGACCGGGAACGACGCGGCATGCGGGCCCTTGCGACACGATGCCGTACCGCGACCATTCATGCGCACCGGACGGCGCGACCGGCTGCGAACCGAGCGCCGCAACGCGCGATCAGCGCGGGCGAGATCGTGTGCCCGATCCGTCCGCACGATGCGACGCGAGATCGCGTGCGGCATCGATCGCGCGATCCGTCCGTTCGGCTTTCGCATGCGCGAGCGTCACGTCGGCGATCGCGAGCCCGGTTCCCTGCACCTTCGCGAATGCCGGCAGCGACGCACACATCAGCGCGACCAGTCCAGTCGTCATGACCGTCGATTTCATTGCATTACCCCAGTGTGTACCGCGCGGCGCACGGCATCGATCGAGTGTCGCTCGACGATACGCCGCGGCGCCTAACCATCCGGAAACACGCACATGAAGGATTCTTTAGATTCCCATGCGGCAGCCGAGGCATGGACGGAACCGCGCTTGCCTAAAACATCTTTCAT
Organism: Burkholderia sp. NRF60-BP8; assembly: GCF_001522585.2. Lineage (NCBI taxonomy): Bacteria > Pseudomonadati > Pseudomonadota > Betaproteobacteria > Burkholderiales > Burkholderiaceae > Burkholderia > Burkholderia sp. NRF60-BP8. The sequence continues at coordinate 1,703,882 of NZ_CP013372.1, forward strand.
CATCGCGCTGCCGTTTAGATAGTCCGCCGTGCCTAATCTTCGTCTCGCGGCCGACGCAGGCATCCTGCCGTACGGCCTCTACCCAACGCTATCCAGGAGCCGAAGATGAATCATCCCGTCCGTTACGTCGTCTGTGCCGCCATGCTCGCATTGAGCGTCTCCGCGCATGCCGAGACGAAGCTCACGTCGGCGCAATGTCATGACTATCCGTTCGTGCATACGAAAGGCCCGGTCTCTCACCGGCAGCTCGTCAACGAACTGAACGAGCTGGAGTCCGTCGGTTACAACCCGTCGTCCGGCGACGAGAGCAGCTATCCGGACGACATCGATTCGGCACAGGCGCGCCTGATGCAGAAGTATCAGCACGATTGTGCCGGTGCAGCCAATACCGTCGCGTCGAACGGCAACTGAATCGTCTGCGGCACACGTTCTCCGAGTTTGCGCGCGAGCCTCGCGGCCGCGCGCGTTTTTTTGGATTGATGTGACTCGGTCGTCGACGGCACACGCGACCGTGTCCTCGTGCGCTTTGCCCCGACATTCCGTTCCGATATGTCGACGTGTCACGCGAATAAAATCTTCATGTCAACCGGCGAACGACAGAAAACGACACATCGCAAAGCGTGCGATACGTCAGATGACTCCGAAGCACCCCTATCTTTGCGCGCGACGTCCATCGCCGCACGAGACTTTCGAATACTGAAAGAGAGTCTTTCCATGAACGTTGCGGCGCCCGCTTTTCCTCTGCCTACACTGCTTCGTCCGCCGAGATCGCATTTCGGGACGACATCGACGTCGGTGCCATCCGGCGCCGACTACCCAACCACACCATCAGAGCAACGAAATGAAACGTCAATCTATGAAACCGCGCTGGTTCGCATTCGCGCCGGCACTCCTGCTCGCCGGTGCGGCGCATGCCCAGCAGAGCATCACGCTGTACGGGCTGATAGACGAAGGGCTCAACTTCACGAGCAACGCAGGCGGCCATCGCGCATGGCAGATGTCGAGCGGAGACACGTTCGGCAGCCGATGGGGCTTGAAAGGCAGTGAAGACCTGGGCGGCGGCGACAAGGCCATCTTTCAGCTCGAAAACGGCTTCAACGTGAACAGCGGCAAGCTCGGTCAGGACTCGAGCATGTTCGGCCGCCAGGCGTTCGTGGGCCTGTCGTCTTCACGGTATGGCACGCTCACGCTCGGACGCCAGTACGACACCAGCGTCGACGCGCTCGGCTTCGGCGGTATCACGGCGGCCGGCAACTGGGCGGGCGACATCGCTACCCACCCGTTCGACAACGACAATACGGACTGGGATTTCCGCGTCGACAATGCCGTCAAATATGTCACTCCGACATACCGCGGACTCACGGCGGAAGCGATGTACGGCTTCAGCAACCAGCCCGGCGGATTCTCGGACAATCGCGTCTGGGGCGCCACGCTGAACTACCAGAGCGGCAACCTGACCGCGGCGGCGTCCTACCTGAAGCTCGACAATCCGGGGCTCGCCGCGGGTGGCGCGGTCAACGGTGGCGATCTCTTCAACGGGTCGTCGCAGCAGGACGTCGGCGTGGCGGCTTCCTACCAGTTTACCCACGTACTCGTCGGCGCCGCGTGGTCCCGTGTCGATGTCTACAACCCCACCGGCAATGCATGGATCGACGATTCCACCCTGCAGAACGGCGCGACGTGGAATGCGTGGAAATTCGACAACTTCGAACTCAATGCTCAGTACTACTTCACTCACGCCCTATGGCTGGGCGCGTCCTACACGTTCACCATCGCGCATCTGTACACGTCCGACACGAAATATGTCCCCAAGTGGCACCAGATCGGCATGATGCTCGACTATGACCTGAGCAAGCGCACTTCGCTGTATCTGCAAGGTGCGTGGCAGCATGTCGTCAGCGCTCGTACCGGCACCGGCTTTGACGAAGCACAGATCGTGGACGCATCGGCTGGCGCGTCGTCCGGGCCGAACCAGATGGTTTATCGCATCGGCATGTTGCATCGCTTCTAGCCCGCGATACGCCCGCACCGGAACCCGCTCGGCGCGGCTTCGGTGCGGGCGCCGGCTTGTCGATCGGCATTCGATGCGAATCATCGTCATGAATGCGCTTGATTACACGCGGGCACACGTGCTCAGTCCTCGTGCGGGATGCCTTCGATCGGACACGCCGGCGTGCCGGGCGTAGCGCGCGTCAGCGCTTCGACACGGCGACGCGTGCGCATCGCCGGCCCGGCGTCTGCGTCGCATGAATGCCCGACGGGAACTACCCGATGTCCATCACTGCCTTGCCCGACTGGCGGCGCTCGTCGAGCGCGGCATGCGCTTCTTCGGACATGCGGCCGATGTTGCGCTGCTCGGATCGGACCCGCTGACAAGGACGAGATCCTCGTCCGTGTCGCCGTTCAACCACGCGCTCCGTCCGGTTGCAAACCGCAACCGGACGGCCGACAGGCCGATCGCCCTCAATTGCTGAAGATCAGACCGCGAGCGGCGCCATTGACGTAAATCCGGCCGTATGTGTTCCAGTCGCCGGCCATCACGCCGGAGTCGCCGAATTGGTGCGTGTCGTCGTTGAAGCGCGCCCACGTTGCGCCGCCGTCGTCGGAATGGTAAATGCCCCAGACGCCGTTCACCGTGCCTTCCACATAGACCGCGGCCGAGTACGGCGACCCGGTCGGCGCCTTGCCCAACGCGATCACGGTGGCGCCCGGCGTGCCGTTGACCGACGCAAAGGCGCCGAGCTTCGTCCAGGTCGCCCCCGAGTCCACCGAGTGGTACACGGCGGTGCCGTCGGCCAGCCAAAGATCGCCCTCCGCGTTCGGATTGACCGCCATCGACGTATCCCGCCACGCATTCCACGCCAGATTCGCGTTCACCGAGCCCTGGCTCAGCGTGAACGTATGGCCGCCGTCGTTCGACACGTAGATCTTGCCGCGCTGCCAGCTCCACGACGCACCGCCCGAATCGTACGCATAGACCTTGTTCGGGTTCTGGCGGTCCGCGGCCAGTCGATAGGCACGCGGGAAGCCGTTCCAGGTGGCGCCGAACGCCGGCAGGTTGGTCGCCGTCCAGCTGGCGCCATTGTCGGTGGTGTACGACGGCACCGAGTCCGGCGGTGCCCAGGTCACGTTGTTGCGGGACGAGACCGCCAGGTTGCCCACGTTGCTCTGGCTTGCCGCGGCGCCGTTGGGCAGCGACGCGAAGGTCGCCCAGCTATTGCCGCCGTCGCCCGACCAGAAGCCCTTGGTGGCATGGCCGTTGGCGTTGTCGACGCCCGCGGCGGCGATGTACGTCGGATCGGACCACGACATATCGGCCGAATTGCCGCTGCTCCACGTGTTCAACGGGCCTTTCGTCGGCCTCGTCGACAGGTCCGTATTGACCCACGTGCCGATGTCGCCGGCGCTGTTGATGAAGTTGTACGACGCACCGGGCGGCGCCGTGACGAGCGCGAGCGTCACGGTTTCCTCGAGGTTGTCGACCTTGGGGTTCCAGGTCGGCGTGGGCGACGACGCGTTCATGGTTTCACAGATACCGCCGCCGTGGACGTGCATGATGTGATCGCGATTGGCGGGGTCGATGGCGACGCTTTCCACCCAGCCGGCGCAACCATCCGACGCAGTGCCCGTATGCGGCATGCCGGCCTCGATTTCGCGCCACGTGCTGCCGCCGTCGTCGGACAGCTGGATGGTCTTGCTGGTGTCGCTCCAGCCTGTCATGCCCAGTGCGATTCGGGCGGACGAGCCGAGACCGGAGACGGACAGGCCGCCAAAGCCGTTGCCGTTGGAACGGTTGAGCAGCGTCCAGTTGCCGTCGTTGCTGCCGCCGAACTTGTAGAGATAGCTCGGTCCGCCGATGCCCTGGCCGACGCCCGCGTTGAACACCACGTAGAAGTTGCCGTCGGACGTGCGCACGACGTGCGGGATGTAGTAGCCGGACACCGTCGGCGGGACGGGCACCGGGGTCCACGAGAAGCCGCCGTTGGTGGACTTGTACAGCGTCGACGTCAGGCCCGCCGCGTTGGCGTAGTCCGGGGCGACGGTGGCCCACATGATCCAGGTCGGCTGACCGCTACCCTTGCCCGACGTATCGAAGATCACCTGTTCGACGCCGATCGGGGAATTGCCGCCGCCGATCGTGGTGGAGGACAGACCCGTGACCTGCGCCCACGTGCGGCCCGAATCGGTACTCTTCCACAGGCCGGCCGTGCGCGATCCATAGAACAGCGTCGACGGATTGTTCGGGTCCACCTGCAGGCGCTCGCCGGTGGCCCGGCCGTTGTCGTTGCCGCCCACCGGGAACGGTAGATCGTAGTGCGTCCAGCTGTTGCCACGATCGCTGGAGATGTAGATGCGGCCGTTGTGACCCTGCGTCACGGTAACGCCGGCCATCATGTAGACGAGCTGATCGTCGTTCGGGTCGAGCGCGAGGCTTTCGATGCCGTGGAAATCACCCTCCCCTGCGCCGAAACCAATGCCGTCGGTGATAGGCGTCCACGTCGAGCTGGTCGCATTCCAGCGGTATGCGCCGCCAACGTCGGTGCGTGCGTACAGCAGGCTCGCGTTGGTCGGATGATAGATCAGGCCGGTGACGTAGCCGCCCCCGCCCCACTTGACGCTGGTCCAGCTGGCCGCCGGCTGATTGCTGCCGCTGCCGATTCCGCCGATCTGGCCGCGATTGGCGGCTACATTGGCACCCAAATTGGTCACGCCCGTCGCGCTATCGGATCCGTCACCACAGCCCCATAACGTACACGCCATCGCCGCAGCGGCAATCCATCGCCGAGAAAACATAGTCATCCGAAAAGTCCTTGAAGGAAGAGGTCCATCGCAGGGCCCGCCACCGGGCCCTGCGCAATCAATTCGCCATGAGCGATGCAATCTGCGCAGCGTCGAGCGCACCGCGATAGATGCGGAAATCGTCGATCAGGCCGTTGAACGTGGCGTCGGCACTGTATTGCGATTTGCCCAGCCAGTTCTGCGTGGTACCGCCGAGGCGGAACGGCGCCTGGAACATCGCCGTGTTGGTGCTGACGGGCGTGCCGTCCACGTAGATCGTGCCGGTCGACCCCGACAGCGTGACGGCCACATGCACCCATCGCTTGCTCGGCAACTCGGCGGGGGCGTCGATGATCTGTTCCGGAGGGCCGTCGCCGGGGCCGTTGGCCGTCATCGCGAAGCGCATGCCGGCCCAGCCGTTGCGCGACTGCCCGCGTGGCGTGAACATCATGTAGCGGTGGAAGCCCGTGCCGAAGTCGAACAGGCGTGCCCACGTCTGCGAGCCGTTCCAGAACACCCAGCTGGCGATGGTGAAGTCCGACACATCGGTCAGCACATCGTCGGGCAACGCCACATACGCGCCCGAGCCATTGAGCGAGACCGCGTTGCCGTTGCGCCCCGCTGCCCACGTTGCGCCGTTGAGCGTGCCGTTGCGCCCGTTGCCCGAACGATCGGCGGCCGTGGCGCCGCTGCCTTCATCGAAGGTGAGGTGCGCAAGCAGTTGCTGCGCCGTGATCACTTTCACTTCGTTGGAGTGCGCCGATTCGCCCGCAATCGTTTGCGCTGTCACGACATAAAAATACGTACCGGCACCGGCTGGCATGTCGGTATAGGTCAGCAGATCGGTGATCCCGCTCTGGATGGTGCTGTACGGTCCACCGGCAATGGTCGCGCGCTTGACGTTGTAGCTCGTGGCATCGCTGCTGCCCCACCACGACAGCACCACCTTGCCCGCGCTGGCGTAGCCGGTCAGGCCGGTCGGCGTGGCGGCAGCGGGGCCGGGGTCGAGCGTGCAGGTGAGCGTGCCGTAGCCGAGCTGGTCGAAGCCGCCGCTGTTGGGGCCGTAGTTGCCGCCGCCGCCTTCCGGCGCCACGAGTTCGGCTGCGCGCTTGGTGTAAGGCGCCGCCAGGCCTTTGCGGTTGATGTAATGGTTGGCCACCAGCGCCCAGCAGGGCCGCCCCAGCGCGCCGCCTTGCCCGCCGGCGGCGAACTGCGTCTGGATGACGCCGGCGCTGTTCTGGTACGTGACGAAAGGCACCGTGTAGAACGCGCCGTCTGCCTGCTTCAGGTTGGCCTTGGCCACGTATTCGGCGCCCGCCAGAAAGCGGTTGTTGTCGTAGCCGTACAGGTCGATGCCCTGATTCCACGCCATTTCGCAAATGGCACCCGTCAATGCAATGCCCAGCACACTGTGCCCCTGGTCCCGGCCGGCTTCCTGCCATTGCCCGAGGTTGCCGGGGTGCATGTAGTACACGGCTTGCCGGATACAGCCGTTACTGCCGCCGGTCTTGAAATGGGTGACGGCCTCGTCGACGAGCCCGGCATCGTCGCACAGCACGCCGATGGCCAGGACGCACGCGACGTTGGCCAGTCCCCAGTTGGCCCAGTAGTGCGTGTCCATCGCGGTATCGATACGGGTCAGGAAAGCATGGCTGACCGGGTAGAAGACATTGCGCATCATCGCCTGAAACGCGGCGAGGCCGGCCGGGCTCCAGCCGCTGTAGCTGCGCATGATTTCGGCTACGTTGGCGAACTCGTAGCCATAGATGCCGGCGGCGAGTGCCACGTCGCTGCCGCCGAGCGTCGTCAGCGTCGAGGCCCATCGGTCCAGATACTCCACTGCCTTGTCGGCGTAGCGCTTGTCGTCCGACACCTTCCAGCGCAGCGCGTCGCCGTAAGCGGCGGCGATGTCGTTGTAGAGGGCGCCGTAGTTCTGACCATGCGTCGGATCGTTGCCGCGATAGATGCCGACCTGCGGGTTAGGGTTGTTCGTCAGGCGCGTGTGACCGTTGGCAACGAGCACGTTCCAGCTGTCGATCCACGGGGAAGCTTGCGCGCCGACTTTCGCGCGCATGCGTTCGAAATCCGCGTCGGTATGCAGCAAGCCAGGATGCACGAAGGTGCGGGTTTGGGCAGTGCCTGCCGCCGTCGCACCCGCGCCGATACCGTCCGAAGCCGGGGCCACTGCGGACGCTTGGCCGCCGTTGTTTGCCGATGCACGCTCACCGCCTGTCACCGTGTTCCCGCCGTCACCGCCGCATCCGGCCAGAAGCGTTGCACCGAGCCCCATCACGAAATGGCGTCGGGCAATATTGTCGATGTCGCCGAGTGCGACGATTTCCTCGGACAGCATCGTCGATGCTCCTTTGTCTCGCATGTCTGGATCCCCTGTTTTTAGCTTTCGTCAACGCGATAAAATGTACTATCCGTTCCGTATTCATCAGGAACGGGGTGCATTCTATCCAGTGAGATAGGGATCCAATCAAGCGGAAAATAACAAATTCACCGATGACACGCACTTGTCACATCGGTGATGCAGGGAGCGAGGAATGCGCGAAGCGGTCGGGTACAGCCGCAGAACCGAGCAAAGGTCGTCATCGTTTGCGAAGTACGAATGTCGCTTCATCGGCCGACACCGACGCGAAACCTGAAAACTTCCACGGAATCCAGTCCATTTCCATTCGTGCTACGAAATAAAATCGTCACTGGCCATGATGTCGCGAAAGGCGGCGTCAATTCCCCCTGCAACGCCGGCACCGCCTCCCTACCGCCCCAACACCCGCTCCACCAACCTCACGAAATAACTCGCCCCCACCGGCAGCAACGCATCGTTGAAGTCGTAACTGGCGTTGTGCAGCAGGCAAGGCCCGCCGCCATGCCCATGCAAACGATGATCTCCCGCGCCATTCCCGAGAAACGCATAACAACCCGGCTTCTCGCGCAGCATGAACGAGAAATCCTCCGCCGCCATGGTCGGATCGACGGCTGCGTTCACATGCGCGTCGCCCACCAGCTCACGCATCACCGCCACCGCCACCGCAGTCTGCTCGGCGTCGTTCACGGTGGCCGGATACTGGCGCTGGAAATCCACCTCGCTCTCGCAATCGAAGGCTGCGGCCGTCGCGGCCACCACGGCGCGCATGCGCGTCTCGATCAGGTCGAGCGTCGCATCGGAGAAAGTCCGCACCGTGCCGCCGAGCCACGCATCGGTCGGCACCACGTTCATCGCCTCGCCCGCATGCACCTGCGTGACCGACAGCACCGCGCCGTCGATCGGATTTCGGTTGCGCGTGACGATCCCCTGCAGCGCATTCAGCACCTGGCCCGCCGCGAACACCGGATCGCGGCCCAGGTGCGGCATGGCCGCGTGGCAGCCGGCACCGCGCAAGTCGATCCGGAACAGGCTGGTCGAGGCCATCAGCGGCCCCGGCCGCACCGCGAAATCGCCGGCCGCGATGCCGGGCCAGTTGTGCAACCCGAACACGGCATCCACCGGGAAACGCTCGAACAGGCCGTCGTCGATCATCGCGCGCGCGCCGCCGCCCGCTTCCTCGGCCGGCTGGAAGAACAACTGCACGGTGCCGTTGAACTCGCCATGCCGCGCCAGATGGCGCGCGGCCCCCAGCAGCATGGCGGTGTGGCCGTCGTGGCCGCACGCATGCATCGCGCCGGGCACCGTCGAACGATGCGCGAAGGTGTTGGCCTCCTGCACGGGCAGCGCATCCATGTCGGCGCGCAGGCCGATCGCGCGCGGGCCGCTGCCGCGCTTCAAGGTGCCGACCACGCCGGTGCGGCCGACGCCGCGCGTGACGGCATAACCCCATTGCTCGAGCCGCCCGGCAACGAGTTCGGCAGTGCGGAGCACGTCGAAGCCCACCTCGGGATGGGCGTGAATATCGCGGCGGATCGCCGTCAGTTCGTCTGCGTGCGCGACGATGGAATCGATCAGTTTCATGCGGAGGGAAGCGCTTTTGTCGTCGTCGCGATACGGCGGCGGGCCGGTCCATGCCGGTCGCCGCCGCGCCGCGAGGCATCAGATATGGAACAGTTGCGCCACCAGGGTCGCGCCGATGAAGGTACCGGCATTGGCCACGAAGGACACCAGCACGATGCGCCAGCCGAGCCGACGGAACGCCGGGATGTCCTTGGCGATCGACAGCCCCGCGAATACCAGCATCGGCGTGGTCACCCCGAGGAAATCGTTGTGCGAGCTGAGCGCGGCGATCTGCGAAGCCCACGGGCACCACGGCGAGGTCAGGAACATCGCCACCACCGATACCCAGCAGACCGCCGGAATCCGTCGCCCCGTCACACGCGCCAGCGCATCGCCGACGATCGTCGCGCACACCATGATCGCGATTCCCGGCAGTCCCGCGAGCGGCGTGGTGCCGTGGGCGATCCAGTCGCACACCAGCGCCATCGCGGCCGTCACGATCCAGGCCAGCAGCTTGCCGCCGTAGCCGAGCGCCGGCGCCTCGGTCCGCACGTCGCCCAGCGACGGGCTGGCCGCCTCGGGCTGCGCCGAGGCCTTGGTGGTGCGGCCGATCAGCGGCTCCAGCACGCGATAGCCCCAGACCGCGAGCGGCAGCGAGATGAACAGCGTGAAGTAGGTACCGATGGTGGTGGTGATCAGGTTGCTGGCCGCGGCGAACGCGAGCACCGATTTCGCCGTCTCCGGGCCCTGCTGCGCGGCGATCGCGCCCGAGGCGGCCGCCATCATGCTGCCCGAGCCGACGCCGGAGCCCATCGCCAGCGCGAGCGGATCGAAGATGCCGAGGCTGCTCACGAAACCCGCGAACACGGCGATGAACACTGCACCGAACACGGTGCCGGTCAGGTACTCGGCCAGCACGCCGCGGCCCTCGGCCGAATCCATCCCGTACTTCTCGCCGATGATCGCCAGGCTCGGCTCGCGGCCCACCGAGAAGGTCGCGCCGATCGCCTCGCGTTTGATGCCGAGCAGCAACGCGAGCGGCAGGCCGAGCAGGATGGTGCCGACGAAGTGGCCGAATTCCTGGAAGGCCAGCGCCCAGCCCGCCGACGCCAGCTTGGGCAGCGCGCTGCCCACCATCAGCCCGAGCTTGGAGACGAACAGCAGCAGCGCCGGCTGCAGGATCGCGGCCGCGAAGAATTGGTCGGGCACGCTCAGGCGCGCACTGCCGTTCCAGCGCGCGCTGGCCAGCCCTACCGCCGCGCCGAGCAGCAGCGCCCAGATCATCGGCAGCAGCACGACCTTGCCCGGCCCGAGCTTGAACGTGAACGAGCCGATCCATTCGGCGACCAGCAGGATGCCGGCCGCGTATAGCAGAACCTTGGCGGTGGCCGCGCCGCCCAGTTCGCGGCGCTCGATACCCAGTGCGTGTTCCATGACGAGTCTCCCCTTGAAGCCCGGCTGCCGTCGAATGCGGGCCGGTGGTTACAGATAACCGAACGCGGTGGGCGGCGCTTCGGCCGTCTCGACCCACACGCTCTTGGTCTGCGTGTATTCGTACAGCGCCTCGACCCCGCTCGAGCGGCCGTAGCCGCTCATGCCGTAGCCGCCGAACGGCGATGCCACGTTGATGGTCTTGTAACCGTTGACCCAGAAGGTGCCGGCCTTCACCTGCGCGGCCACACGATGCGCGCGCGCCACGTCGGTGGTCCACGCCGCGCCGGCCAGGCCGAAGTCGGTGTCGTTGGCGATCGCGATCGCCTCATCCTCGGTGTCGAACGGGATGGCGGCCACCACCGGCCCGAAGATCTCGGTGCGCGCCACATCCATCGCGTTCGACACGCCGGCCAGCACGGTGGGCGCCACGAAGTAGCCGCCGCTGCCCTCCGCGACGCGCCCGGGCGAGCCGCTGGCGAGCGTGGCGCCCGCCGCCACGCCGCTCTCGATCATCGACATCACGTGGTCGTACTGCTTGCGATTGTTGATCGGGCCCACCTCGGTCGCCTCGTCGAGCGGCGCGCCGACACGGATCTTCTTCGCCCCAGCCGCTACCATCGCGACGAACTCGTCGTAGACGGCGCGCTGCACCAGCAGACGCGAGCCGGCCACGCAGCTCTGGCCCGCGCCGGCGAAGATCGCCGCCTGGGCAGTCAGCGCGGCGCGCTTGAGGTCGGCATCGGCGAACACGATATTGGCCGACTTGCCGCCCAGCTCCAGCACGCACGGCAGCACGCGGCGCGCGGCGGCCTCGGCGATGCGCGCGCCGGTGGCCGGCGAACCGACGAACACCACCTTGCCGACCACGCGATGCGCGATCGCGGCCTGCCCGGCGGTGTGACCGAAACCGGCCAGCACGTTGACCAGGCCGCGCGGCAGCCCGGCCCGCTCGCCGAGCCTGGCGACCGCCAGCGACGTGAAGGGCGTCAGTTCCGAGGGCTTGAGCAGCACGCCGTTGCCCATCGCCACCGCGGGCGCCACCTGCCAGCCGCAGGTAAACACCGGCGCGTTCCAGGGCGTGATCTGCAGCACCACGCCGGCCGGCTCGCGGCGCGTGTAATTGAGGTGCGAGGTCGGCACCGGGATCACGCTGCCGTAGAACTTGTCGGTCCAGCCCGCGTAGTACTCGAACATCTCGGCGACCTTGCCCACCTCGCCCCGGCAGTCGCGGATCGGCTTGCCCGAGCCCAGCGCCTCCAGCCGCGCGATCGCCTCGGCCTCGGCGCGGATCGCGCGCGCCACCTCCTGCATCACGCGGCCGCGCGCGGCATGCGTGAGCGCCCACCATTCGCGCTGCGCGCGGCGCGCGCTTTCGGCCGCGTGGTCGATCGCGGCTGCGCCGGCGTCGCGATAGGCGAGCGTGGCCTCGCCCGTCGCCGCATCGTAAAGCTGGATCGTGTCGCCCCGGCCGGCGACGAGCTCGCCGTCGACATACGAGCCGATCGTGGCGGCACCGGGGAAGAAATGCGCGAAGGCGGCAAGCAACTGGTCTGCGTGCTGGGTCATGTCAGGTGTCCGTGTATGTGAGTCGAGCGGGATCGCGGCGCGGGCTGCCGGGCCTCACGCCGGGTCGAGGAAGTCGACGATGCGGTTGAAGTCCTCGCCGTCGGCGACGGATCCCTCGCTGGCGGCCCACACGCGCGCCGCCTCGCGCGCCACCGGCGCGACGCTGTCGAACTGGTCGAGCAGGCCCAGCGCGAGCCGCACGTCCTTGCGCATCAACTTCATCGTGAAACCGGAATCGAACTTGCCGTTGAAGATCCAGGTCGGGTAGTTCGTCAGCGTCGCGCTGTTGCGGCCGGAGCCGCCGTTGAGCGCCTCGACCAGCTTTTCCGGATCGACGCCGGCCGCGCGCGCGGTGCGCACCGCCTCGCTGGCGGCCAGCAGGTGCACGCCGGTCAGCAGGTTGTTGAGCAGCTTGGTGACGTGACCGGCGCCCACCGGGCCCACATGAACGCGCTTGGCGCTGATCGTCGCGAGAATCGGCTCGATGGCGGCGATATCGCTGTCCGAGCCGCCGAGCACCATGGTCATGGTGGCGGTAGCCGCGCCTTTCGGGCCGCCGCTCACCGGGCCGTCGACGAACCCAATGCCGCGCTCGGCCAGGGCCGCCGCCACGCGCCGCGTGCTGTCCGGATCGGCCGTGGTGGTGTCGATCACGATGGTGCCCGGTTTCGCGTGCTCGAGCACGCCGCCCGCGCCCAGCACCACCGCCTCGACCACCGCCGAGGTCGGCAGCGACAGCAGCAGCACGTCGGCGTCGCGCGCGATCTCGGCCACCGAATCGCGCGCCGACAGCACCGCCTGTTCGGCCAGCGCGAGCGCCACGCCGGGCGCCGCGTCATAGCCGAGCACCGTGTAGTCGCCGCGCCGCAGCGAACCCGCCATGCCGCGCCCCATGTTGCCCAGACCGATCACGCCCACCGTTTTCATCCGACGACTCCCGATAGCTGTTGGTTCGAGGCCGGCGCGCCAGCTTGCGCCTACCCTGCATGGCTACGATGTTCGGTCCGGCGATCCGTATAATCAATCAACGCCAATATTGAGATTGTTCTCTTTTTTAGAACGCCAGGATCCATGAGCGATACCCTCACCGACAGTCGGATCGTCTATTTCTACGAGGCCGTGCGTTGCGGCACGATCCGCGCCGCGGCCGACTGGCTCGACGTGGCGCCCTCGGCCGTGAGCCGCCAGATCGGGCTGCTGGAGAAGGAGCTCGACGCCACGCTGATGGAGCGCCACGCGCGCGGCGTGACGCCCACCGAGGCGGGACGCTGCGTGATCGAGTATTTCCGCGAGCAGCTCGCGCACCGCGACGACCTGATCTCGCGTCTGCAGGAGCTGCGCGGGCTCAAGACCGGCCAGGTCAGCCTGGTGCTCGGCGAGGGCTTTGTCTCGGATCTACTGGCCGGGCCAATGCAGCAGTTCTGCCGGCAGTTCCCCGGGATCCGCGTCAACCTCGACGTGGGCAGCACCAACGACGTGATCCGCAAGATCTCGAACGACGAGGGCGAGATCGGCCTGGTGTACAACCCGCCCGCCGAGCCCAAGCTGGTGTCGCGCGCCTCGAAGCGGCAGCCGATGATGGCGATCGTCGGCCCCGATTTCCCGCGCCGCAGCCACAAGGTGCTGACGGTGCAGCAGCTCGCCACCTACCCGCTGGCGGCCACTCACCCGTCGTACGGCACACGACAGATGATGGAGGCCGTGGAATACGCCGAGCGCGTGCGGCTCGCGCCGATCATCACCACCAATTCGTTCGCGATCCTGAAGGAGTTCGTGAAATCGGGGCTCGGCATCTCGGTGATGCCAGCCTTCGCGGTGACCGCCGAACTGCAGGCCAAGGAGCTGTTCGCGATCGAGATCGCGCATCCGATCCTCGAGAACGCCGAGGCGCACATGGTCACGCGCGTGGGCCGCAAGCTTTCGGTTGCCGCCAACAAGATGCTGCAGATGATGACGGGGCAGATGCGGGCGTTCCGGTAGGGGGTTCTGGCCCGACTGGTGATTCTGCCCGCGACGCGAGGCTTCGGTCAGCGGCCTGCAACGGTCATCGAAGAAAAGGGAACGCTGCACGCCCGTGCCCTCATGGGCACATAACCAGAGCCAAACGCCCTCACGCATCCGGATCCGGAATCCGCGCCGACTGAATCACCACCAGCGTATCGCCCGCCTCGATCCTGCACGGCGGATCCTCGTAAAACGAATGGATCTTCCCGCCGCGATCGAGCCCGACCACGATCGCGCCCGGCACGACATTCGTCATGCAGCCGATCTCATGCGGCAACGCCTCGCGCTCCAGCAGCGTCGCGCGACCGCGCGTCGACAGCATGTCGTTCACGAACGGCACGATGTAGCGGCTATGGACCGCATCCGCCAGCAACAGCGCGCCGATCTTCGTCGACGACACGATCACGTCCGCGCCGGCCTGCCGCAGTTGCCGCTGGTACAGGTTCTCCTGGATCCGCACGACGATCTTCGTATCGGGCGCGATGCTGCGCACCGACAGCGTCAGCAGGATCGCGGTCGGATCGTCGGTCACCGAAATGATCACGGCCTTCGCCGCGCGCACCTGCGCCTGCTGCAGCAGATCCTCGTGCGCCGGATCGCCGAGCAATCCCGTCACGCCGAGCGACGTCGCCGCCTCCAGGGCCTGCTGTTGCGAATCGATCACGATGATCGTGGCCGGATCGACGCCGCTCTCCAGCAACTCGCGCACCGCGATCGACCCCGACAGACCATAACCGCACACGACGATGTGATCGGACAGTTGCTTCTGCAGGCGTTTCATGCGGAATTCCTCGACGACGCGCTGGATCACGAACTGATACGCCGTGCCCAGGAAAATGAACCAGATGCCGATGCGGATCGGCACGATGAAGAACGCATCGAGCAGGCGCGCCCGCGCCGTGACGGGCACGATATCGCCGTAGCCGACCGTCGCGACCGTGACCATCGTGAAGTACACGAGATCGGCCACGGTCATCGGCGTGCTCTTGGTCGAATCGCGCAGGCCGTCGCGATCGAGATACAGCACGAGAAACGCAAGCGTGCACAACAGCACGACCGCGCCGAGGCGGAACAGCAGCGTGCGGCGCGGCGACGTCGCGGGGCGCGTGAACAGCGTGCGTGCGCGCGGCGCCTGCCACGGATTGCGGGCGCGACGCAAACGCAGGCGCAACGAGCGGCGCTGATCGGATGGCGTTGCCAACGGGAAATCTCCTGAAGGATGCGGGCTCGATTCTACGACGGGAACGCGTGCGCGCGGCCGCTCACAGCATGCTGCGCGGCCGCACCATCGTCCCGTCGACGAAACGCCGCGCGCGAAACGCCGACAGGTCGAGCGACGGCGCGCCCGTGTCGATCCATTCGGCGAGCAGCCGGCCGACGATCGGCCCCATCGCGAAACCGTGCCCGCAGAACCCGGTCGCAATCGCGAGCCCCGCGGGCGTGCCGGGCGCATCGATCACCGGAATGCCGTCGGGCAGCACGTCGATCAGGCCGGCCCATGCCTCGACGACCTGCGCATCCTTCAGCGCGGGAAAGATCGCCTTGAGCTTCGCGAGCGCGCGCGGCGCATGGGCGCGATTCGGCTGGGGCTGCGGATCGCGCGGCTCGATCGGCCCGGTCGAGCCGTCGATGCGTGCGAGCACGTCGCGCCATGCGGACGCACCCAGATGCAGCCGGAATTTGTCGCGTTGCGACCAGAATTCCGGCCAGAAGAGACTCAAGCCGCGCAGATGGCCGAGCGTCAGGTCGACGTCGACCTGCATGTCGTCGGCGAGATTGATCGCGCCGTTCTTGCGCTGCCGGATGCCGAGACCATGGCCCCACACCGTCGCCGCGGACACCGGCGCGACCACGTTGGTGCGCATGCAGGTGCCGCGCACGGCCTGCTGCGGCAGCCGGATGCCGACGCCGTCGAGCAGCCGGAAACTGGTCGCGCCGGCCGCGCAGATCACGCGACGCGTGCGGATCGTGCCGCGCTCGGTCGCGACGCCGACGACCGCGCCGCCGGCCGTCTCGATCGCGGTCACGCCGCAGCCTTCGAAGAAACGCGCGCCGGCCTCGGTCGCGCGCGCCGCGAATGCGGCGGCCACGCGACGCGGCTCGGCCTGCCCGTCGGTTGCCGTATACAGGCCGCCGAGGGTACGCGCGTGCGTCGACAGCCCTTGCACGCGCTCGTCGATCTGGGCGCGCGTCAGCGTGCGCGTGTCGAGCCCGTGCTCGCGCGCGACGGCGAGCCACGCCTGGAACGAGGCCCAGTCGTGTTCGTTGTCCGCCATGTAGAGGCAGCCGCCCTGCCGCCATTCGAGATCGAAGCCGAGCGCCTGCTCCAGGCCTTCCCATATCCGCATGCCGGCCATCATCAGCGGCACTTCGGCCGATTCGCGTCCCTGCTGTCGCACGAAGCCCCACGCGCGCGTCGATTGCTGGCCGGCGATGCGCGACTTGTCGAGTACGACGGCTTTCAGGCCGCGCAGGCCGAGGTAGTAAGCAGCCGCGCAGCCCATGATGCCGGCGCCGGCGACGACGACGTCGGCTTCGGTCGGAAACGCCGTATCGGCGTGGCTCAATGCGTCGTGCAGCGGATAGGTGGTGGTCATTGTTTTCTGTCGGGGGTCGATGCATGCCCGGCAAAGCTTATCGTGGCGGCGACGTCACATGAAGCGATAAATTTCGAAAACCGTCATTCGGCCATTCCTTCGGGGTCCATCATCGCATCGACGCCGGTGCGGTGGCGCGGCCTGCCGACGCCACGGCGCCGCAGCCGCATGTCGCACCGCGACGGTTGCGCTCGCTTGCGCGTCGATACCGGCAGCGGAGGAATTGTCGGCCGATGCCGGTGCTCCGACACCCGGCGCCGTTGCGGGAATTCGATCCGTAGATGCGGGCTCGCCAAGCGCAACGCGAACCGTTGCGTCGACAAGGCTCGACGCTCGACGCAATCGTTGACCGCCCAGCCGGATTCCTTATCGATGAGGATTGCGAATTTAACGGCGGACAATACCCGATCGATGCCGCAACCGTTCGCGCCGGATCGGTTCCGGCGGCTGTTGTCCGCCGGACGAGACGACGGCACGCCGTTCATGTCTATGCCCGATGTAGCGCGAACGCGCAATCGATGCGTGTCGGTTCGACGGCGTCGACGGCGACATGTCGAGCGCCCGACAACCACGCGGCCATTCATTCAGTCAGGACTTCGCGGCCTGCCCGGGGGAGCCGCCGCCACGCCGGCGTCCTCAGTGCGAATAGCGCGTTTGAGTGCCTGCGGTGCGGTCGAACGGCTGCAGCCTCGCCAGCTGCTCGATCGACATCGCGACGACTTCGAGAACGTGCCGCGCGATTTCGTCGTCGGCCATGCCCGCGATGATGTACCGCTCGATGCTCATCGTGCGGGGCGGATAGCTGCCGGCTTCGTCGTCGACGATGTCGATCCTGGCCGTACGCTGCTCAGGCGACAGCACGATCTGGACGGTTTTGCCGTGAACGACGGTCTGCATGCACAAAGTGGACATTCGCAGTCTCCGATTGCGTTGGCTTCGGACGATCGATACCTCACAACAGGAGTCGTCAATCTACAAATTTCCGCACGCATTCGCAACATTCAGACACGAATTCCTCGTCGTTCGGGCGCAGCACCGCCGGTCGACCGATGCCCGCATTGCACGGGCATGCGCTGCGCTACGCATAGCGGCTCAGCCATTCTTCGGAGAATTGTCTCGCGTACGCGACCGCTTCGGCTTCGGTGTCGAATTCGCCCAGCTTGCGGAATGCAGCCTCACGGCTGAAACCCACCTTCGTGACCTCGACCTGCGCGGCATATTTGCCCGTCTCCGTCACGCGCGGCTCGCAGTTCATTTCGTATCCGCGCATCAAGAATTTCTTCTGCATCGGTTCAACACGTTTTTGAAACGGCGGAATCGTAGCAGCAGCTGCGCTGACCTGAAAAGTGTCCGCGTCGGTCTCACTAGAGGAAACCGTCGATGGATCGCCTTCCAGGGACTTCGACGATCCGTCGTGCGATATCCTGAAAAAATGGGGCGGATACGTCGGTCCGGCGCGTCCGCGCCCTGCGTTGGTGCATCGTGCGGCGATTACCCGCCGCTTCGTGTGGAATCGCATTCGGGCCGACCGGAATACGGACCGGAAGATGTCGAACGCGCCATCACCGGCACGCGCCGCGTCAAGCCGGGCGTAACGTCATGACACACCTTTCACACAAACGCACCTTTCACCACACTGAATGACGACCATTTTGCGGTAAAGTTATCTTTTCCGTGCGTGGCCGGTCGGCTCGCCATTGGACGTCATGAAGACTGTCCGCCGAGACTGCCGCAAGGCGTCGTTCTGAACGTCACGATCCGTTCCCGTAGCATGACCACTGAAGCAATCACCACGGATTCCCTCGCGGTTGCCGAGCGCGTGCGCGAGCTGATGACCCGCAACGGCATCGGCAAGCGCCAGCAGACCACCGAGCTGTGCCGCATCCTCGATCTGAGTTTCTCGCAAGGCCACCGCAAGCTGCGCGGCAGCAGCCCCTGGACGCTCGCGCAGATCAAGAAAGTCGCCGAAGCGTACGGCGAACCGGCCGCGCAGTTGTTCGGCGCGCAAACGCTCGACCCCGGCATGGTCGGCGCCTATTCCCAGGAAGCCGTCCTGTATGCGGGCGTCGCCGAGATTCCGTGCACCGCCTGGATCGGCGCGCCGCTCGAAGCCGGTGCGCGCCCCGAGTTCGTCGCGTACGAACAGAACGGCCGCTGGCGCGTGCTGCGCCATACCGGCGTGCTGTACCAGAACGCGTACGACGTGCACAAGATCGAGATCTACCCGCGCCGTGCGGAGAGCGACAAGCTCGTCGTCGCGGTGATCGATCCCGATCGCGTCAGCGCGACCGAGCTGTGCCGCTATCTCGAACGGCAGGGTTTCGCGACGGCCGCGTTCGACGGGCTCGCCGCATTCGTCGACGCGCTGCAGGGCCAGGCCTTCGACGCGGTCCTGACCGAATGGCTGTTCGACGACGGGACGGCCGCGACCGCAATCAAGGCCGTGCGCACGTCCGACAATCCGGGCGCGCCGATTTTCGTGCTGACGGGCGACCTGCTCACCGGCCGCGCGAGCGAAGCCGACATCAGCGAAGTGATCCGCGCGTTCGACGTGGTGTGCTACGAAAAACCCGCACGCATGGCGATCCTCAGCGCCGATCTCGCGAAGCGTCTCGCGCGCGGCTGACGTCCGCCGGGCCGGCCGCCCGTCGAATGGCCAACGCATGCGCCGCGGGCATGAACCGGTTCCTCAGTACAATAGCCGCACCCGTTCACGCGCACGCCGGCATCCGCCGCCCGACTCCATGGCCCGCCTCATCCCCGACGACTGGAAAAGCCTCGCCGCGACCGGCGCGGCCGAACGCGAGCGCGAAACGCTCGCCGCGCTCGAGCACGCGCTGCCCGACAGCTACACCGTGTATCACGGCGTCCACTGGACGCGCGCCGACCAGGCGTTCTCGGTGTTCGGCGAAGCCGCGTTCGTCGTCGTGAGCCCGGCCGGCCGCGTGCTGCTGATCGAACAGAAGGCCGGTTTCCTGCGCGAAACCCCGAAAGGGCTCGTGAAGGTCTACCTGCAAAAGGAACGCAATGTCCCGATCCAGCTCGCGCGCACGCAGGAGACGCTGCACCGGCGCCTGACGGCCGCGCTCGGCGCGGGCGTCTACGGCGTCGAGGCGCTGCTGTACTGCCCCGACTATTCGATCCGCGACGCATCGATCGCCGGCGTCGCGCCCGAGCGCATCGTCGACGCGTCGCGCAAGACGCAGCTCGCGCAAGTGATCCTGCAAGTCCTGCCCGAGGACGACGCGCCGTTTCCGAACGCGCCGAAGCTCCACCATTTCCTCGCGGACGAGCTCGCGCTCACGCCCGACACGAGCGCGCTCGTCGGACAGGCCGGCACGCTCGTCACCCGGCTGTCGGGCGGGCTCGCCGCATGGGCGCGCCAGCTCGCGTTCACGCCGTTCCGGCTGCGCGTCACCGGCACCGCGGGTTCGGGCAAGACACAGCTCGCGGTGCAGGTGATGCGCGATGCGGTCGCGGCCGGCCAGCGCGTGCTCTACGTATGCTTCAACCGGCCGCTCGCCGACTACATCGCGCGCATCGCGCCGCCCGGCGCGAAGATCGCGAATTACCACCAGCTGTGCGACTGGGTCGCGCGCGACGGCGGCTATACGCCCGACTTCCAGGCGCCCGGCGAATTCGAACGGCTCGAGGCGCGCTTCGCGCAAACGCCGATTCCCGAACGCTGGCGCTTCGACGTGCTGGTCGTCGACGAAGGGCAGGATTTCCACGCGCCGTGGGCGGCCGCGCTGGAGCGCCTGCTCGCGCCGGACGGCGCATGGTGGTGGCTGGAAGATCCGCTGCAGAACCTGTACATGCGCGAACCCGTCGCGCTGCCCGGCTGGGTCACGCTGAAGGCGCTCACCAATTACCGCAGCCCGCGCGACCTGCTCGAATTCGTGCGCGACATCGTCGGCCGGGCCGAGCCGCTCGCGGCCGAATTGCGCTCGGGCAGCCCGTTCGACGGCTCCGATCCGTCGGTGTCGGCATACGGGGAAGACGGCGCGTCGGGCGACGCGCTGGCGCAAGCCTGCATCGACGCGACCAAGCGTGCGATCACGCACGCGCTGTCGCTCGGCTTTCGCAAGCAGGACATCGCGGTGCTGTCGTACCGGGGCCGCGAAGGCTCGGTGCTGGCATCCCTCGACCAGCTCGGCCCGCACCGGATCAAGCGCTTCACCGGCAAGTACGACCTGTTCGGCAACCCCGAGTATCGCGACGGCGACGTGCTGCTCGATTCGATCTACCGTTTCAAGGGCCAATCGGCGCCGTGCGTGATCCTGGCCGAAGTCGACTTCGACACGCTCGACGCGCGCGCCGCGCGCAAGCTGTTCGTCGGCGCGACGCGCGCGACGATGAAGCTGCTGATCGTCGCATCGTCGCGCGCGGCCGCGCAACTCGCGGCCGGTTGACGCGGCGGGCGGTGCGCCTGCCCGCCGCCGCGCCGCCGTCATTTCGCTTCAAGCCACCCGAAACGCCCCCACCGCGCGGCGCAGCCCATCCGCCTGCTCCTCGAGCGACGCGGCCGCCGCGGCCGCCTGCTCGACCAGCGCCGCGTTCTGCTGCGACACCTGATCCATCTGCGACACCGCGCGGTTCACCTGCTCGATCCCGTCGCGCTGCTCGCTCGATGCGGCCGCGATCTCCGTCATGATGCCCGTCACGCGCCCGATCGCCTGCTGGATGTCCTGCATCGTCGCGCCGGCCGTACCGACGAGCCGCGAGCCGGTCGCGACACGCTCGACCGATTCGCCGATCAGCGTGCGGATTTCCTTCGCCGCGGACGCCGAGCGTTGCGCCAGCGTGCGCACCTCGCCCGCGACCACCGCGAAGCCACGGCCCTGCTCGCCCGCGCGCGCGGCTTCGACCGCCGCATTCAGCGCGAGGATGTTGGTCTGGAACGCGATGCCTTCGATCGTGCCGATGATGTCGGCGACCTTCTGCGAACTCCGGTCGATCTCGTTCATCGTGCCGATCACCTCGCCGACGACCGTCGCGCCGCGCGTCGCGATCTCGCTCGCGCTGTCCGCGCAGGCCTGCGCCTCGAGCGCGTGGTCGGCGTTCTGCTTCACGGTCGCCGTCAATTGCTCCATGCTCGCGGCCGTCTGCTGCAGCGCCGACGCCTGTTCCTCGGTGCGCTGCGACAGGTCGGTGTTGCCGGCCGCGATCTGGTGCGTCGCCGTCGAGATCGCTTCGGAACCCTGGCTCACCTGGCGCACCGTATCCGCGAGGCTGCGCTGCATGCCGGTCACGCCCTTGACCAGTTCGGCCATCTCGTCGCGCGACGACCAGTGCACTTCCGACGTGAGGTCGCCGTCCGACAGCCGACGGAAATGCGACAGCAGGCAATTCACCGGCTGCGTGATCGCGAAATGCAGGCCGATCGCGCAACCGAGGCACGCGGCCAAACCAAACGCGATGCCCGCGATCGCGCCCGTGCGCATCCAGCCGTAATAGGTCTGCGCGGTGTCGTACACGTCCTTGCCGCGCGCGGCCTGGTACGCATCGAGCGCATCGCTCGCCTGCGTGAGCGCGACCGACAGCGGCGGCGCGACCGTCATCAGCAACCGGTCGGCTTCGTCGCGCCGCCCTTCGCGAATCGCGTCGATCATCGGCTTCAACGCCTGTCCGATCAGCGCCTGGCGCGCGGCATCGAGGCGGCTCGCGAGCGGGCCCTCGTCGTCGCCGTGCGGCATCGCCGCGTAAGTGCGCCACGCCGTGTCCGCCTTCGCGAGATAGCCCTCGGCCTTCTTCACGAGATCGGGCACCTCCGGCGCTTCCGGATGCAGCAGCGCACGGTCGAGCGTCGTCCGCACGATCGTCAGATTCAGGCTCGCCGCGGACAGCGCGGTCTTCGCCGCGAGTTGCCGCGTATAGGCCTCGTCGAGGGCGCGGTTCGAGCTCTGCATGCCCGCGAGGCCGATCAGCCCCGACACGACGAGCAGCGCGGCGACGAGGCCGAGCGTGGAGAAAATCCGCGTACGGATCGAAAAACGGGAAAACAGGGCGTTCAGGTTCATGACGGCACGTGAGCGATGAAAAGTGCCGCGGCAATCGGTCCGCGGCACGCTGTATTACGGTTTGCCTGCAAAAAACTTGAGTCCGTCCCTGCTTCGCGGCTGACCGCGATCAATTTTTCGGGCGGCAATGTCCCGTTACGACTGCAACATATTAAGTCTGGGCAGAAATTAACTAGTCAATCATCTATGGCTATATTTCGACTCAATTTCCTGCCATGGCAGATATTTCGATGACGACCCATACGCTCCCTACTTCCCCGTCCGCCGACGCGGCCCGCCGCGACGCGCCGACCGGGCTGATCGTCGCCGCGCTGCTGCTCGTGATGCTGCTGTCCGCGCTCGACCAGACGATCGTGTCGACCGCGCTGCCGACGATCGTCGGCGAACTCGGCGGGCTCGACCAGTTGTCGTGGGTCGTCACCGCGTACCTGCTGTCGTCGACCGTGGTGCTGCCGCTGTACGGCAAGCTCGGCGACCTGTACGGCCGCAAGATCGTGCTGCAGGTCGCGATCGTGCTGTTCCTCGCCGGCTCCGCGCTGTGCGGCGTCGCGCAGGACATGACGCAACTGATCGTGCTGCGCGCGCTGCAGGGGCTCGGCGGCGGCGGCCTGATGGTCGTCACGATGGCCGCGATCGGCGATCTGGTCCCGCCCGATCGCCGGGCGCGCTACCAGGGGATGTTCGGCGGCGTCTACGGCCTCGCGACGATCGTCGGCCCGCTGCTCGGCGGCTTCCTGGTCGAGCATCTTTCATGGCGCTGGATCTTCACGATCAACCTGCCGCTCGGTGTGCTCGCGCTCGCGGTGATCGGCATCGCGTTCCGGCCGCACACCGCGCACGTGAAGCACCGGATCGACTACATGGGCGCCGCGTTCCTCGCGACCGCGCTGACCTGCGTGATCCTGTTCACGAGCGAAGGCGGCTCGCTGCTGCCATGGACGTCGCCGCAGCTGTGGATGACGCTCGTGCTCGGTCTAGTCGCGATCGGCGGCTTCATTTACGAGGAGCGCATCGCGGCCGAGCCGATCATGCCGCTCGACCTGTTCCGGCATCGCACCTTCGTGCTGGTCAGCCTGATCGGCTTCGTGGTCGGCATCGCGCTGTTCGGCTCGGTCACCTTCATCCCGCTCTACCTGCAGGTCGTGAAGGGCTCGACGCCGTCGCAGGCCGGCATGCAGCTGCTGCCGATGATGGGCGGGATGCTCGTGACGTCGATCGTCAGCGGGCGGCTGATCTCGCGGTTCGGCTCGTACCGGCTGTTCCCGATCGGGGGGACGCTGATGGGCGGCGTCGCGATGGCGTTGCTGTCGACGCTGACGCTCGATACGCCGCTGCACACGATGTACGCGTACATGGCGCTGCTCGGGATCGGGCTCGGGATGGTGATGCCCGTGCTGACGCTCGCCGTGCAGAACACGGTCGAATTCCGGCACATGGGTGTGGCGACGTCGGGCGCGACGCTGTTCCGCTCGATCGGCGGCTCGCTCGGCGTCGCCGCATTCGGCGCGCTGTTTTCGCACGGGCTGCAGTCGCGGATGATGCACGCGCTGCCGGCCGGTACCGAACTGCCGCCCGCGCTCGGCCCGGCCGCCGTGCACCAGTTGCCGGATGCCGTGCGCGACGCGTACCTGCACGCGTTCGCCGGTTCGCTGCACGTCGTCTATCTGTCGGCCGCGGCGGTGATCGCGATCGCGTTCGTGCTCGCATGGTTCGTCGAGGATGCGCCGCTGCGCAAGCACCCCTGAGCGCCAGCGGCTCGCGATGCGACCGCCGGGCCGTCGCGCGAGCCGCCGCCCCCGTCGTCACGCCAGCAGCACGACCCCGCCCGTCGTCGCGCGCGACTCCAGCAACCGGTGCGCGTCGGCCGCCTGTTCGAGCGGCAGCCGCGCGCCGATCTCGACGTGCATGCCGCCCGCCAGCCGGTCGAGCGTCGCACGCGCGGCGTCCCGATACGCGCCGGCGTCGCGCGCGATGAAACCGAGCACGCTCGGCCGCGCGAGCGCGATCGAACGGGCCGGGCCCAATTCGTCGAGCTCGAACGTCTGTCGCGCACCGATCGCGGCGACCTGCCCGATGCTCGCGACCATGCCGAACGGACGAATCGCCCCGAGCGTACGGGTCAGCACGTCGCCGCCGATGCCGTCGATCGCGTAGTCGACGCCCGCGCCGCCGCCGAACGTACGCGCAGCCGCGACGAAATCCTCCTCGCGATAATCGACCACCGCTTCCGCGCCGTGCGCGCGCACGAGCGCGGCTTTCGCGGCCGATCCGACCGTACCGATCACCCGCGCGCCGAGCGCACGCGCCCACTGCGTCGCGAGCAGCCCGACGCCGCCGGCCGCCGCATGCACGAGCACCGTGTCGCCGGCGCCGACCTGCCGGACGCGATGCAGCAGCATGTAGACGGTGATGCCCTTCAGCAGTCCCGCGGCGGCGGCTTCGTCGCTCAGCCCGTCGGGAATCGGCAGCACGCGCTCGGCCGGCATCGTGCGCAGGCTCGCATAGCTGCCGGTCGGCAGGCCCGCATACGCGACGCGCTGCCCGGGCGCGAGATCCGTCACGCCCGGCCCGACCGCGTCGATCACGCCGGCCGCCTCGACGCCGAGCGCCGCCGGCAGCGCGGGCAACGCGTGCGCGCCCGTCCTGAAATAGATGTCGACGAAATTCACGCCGATCGCGGTCTGGCGAATCCGCACTTCTCCGGGCCCGGGCGGCGCGACGGGCGCATCGACGCGGCGCAGCACGCCGGCGTCGCCGTAACGATCGATCCCGATCCGGATGGCATGGGCGGTTTGGGTCATGGCGTTCCTCGCTATCGAATGATGTGACACGATCATCTCATCGTGCATAATCGAACGGAATTCACGTTCAACGCCCATCTACTGTGCAAAATTCGACCGATCGAGAGACTGCCGGCGCGCCCATGCTGCCGATGAGCTGGGACGACATTCGCTACTTCCTGGCGGTGATGCGCGGCGGTAGCCTGTCGGCCGCCGCCCGGGCGCTGCAGGTCCAGCATTCGACGGTCGCGCGGCGGATCGATGCGCTGGAGTCGGCGCTCGGGATCCGGCTGTTCGACCGGCTGCCGCGCGGCTGGCCGCCGACCGACGAGGGGCTGTACGTCGCCGAGCACGCCGCGCGCCTCGAAGCCGACGCGCATGCGTTCGCGCGCGCGGCGCAGGGCGCGGCCGCGCTCGACGGCGTGGTGCGCGTATCGGCGTCGCCGGTATTCGCCAGCCATTTCCTCGCGCCGCGCCTGGCCCGCGCGCAGCGCGCATGGCCGGCGTTGCGGATCGACCTGATGGGCGAGATGCATGCGGCGAACCTGTACGCACGCGAAGCCGATCTCGCGGTGCGGCTGTCGCGGCCGAGCGAACCGGGGCTCGCCGCGCGCCGGCTCGGCACGATGCGCTTCGCGCTGTGCGCGACCCGGGAATGGGCGGACGCGCCGCCCGATAGCTGGCCGTTCGTCGGCTACGACGATGCGCTCGCGCAAACGCCGCAGCAGCAATGGCTCGAACGCTTCGCGGCCGGGCGTCGTTTTGCGTTCATCGCCAACGACCTGGCCGCGCAGCATCGCGCGTGCACAGCCGGGGCCGGCGTCGCGCTGCTGCCGCGGTTTCTCGTCGACGATCCGGCCACGCACGCCGGCGCGCCGCTCGTCGAGCTGACGGCCGCGCCGCGCTGCGACATCGAGCGCGAGATTTGGCTCGTCGTCCACCCGGACGTGCGCCGCTCGCCGCGCGTGCAGCGCGTGGCCGACGCGATCGCCGATGCGGTCCACGCGGCGGACGGCCGGCTGTAAGCCGCCGAAACCGCAAACGGCTTTACCAGCCGCGCCAGCAGCCGGCATAGTGGCGTTTTGACTTCGCTCGCCCTGCCGCCATGCCTGCCGCCCCCGCCTGCGTCGTTCGCGACGCCACCGACGCCGACCTCGATGCGATTCACGCGATCTACGCGCACCACGTGCATCACAGCGTCGCGTCGTTCGAGGAAACGCCGCCCGACGTCGCCGAACTGCGCGCACGCCGCGACGCGGTGCTGCGCCACGGGTTGCCGTATCTCGTCGCCGAATGCGACGGCCGCGTGGCCGGCTACGCCTACGCGACGCCGTACCGCACGCGCAGCGCGTATCGCTTCGCGATCGAGGATTCGATCTACATCGACGAGGCGCAGCGTGGGCGCGGCATCGGCCGCGCGCTGCTCGCGGCGCTGATCGAGCACTGCGAACGCGGCCCGTGGCGGCAGATGATCGCGGTGATCGCCGACGGCGGCACCGGCGGCTCGACGTCGCTGCATCGCGCGTTCGGCTTCGAGCCGGCCGGCCTGCTGAAAGCGGTCGGTTTCAAGCACGGCCGCTGGATCGACACGGCGCTGCTGCAGCGCCCGCTCGGCGACGGCGCGAACACGCGCCCCGCCTCGCCCGAGCCTGGCGCGGCGCGCTAGAATGGCCGCATGTCAAAACAGACTCATTCCACGCCCGACGAGGCCACGCCGGATTCCCGCAACGAGTACACGGTCGACGAACTCGCGCGCGTGTCCGATACCACCGTGCGCAACGTCCGCGCCTATCAGGATCGCGGGCTGCTCGCGCCGCCGGAGAAACGCGGACGCGTCGGCATCTACGACGACACGCACGTCGCGCGCCTGAAGCTGATCAACCATCTGCTCGCGCGCGGCTATACGCTGTCGAACATCCAGGACCTGATCAAGGCGATCGACGAAGGCCACGACCTGCGCTCGATCCTCGGCCTCGAAAACGCGATCGGCGGCCGCTGGTCGCACGAGTTGCCGAAAACCTATTCGCTCGCCGCGCTCGCGCAGATGTTCGGCCCGCAGGCGACCACGCAACTGTCGCGCGTGACCGAGCTCGGGCTGCTCGAACGGCGCGGCCTGTCGTTCGTCGCGAAAAGCCCCGCGCTGCTCGAGGCGGCGGCCGCGATGACGAAGGAAGGGATTCCGCCGCGCGAGCTGCTCGACGTGATCAGCCTCGCGCGCCCGCATTTCGACGCGATCGCGCGGCTGCTCGTCGATCTCGTCGTGAAACGGCTCGACCGTTACGACGCCGACACGCTGCCGCCGGCCACCGACGTGCCGGAACTGGTCGACGCGATCTGGCGCCTGCGCCCGCTCGCGGCCGTGTTCGTCGAGGCCGAGACGAACCGCGCGCTCGAAACGGCCGCCAGCGCGTATCTCGGCGGGCGGGTCGCGACGATCCTCGACAAGAAGCTCAGCGACGAAGCGGCGCGGCAGTCGGGTACGACCGATACGCAAGGCGACGGCGACAACGCATAGGGCCAGCCGCCCGCCGTCTTGCGTCGGTTCTTCACGAACGACGCGCGCGCATCCGGTTCGCGGAAGGACCGACGGCCGTTGCCGATGAGAAGCGCCGTTCGCCGGGACCGGCGCATGGCCGGCAGCGCCGTTCGACCGTCATTCCCGCCGGACGGCGCCGCATCGCGCCGCCCACGGTCACCGGCCGCGCCGCGAAACAGTTACAAGTTATCGGTTGACGTGAACCCGCCCGGCGGTTAGTGTATGCGTCGAAGTCCAAGAAGTCCGATTGCTGTTCATCAATTGCTCGCTCGCCCCTCAGCGGTATTCGTTGTCCTCTCCCTCCTTGACGCTTCAAGCGCTCTTTCACAGAGCAAATCCCCGTATATTTTTTTCAAGGAATCTTCATGGATACCGGTATCGTCAAGTGGTTCAACGACAGCAAAGGCTTTGGCTTCATCACGCCGGACAAGGGCGGTGACGACCTGTTCGCTCACTTCTCCGAAATCCGCGCCGACGGCTTCAAGACGCTGGCCGAGAATCAAAAAGTGAGCTTCGAAACGAAGCAAGGCCCGAAGGGTCTGCAAGCGGCCAACATCAAGCCGCTGTAAAGTTTGAAGGGCCCGGCCTCCCACGACGGACACCGGGTCGCAGCGACATCCCCACGGAGCTTCGTCTCCCAAAGTTGGCGCCATCGGCTCGATCTGCATCTGTTCAGTCAGCAGCTTGCCCGGCGTCACACGTCTCGTTGCACTTCATCCCCCCTCCGGCCGCAACGCCTTATTTTTCGCTTTCCGACTGCGTCAGATTCAGCTCGCAATGGCGTTGAATCGGCGTACCCGTGCGTATAACGCGCACGGCACGCGCGCACTCGACCATCATTAAAATTAAAATGGACAACCAACGAATTCAACAGTACAACGGCTATGCCGTCCAACCCTCGGCGCATCGGCTGCCCGACGGGTATTTTTCATCCAACCTGCTGCTCGAACGTACCGACGGCACACACGGCGAAGGCCGCTACCAGTTCTATTCGCTCGATTACTTCGCGAGCGAAGCGCAGGCGCTGGCGCATTCGGCACGCTGGGCACGCAACTGGGTCGATACGCGCGGTTGACGGCAGCGCCCCAGTACCCGCGCCCGCCCGGCATATGAGCCGTCGGCGCGATCGGTTCGAACTTCGCGATCGCCCGTCTCACGTCGTCGTCAAGCTGCACCCGCTCCGCGTGGACATTGGCGACGTACTGCGACATCAGCGCAGACGGCCATCGAGAAAACCGGCGGGCAACTGCCCACCGGCCTTCTGCACGACACGTCCATTCACCGGCTTCACCGCCCCGCCACCTTCTTCTGCCGCCACAGGCACAGCAGATCGCAAGCCACGTGCGCGGCCGCGATCGCCGTGATATCCGCGTGATCGTACGCAGGCGCCACCTCCACCACATCCGCGCCGACCAGATTCACCGCCCCGAGCCCCCGCACGATCGCCAGCGCCTGCGCCGACGACAACCCGCCCGCGACCGGCGTCCCCGTTCCCGGCGCGAAGGCGGGATCGAGACAATCGATATCGAACGTCAGATACGCCGGCCGCTCGCCGACGATCTCGACGATCCGCTCGACCGCCGCCCGCGCACCATGGTCATGCACCCACGCGGCATCGAGCCGCTCGATCCCGAGAAAGTCGTCGTTCCACGTGCGGATCCCGACCTGCACCGACGTCGCGGGATCGATGAGCCCTTCCTTCACCGCCTTGTAGAACATCGTCCCGTGATTGAGGCTGTCCGGATCGTCGTCGGCCCACGTATCGCAGTGCGCGTCGAAATGGATCAGCGACAGCGGCTTGCCGTAGCGCTCCGCGTGCGCGACCAGCAGCGGATACGTGATGTAGTGGTCGCCGCCGAGCGTGAGCATCTTCGCGCCCGAGCGCAGGATCGTGCGCGCATGCTCGACGATCGCGGGCTTGATCGACAGCGGGTTGTGCGCATCGAACCAGCAGTCGCCGTAGTCGACGGCCGCGAGGTCGTCGAACGGATCGAAGCCCCACGGATACGGATGGAGCTCCGCGAGCTGCACGCTCGCCGCACGAATCGCGGCCGGCCCGAGCCGCGCACCGGAACGATAGGTCGTCGCGAGATCGAGCGGCACGCCGGAGATCGCGACGTCGATACCGTCGAGCGTGCGCGAGTAATTGCGGCGCATGAACGACAGCACGCCCGCATAGGTGTTTTCGATCGAGGAGCCGTACGGCGTCGTGCGACGGATCGCGCCGTCGCCGTGAAGAAGTTCGGTCATGGTCGGGTTCGGGTTCGTGGTGGCCGGGGCGCCCCGCTTCGAGCGAGCGCTCGGGCCGGGCACGGCGTGGATACGTCGGGCCTGCACCGGCTCGCGCATCCGGTCGCGAGGCGAGGCGGGACATCGACAGCGACAACGGCAATACCGCGGCGATCATAGCAAGCCGATTCGCAGCCGTTGCCCCGGTTCAGCCGGGGCAACGCGCGGAAAAATCCGCTGGCGGCGTCGCGGCGCGTCGCCGTCGTTTCCTAGAAGGATTCGCCGGTTTTCGCGCCCCCGTTCTTCCGGATAATGGCCGGCAGCCGCGCCATCGACCGCGCGCCGTCCACCGCGGACGACAACGAACCGGAGACACCCGCCTTGATCGCCACGCTTCCCGCCGCCTACCGCCGGCTCCGGCCGCTCGCCATCGCCGCGGCGCTGCTGTACGGGCTGTCGCTCGCCGCCGCGCCCTATCCGGGCCAGGCCGCCGCAAAAGCCGCGATGGGCATCCTGCTGCTCGCGGCGGGCAGCACCTGCGGCGCGGCGCGCGAACGCACGTGGCTGTGCGCGGCGCTCGCGAGCGCCGTGCTCGGCGACGTGCTGCTCGCGCTGCCCGACTGGCCGCTGTCGTTCGTCCTCGGCCTCGGCGCGTTCCTGCTCACGCATCTGTGTTATTGCGCGATCTTCTTCCGGTGGCGCGCGCGGCCGCACGGCTGGCGCATCGTTGCGCTCGTCGGGCTGTGGATCGCCGCGCCGGCGTTTTACGTGGCGTTCTTCCCGCATCTCGGCGAGTTGCAGGCGCCGGTCGCCGTCTACATGCTCGTGCTGTGCGCGATGGCGAGCTTCGCGCTCGCCGCCCGCACGCATGGCCCGCTGGTCGCGCTCGGCAGCCTGGTCTTCGTCGGCTCCGACACGCTGATCGGCGTCGGCCGGTTCCTCGGCGGTTTTCCGGGTATCGACTATTTCATCTGGGGCCTCTATGCGCTCGCGCAGGTCACGATCGTGGCCGGGGTTTTCCATGAGACGGCCAACCGGTCGATCCGTCCCTGATACCGTTTCAAACAGGTCGCCGCACGCCGGCGGCCCCGCTTCTTCCGTGTCTCGCCCTGTCGACGGCCTTTTCCGCTCATTCCGCATCGCGGAAAGCGACCCGTTCCAAACCCCGCTCGGCCTTTTCCCGCCTGGCTTTCCGCCCTTAGAGCGCCGCTTCTAGCCTCTTGCGGTTTCTGGGTTCACGCACTATCGTTACATCAACCAATGTAACATTAAAAAATGAGCCAAATCGGAGACACCCGGATGAATGCTCGCACGTTGCCTTTCGGTCCAGCCGGCCATGACGGCCTGGACGAAACCATCGACATCGCCATCATCGGCACCGGCTTTGCCGGCCTCGGGATGGCGATCCGCCTGAAACAAACGGGCGTGACCGACTTCGTCGTCCTCGAGAAAGCTGCGTCGGTCGGCGGCACATGGCGCGACAATCATTACCCCGGGTGTGCATGCGACGTGCAATCGCACGTCTATTCGTTCTCGTTCGCGCCGAACCCGCGCTGGACGCGCATGTTCGCGCCGCAGCCGGAGATCCGCGCGTATCTGGAAGACTGCGTGCAGCGCTTCGGCGTCGGCCCGCACCTGCGGATGAATCACGAACTGCAGCGCGCCGAATACGACGAAGCCGCGCAACGCTGGCGCCTCACGTTCGCGAACGGCAAGCGGCTGTCCGCGCGCGTGCTGGTGTCGGGGATGGGCGGGCTGTCGCGCGCCGCGCTGCCGGCGATACCCGGCGTCGAAACCTTCCAGGGCCGCGCCTTCCATTCGCAGCAGTGGGATCACGATTACGCGCTCGAAGGCAAACGCGTCGCGGTGATCGGCACCGGTGCGAGCGCGATCCAGTTCGTGCCGCAGATCGCGCCGCGCGTGAAGACGCTCGCGCTGTTCCAGCGCACGCCGCCGTGGATCATGCCGAAGCCCGACCGCAACCTGACCGGCTTCGAGAAATGGCTGTTCCGCACACTGCCGTTCACGCAGAAGGTCGTGCGCAGCGGCATCTACTGGATGCTCGAATCGCGCGTGCTCGGCTTCGCGATCCATTCGTCGCTGATGAAGAACGTGCAGAAGCTGGCGCTGCGCCACATCCGCAAGCAGATCCCCGATCCGGAGCTGCGCAAGACGGTCACGCCGAACTACACGCTCGGCTGCAAGCGCGTGCTGATCTCGAACGACTACTACCCGGCGCTGTCTCGCAAGAACGTCGACGTGATCACGACCGGCATCGATCGCATCGAAGCCGACGCGGTCGTGACGACCGACGGCAAGCGTCATGAAGTCGACTGCCTGATCTACGGTACCGGCTTCCAGGTGGCCGACCCGTATCCGCGCGGGGCGATCATCGGCCGCGGCGGCCTCGACATCGTCGACGCGTGGCGCGACGGCGCGCATGCGTATCTCGGCACGACGCTGCCGGGCTATCCGAACTTCTTCATGATCGTCGGCCCGAACACGGGCCTCGGTCACAACTCGATGGTGTTCATGATCGAGTCGCAGATCGAGTACATCCTCGGCGCGCTGCAGGCGATGCACCGCGAACGCGCCGATGCGATCGAGGTGCGCCCGCTCGTCGAGGCGCAGTTCAACAACGACCTGCAGGGCAAGCTGAAAAAGGCGATCTGGTCGACGGGCGGCTGCAAGAGCTGGTACCTCGACCCGCGCACCGGCAAGAACACGACACTGTGGCCGGGCTTCACGTGGCGCTTCAGGCAGGCAACCGCGCACTTCTCGATCGCCGATTACCACGCGTATCGCGCGCCGCAGCACGACACGACCGCGCGGCCCGTCGCCGCGCCCGCCGCTTCCGCTTCCACGTCCGCCGAAGCGGCCTGAGCCAGACAAGGAGCCACCGACATGAAAGATTTCGCCAACAAGGTCGCCGCGGTCACGGGCGCCGGCTCGGGCATGGGCCGCGCGCTCGCGATCCAGCTCGCGCAGGCCGGCTGCCACGTGTCGCTCGCCGACAAGAACGGCGTCGGCCTCGCCGAAACCGAACGGATCGTCCGCGCGATCGCGCCGAACGTGCGCGTGTCGACGCGCGTGCTCGACGTCGGCGATCGCGACGCGATGTTCGCGTGGGCCGACGACACCGCGAAGGAGCACGGCAAGGTCAACCTGATCTTCAACAATGCGGGCGTCGCGCTGTCGAGCACGATCGAGGGCATGGAATACGGCGATCTCGAGTGGATCGTGAACATCAACTTCTGGGGCGTCGTGCACGGCACGAAGGCGTTCCTGCCGCACCTGAAGGCATCGGGCGACGGCCACGTGATCAACACGTCGAGCATCTTCGGGATCTTCGCGCAGCCTGGCATGAGCGGCTACAACGCGACCAAGTTCGCGGTGCGCGGCTTCACCGAATCGCTGCGCCAGGAACTCGACATGATGAAGTGCGGCGTGTCGGCCACCTGCGTGCATCCGGGCGGCATCCGCACGAACATCGCGCAATCGAGCCGCGTCGCGAAGAACATGGTCGGCTTCATCGTCGAGAGCGAACAGCAAGGCAAGGACAGCTTCGAGAAGTTCTTCATCACGACCGCCGACGACGCCGCGCGCACGATCCTCGCCGGCGTGCGCAAGAACAAGCGCCGCGTGCTGATCGGCCGCGACGCGAAGGGCGCCGACTGGATGGCGCGCATCCTGCCGGCCGCCTACCAGGCGCTCGTCGTGCTCGCGACGCGCCGCGAGGCCGCGAAGGCCCGCCGCCATGCCGCACGAGGCACGTCGGCGCCGGTGCACGCCACCTACAACAATGCAGGCAACCAGGGAGAACAATCATGACGACACCGAACATGATGCCCGTGCGGCGCGACATCCGTTTCGCGCTGCCGCCCGAACGCGCGAAGGACTGGCATGTGCAAGGCGTGCCGGTCACGCATTTCATGAACGCGCTGTCGCTGCTGTTCCCGGCCGGCGAACGCTTCTTCATGGATTCGGTGCGCCACTACCGCGACCGGATCGAGGACCCCGAGCTGAAGAAGCAGGTGCTCGGCTTCATCGGGCAGGAAGCGATGCACACGCGCGAACACATCGAGTACAACGACCTGCTGCAAGCGTCCGGCCTGCCCGCGCACAAGCTCGACAAGCGCCTGTGGACGATCCTCGGCTGGTTCAAGAAGGTGCTGCCGCACTCGATGCAGCTGGCGATCACGATCGCGCTCGAGCACTACACGGCGATCCTCGCGAACCAGTTGCTGTCGGGCCACGAGCACCGGATCGACGGCTCCGTCGAAG
This sequence comes from Burkholderia sp. NRF60-BP8, assembly GCF_001522585.2. Classification (NCBI taxonomy): domain Bacteria; kingdom Pseudomonadati; phylum Pseudomonadota; class Betaproteobacteria; order Burkholderiales; family Burkholderiaceae; genus Burkholderia; species Burkholderia sp. NRF60-BP8. The sequence goes on from NZ_CP013372.1 coordinate 1,738,045, forward strand.
GCTACCAGCAGATGTGGATGTGGCACGCGATGGAGGAAACCGAGCACAAGGCGGTGTCCTACGACGTGTGGCGCACCGTGATGAAGCCGGGCCTCGGCAGCTATCTGCTGCGCACCGGCACGATGCTGACGACGACCGTGTTCTTCTGGGCCATCGTGTTCGACTTCCACGTGCGGCTGATGCTCGCCCACCGCCGCGAACACGGCAAGTTCGGCGGCATGTGGCGCCTCGTGAAGTATCTGTACAGCCCGAAGAACGGTGTGTTCCCGAGCATCGCGCGCGAATGGCTCGACTATTTCCGCCCAGGCTTCCACCCGTGGGATCACGACAACCATCAGTACTTGCAGGAGCTCGACACGCTGCTCGAGAACATCGACGCGACCAACGCGCGCTATGCGGCGCAGGCCGCCCCGCGCCGCGTGCCGCTGCATTCGGTGGCGCAGGCATGACGCCATGGCGCGCGCTCACGAGATGCTGACGGTCCGGTCCGGCGACGTGAAACTCGCCGTCTACGTAAGCGGCTCGCGTCGCGCGCCGCCGCTGATCCTCGTGCATGGCTATCCCGACTCGGCGGCCGTGTGGGCGCCGATCCGCGCGCGGCTCGCGAAACGCTACCGCGTGATCGCATACGACGTGCGCGGCGCCGGTGCATCGGATGCGCCGCGCCGCCGTGCCGACTACACGCTCGAACGGCTCGCCGGCGACCTGAAGGCAGTGGCCGATGCGACCTGCGGCGGCCGGCCGTTCCACCTGGTCGGCCACGACTGGGGCTCGATCCAGTGCTGGGAAGCCGTGACCGATCCCGCGTTCCGCGGCCGCATCGCGTCGTACACGTCGATCTCGGGCCCGTGCCTCGATCACGTGTTCCGCGCGAAGATGCGCGTCAAGCAGAGCCTGAAGTCGTGGTACATCGCGTTCTTCCACCTGCCGCTCGTACCGTCGCTGGTGTGGCGGCTCGGCGGTGCGGCGCTGTGGCCGCGCTGGCTCCAGCTCACCGAACGCGTGCGCGCCGAGCGCGATCCCGTGCAACTGAAGAACGCGCTGAACGGGATGCAGATGTACCGCGCGAATTTTCTCGCGCGAGCCCGCAGGCCGCGGGAGCGGTACGCGCAGGCGCCGGTGCAGATCCTGGTTCCGACGCGCGATCGCTACGTGACGCCCGAGATGTCGGTCGATCTCGATCGCTGGCTGGGCGATCACGTGCGCGAGGAAATCGACGGCACGCACTGGATCGTGCTGCGTCACCCGGACATGATCGCATCGCGGATCGACCGCTTCGCGTCCGCGCAGGAGCGGCCGGCGGCGACGAACGCCGCGGTTCAGCGCGCCGTCGGCGGTGCCGGCAGGCGTCTGAACAGCGTCTCGTAATCGACGACGAGCCCGTCGTCGTCGATGTCCATCTCCGCGGTGAAATTCCGGAAGATCCCTTCGTAGCGATAGCGGCGGCCCGGCTCGATGCACGCATAAGCCTGCTTGACCGGCTTGACGGTCAGGTCCGGCGTCGAGATGTACGCGACGTCGATCGGCCGCCGCTCGCCACGCGCGAGCCCGAGGCGGCCGATCGGCAGCGAATTCGTGAACGGCGTCGCCGCGATGTCGATGTCGATGCAACCCTCCAGTTCCGGCAGTGCGCGGCCTGAACCGTCGCGCCAATGCCCGGCGCCGTCGCCGTGCAATTCGAGCGTGCCGCCGCCCATCACCTTGAGCACCGCGTAAGTCACGCGCCATTGCGCATCGCACTCGACGCGATACGCAAGCCCATACGCGCGACCGTACCGCTGGCCGACCACCGCGCTTTCGACGACGATCGCGCCGCCGCGCCGGTCGAACGTCAGATGTTCGACCCCGTCGCCTTCGAGCGACGCCCATCGCACTTCACGCATCGTTCCGCCTCCCGGTTTCCCCATTGCGGGGCATCGTCGCGCAAATCCCGGCAATCGGGAATGCTACCGTCAAAGAGTCCAGCGTGCGTCATTTGCGTTCGACGTCTACGTCCGGCCCCTCAAACGCTGACCGGATAGCTTCCACGACTCGCGCCGCTCCGTGCTCATCCTCGAACTGACAATTCCACGATCCCACACGAAAACATTAACGCGCTAGCTCACGCGAAAACGACAACAATGGCGCGAATATGTTAACAAACCGTATAAAGCTCGCTAAAACGCTAACAAACATCCAAATACACACCTGTCACGCCCCATTTCGGGGCACCGACCACAAATCCCGACTATCCAGAATTCCCTATTCCGGTGCATGAGATTGTGTCCTATGCTCGCGGCTCATCCTGTTCCGCCGCCATCATGCCTACCGCCCGCCCTGCCTCGCCGCCGATCGACCTGCGCATGCTGCTGCGCGGCATCGGGCAGGTCGTGCTGCAGGCGAACGCGCTGACCGGCACGCTGCTGCTCACCGCGCTCGCGCTGACCGACCTGCGGCTCGCGTGCGCGGCGCTGGTCGGCTCGGCCGCCGCCAGCATGACGGCCGTGTTGACGGGCGCCGAGCGCCGCGACGTCGAACAGGGACTACATGGCTTCAACGGCGCGCTGGCCGCGCTGATCGCCGTGCTGTTCGCGCCCCATCCACTCGCCGCCGTCGCGCTGGTGCCGCTGGCGGCGATCGGCGCGGCGCTCTTGCAACGCGCGATGCGGGTGTCGCTCGCCCGCTGGCGCCAGTGCCCGTATTCGAGCCCGTGCCTGGCCGTCACCGCGCTGTGGTTCCCGTTCATCGCGTTGCAGCATGCGGACGGCGCGACCGCCAGCCCGACGCTGACGCCGGCTTCCATCACCGACGCGCTGCTGTCGGCTGTCGCCCAGACCACCTTCGCGCACGGCGCATGGGCCGGCGTGCTGGTCGTGGCCGGCCTCGCCGTCGCATCCCGCCGCGCGACCGCGTTCGCGGTCGGCGGCGCGGCCGTGTCGACCGTGCTGCTGGTCGCGCTCGGCGCAAGCGGCGCATCGTTCGCCGGCGGCCTGCTCGGCTTCAACGGCGCGCTCGCCGCGCTCGCGCTGATGCCGCGCGGGCCGCGTGCGGCGCTCGCGGCCGCCGCACTCGCCGCGCTCATTCAATGGCTCGCGATGCGCGCGGGCATCCCCGTGTTCACGGCCCCGTTCGCGCTCGCGTCGTGGGCGACCGTGGCCGTCGCGCGCCGCCTCACCCTCGGAGAACCCGATGTCGTTCGCACACCGTCCTGATGCCGTGAAGCCCGGCGGCCCGATCTCGGACGCCGAGCGCCGGCTGCGCGTCGACCTCGCCGCCGCGTACCGGCTCGTCGCGCTGAACGGTTGGGACGACCTGATCTACACGCATCTGTCCGCGACCGTACCCGGCGAGCCCGGCCACTTCCTGATCAACCCATTCGGCCTCACGTTCGACGAGGTTTGCGCATCGAACCTCGTGAAGATCGACCTGGCCGGCCAGCGGATCGGCGGCGGCGAGCACGCCGTCAACGTGACCGGTTTCGCGCTGCATGCGGCCGTGCACGCCGCGCGCGCCGACGCCGTCTGCGTGATGCATCTGCACAATACGGCCGGCATCGCCGTGTCGATCCAGCGCGACGGGCTGCTGCCGGCGTCGCAGCATGCGTTGCGTTTTCATGGCGATCTCGCGTACCACGACTACGAAGCACTCGCGTTCTCGCCGGCCGAAGGCATGCGGCTGACCGCGAGCCTCGGCGCGAAATCCGCGATGCTGCTGCGCAATCACGGCACGCTGACGGTCGGCCGCACCGTCGCCGAAGCCTATGTGCTGATGGATACGCTGATCAAGGCGTGCGACATCCAGGTGCGCGCGCAGGCCGGCGGCGGGCCGCTCGTGCTGCCGGAGCCGGACGTCGCCGAGCGCACCGCCGAACAACTGCGCGACGGCGGCGCGATCGAAGGCGAACTGGAATGGCCGGCGCTGCTGCGCCGGCTCGACCGGATCGATCCGTCGTATCGCGACTGACGTTGCCTGCGCACCCGACCGAATCGTTCATCGTCAATCGTTCAATCCCAACGGAGCATCTGTCATGCCGACTTTCAATATCCAGCTGTTCGAAGGCCGCACCGTCGAGCAAAAGCGCGCATTCGTCGAAGCGATCACGCGCGTCACGTGCGAGACGCTCGGCTGCACGCCGGGCTCGGTCGATATCATCCTGACCGACGTGAAGAAGGAGAACTGGGCGACGGCCGGGAAGCTGTGGAGCGACGAGGGCTGAGCGCCGAGGGCAGCGTCGCTTCGGCGCCGCACGCCCTGCGCTGAACGTTGCACCGCGGGATGCCCGCGACGACCACTGCATGCGGGCGCCTCACGCCCGCCGCCATTGTGCACCCGCACATCGCTTTGTCACGCAATCGGCGCATAATGCCGGACAGACGCAGCAGCCAATGGCCACCCGACGGAGACCGCCATGGAAGCGAAGAACGAGGAAGTCGTCGCACACCTGCTCTCCGACGTCGTCGAATTCGCGCGCGCGCGCCTGCCCGAAGCCACGTTCCGGATCGTCGAGCCTTTCCTGCGTCACTACTACGATTTCGTCGACGCCGACGATCTGCAGAACCGCAGCATCGCCGACCTGTACGGCGCCGCGATGGCGCACTGGCAAACCGCCCAAAAGTTCGTGCCCGGCAGCGAACGCCTGCGCGTGTACAACCCGATCCTCGAACAGCACGGCTGGCATTCCGACCACACGGTGATCGAGATCGTCAACGACGACATGCCGTTCCTGGTCGATTCGGTGACGATGGCCGTCAACCGTCTCGGGCTCGCGCTGCATTCGGCGCTGCATCCGGTGTTCCGCATCTGGCGCGGCGCCGGCGGCGGCATCGAGCGGGTCGACGCGGGTGGCGCGACCTCCAGCGACAGCCAATCGCAACTCGCGTCGTTCATCCATTTCGAAGTCGACCGCTGCGGCGACGCCGCGCTGCTCGACACGCTGCGCGAGGACATCGCGCGGGTGCTCGGCGACGTGCGCGCGTCGGTCGAGGACTGGCCGAAGATCGTCGACATCGCGCGCGCGACGATCAAGGAGATGAAGTCGCGCGAATCGACCGCGGAGGACATCGAGGCGCGCGCGTTCCTCGAATGGATGGCCGCCGATCACTTCACGTTCCTCGGTCAGCGCGACTACGCGCTCGTATCCGACGGCACGGGCTTCGGCCTGCGCGGCATCGAGGGCTCGGGCTTCGGCATCCTGCGCGAATCGCTGCGCACGTCCGATGCGCCCGACGTGACGCCGCTGCCGCAAGCCGCCGCCGACATCATCACCGGCGCGTGGCCGATCTTCCTGACCAAGGCGAATTCGCGCGCGACCGTGCACCGCCCCGGCTATCTCGACTACGTCGGCGTGAAACTCGTCGGCGCCGACGGCAAGGTCGCCGGCGAGCGCCGCTTCATCGGGCTCTACACGTCGACCGCATACATGGTGTCGACCGCCGAGATCCCGATCGTGCGCCGCAAGTGCGCGAACATCCTGCGGCGCGCGGGCTTCTTGCCGAAGGGGCATCTCGGCAAGTCGCTCGTGACGGTGCTCGAAACCTATCCGCGCGACGAACTGTTCCAGGCCGACGAAGACCAGCTCTACGACATCGCGCTCGGCATCCTGCGCCTGCAGGAACACCAGCGTACGCGCCTGTTCGTGCGCCGCGACCGCTTCGACCGCTTCGTGTCCTGCCTCGTGTTCGTGCCGCGCGACAAGTACAACACCGACCTGCGCCGGCGCATCGCGAAGCTGCTCGTCGATGCGTACAACGGCGTGAACGTCGAATTCACGCCGCTGCTGTCGGAATCGGCGATCGCGCGGATTCATTTCGTCGTGCATGCGGAACCGGGCACGATGCCCGACGTCGACACGCGCGAGCTCGAAACGCGGCTCGTGCAGGTCACGCGCCGCTGGCAGGACGATCTCGCCGACGCGCTGCTCGACGCCTTCGGCGAAGAGCAAGGCAACCGTCTGCTGCAGCGCTACGCGGAATCGTTCCCGGCCGGCTATCGCGACGACTATCCGGCGCGCACGGCCGTGCGCGACATCGAGCTGATCGAGCGCGTGAAGGATTCGGGGCAGCTCGCGATGAACCTGTACCGGCCGATCGAGGCCGAGCCGCGCGCGTTCCGCTTCAAGGTGTATCGCGCGGGCGACCCGATCGCGCTGTCGCGCAGCCTGCCGATGCTCGAACACCTCGGCGTGCGCGTCGACGAGGAGCGGCCGTACCGGATCCAGACGCAGGACGCCACGCATGCGTGGGTACACGATTTCGGGCTGGAGCTCGCCGACGACACCGAATTCGACATCGAGCGCGTGAAAGGCCTGTTCGAGGATGCGTTCGACCGGATCTGGAGCGGCCGGATCGAGAACGACGACTTCAACCGTCTCGTGCTGCGCGCGCACCTGAGCGCACGCGAAGTGACGATCCTGCGCGCGTATGCGAAATACCTGCGACAGGTCGGCTCGACCTTCAGCGACGCCTATATCGAACGCGCGCTGACCGGCAATCCGGCGATCGCGCGGCAACTCGTCGAGCTGTTCCTGCTGCGCTTCGACCCGCACATCGGCAACACGCGCGACGTGCAGGCCGAGCGGCTTCTGAAGGCGATCGAAGGCGCGCTCGACCAGGTGCCGAACCTCGACGAGGACCGCATCCTGCGCCAGTTCCTCGGCGTGATCAACGCGACCGAGCGCACGAACTACTTCCTCGCCGACGCGAACGGCGAATCGAAGCCGTACCTGTCGTTCAAGTTCGATCCGGCGAAGGTGCCCGGCCTGCCCGAACCGAAGCCGATGTTCGAGATCTGGGTGTATTCGCCGCGTGTCGAGGGCGTGCACCTGCGCGGCGGGCGCGTCGCGCGCGGCGGCCTGCGCTGGTCGGATCGCCGCGAGGATTTCCGCACCGAGGTGCTCGGGCTGATGAAGGCGCAGATGGTGAAGAACGTCGTGATCGTGCCGGTCGGCTCGAAGGGCGGCTTCGTCGTGAAGAACCCGCCGCCGCCGAGCGATCGCGAAGCATGGATGCGCGAAGGCATCGCGTGCTACCAGACGTTCCTGCGCGGGCTGCTCGACCTCACCGACAACCTCGCCGGCAACGCGATCGTGCCGCCGCCCGACGTCGTGCGCCACGACCCCGACGATCCGTACCTGGTCGTCGCCGCCGACAAGGGCACGGCCACCTTCTCCGACTACGCGAACGCGATCTCGCACGAATACGGCTTCTGGCTCGACGACGCGTTCGCGTCCGGCGGCTCGGTCGGCTACGACCACAAGAAGATGGCGATCACCGCGCGCGGCGCGTGGGAATCGGTGAAGCGGCACTTCCGCGAAATGGGCGTCGACACGCAGACCACCGACTTCACCGTGGTCGGCATCGGCGACATGTCGGGCGACGTGTTCGGCAACGGGATGCTGCTGTCGCCGCATATCCGGCTCGTCGCCGCGTTCGATCACCGGCACGTGTTCCTCGACCCGAACCCCGACCCGGCGACGAGCTTCGCGGAGCGCCAGCGCATGTTCGCGCTCGAACGCTCGAGCTGGGCCGACTACGACGCGGCCGCGATTTCGCCGGGCGGCGGCGTGTATCCGCGCACCGCGAAGACGATCCCGCTGTCGCCGGCCGTGCAGGCCGCGCTCGGCATCGACGCGCACGCGCTGCCGCCGACCGAGCTGATCCGCGCGATCCTGCAGGCGCCGGTCGACCTGCTGTACAACGGCGGCATCGGCACCTACGTGAAGGCGGCGCGCGAAACCCATGCGCAGGTCGGCGACCGCGCGAACGACGCGGTGCGCGTGAACGGCGCGGACCTGCGCTGCAAGGTCGTCGGCGAAGGCGGCAATCTCGGCTGCACGCAGTTCGGCCGCATCGAGTTCGCGCAGCGCGGCGGCCGCATCAACACCGATGCGATCGACAACTCGGCCGGCGTCGATTGTTCGGATCACGAAGTCAACATCAAGATCCTGCTCGGGCTCGTCGTGTCCGACGGCGAGATGACCGAGAAGCAGCGCAATGCGCTGCTCGCCGAGATGACCGACGAAGTCGGGCTGCTCGTGCTGCGCGACAACTACTACCAGACGCAGGCGCTGTCGATCGCGGGCCGCCATGCGGTCGAACTGCTCGACGCCGAGGCCCGCCTGATGCGCTGGCTCGAACGCGCGGGCCGCCTGAACCGCGTAATCGAATTCCTGCCGACCGACGACGAAGTCGCCGAGCGGCAAGCCGCGAAGCTCGGCCTCACGTCGCCGGAACGCGCGGTGCTGCTCGCGTACAGCAAGATGTGGCTCTACGACGCGCTGCTCGAATCCGACGTGCCCGAGGATCCGCTGGTGGCCGCGATGCTCGTCGACTATTTTCCGAAGCCGCTGCAACAGCGCTTCAGCGAGCCGATGCGCCGCCATCCGCTGCGCCGTGAAATTCTCGCGACGCACCTGACCAACGCGCTCGTGAACCGCGTCGGCTGCGCATTCGTGCACCGGCTGATGGAGGAAACCGACGCGAAGCCCGGCGACATCGTCCGCGCGTGCATCATGGCGCGCGACGTGTTCGACCTCGACGCGGTATGGCGCGACATCGATGCGCTCGACAACCGCGTCGCCGACGACGTGCAGGCGCGCATGTTCGTCGACGTCGCGCGGCTGCTGGAGCGCGCGGCGCTGTGGTTCCTGCGGCACCTGCAGTCGGGGGCGGTGGCCGACGGCGGCGTCGCCGGATTGATCGCGCGCTGCCGCGACGCGGTGCAGCGCATCGCACCGCAACTGCCGTCGCTGCTGCCGGCCGACGATCTCGATGCGCTGTCCGAGCGGCAACGCGTGCTGGTCGATGCCGGCGTCGACGCCGCGCTTGCCGGGCGCGTCGCGAGCGGCGACATCTCGGCCGCGCTGCTCGACATCGCCGAAGTGGCCGCGACCTGCCATCGCAGTCTCGAACTGGTCGCGGGCGTCTATTTCTCGCTCGGCACGCTGCTCAACTACGGGTGGATCGGCGAACGCGCGGCCACGCTGCCGACGCCGACGCATTGGGACATGCTCGCGCGCGCGGCCGCGCTCGCGGAAGTCGCGCGGCTCAAGCGCACGCTCGCGACCAGCGCGCTCGCGGAATCGCCGGATTCGACCACGCCGGACACGATCGTCGGCGCGTGGCGCGCGCGCCGCGAGACCGCGCTCGCGCGCTACGAGCACCTGCTCGCCGATCTGCGCGCATCCGGCGGCACCAGCCTCGCGGTGCTGCTCGTGGTCGTGCGCGAGATGGCGGTGCTCGAACGCGCGTGAAGCTCGCACGCGCGGCACGCGGCGGTCACACCGTCGCGACGAGCAGTTCCTCTGCGCGATTCGGCGGGCGCAGCCCGTCGGTACGATCGGCGAAATAGCGGCGTGTGAGATCCGCCGCCGACACGTGTTCGGCCCGCGTGAAACCGGCTTGCGTCGCGAGCGCGCAAATCTGCGCCGGCGTGAAGAAGCTGATGAACGGCGTGCCGCTCTCGCGCGCGCCCTTGGCGGCCATTTCGAGACCCGGGCGCACGTCCGGATCGGCATGCTCGAGCGGCAGCAGGAAGGTCATCGCGAACGTCGAGCCCGGCGCGAGCGCCGCCGCCTCGCGCAACGCCGCCACGTTCGCTTCGTGCGTCAGGTACATGCTCACGCCGGTGGACACCACGACCGCCGGTTTGTCCGCATCGAAGCCCGCCCGCACGAGCGCGTCGCGCCACGACTGCTTCGCTTCGAAATCGACCGGCACGAAGCGCAGCCAGTCCGGCACGCCGAAGCCGAGTTCGGTCAGGCGACGGCGTTTCCACGCCTGAGGCGCGGGCGGATCGACCTCGAAGACGGTCAGTCGCGACGCCATCTCGGGCCGGCGCTGCACGAAACTGTCGAGGCCCGCGCCCAGGATCACGTACTGGTTCACGCCCCGCGCGGCCTCGTCGACGACGAGATCCTCGATGAAGCGCGCCCGCGCGACGATCGATGCACGAAACGGCCGCGTGAAGCGCTGATCCATGTCGCCGCGCTGCTGCCAGCCGGGCCGCGGCGCGAGCAGACGCAGGCCGACTTCATCGGCGAGCACGTGCGGCGGCTCGTCGAGTTCGACGTGCAGCGCGCGCCACAGCGCGACGCGCTCGGCGGTGCTGTCGGGAGCATCCTGATGGCGGTCGGTCATCGTCGTCCCCTCATGCACCGGGCTTGCCCGGCGCCTGCAGGCGCCATACGCGGCCGTCGGGATCGCGCACGGTCATGTCGCGCGTGCCCCAGTGCGTGTCCTCGAACGGCGTGACGACGTCGACGATCGGCTGCGGCTGCACGGCCTGCTCGTCGGCGACTTTGAGTACGACCTGCATGTCGGGCGTCTCGCTCGCCGGCACCTCGGCGATGAACAGGAACGGGCCGTCGCCGCTGCGCAACTGGCCTGACTGATGATCGGTTTCGAACTCCAGCGTGAAGCCCAGCGCCTGGAAAAACTTCGCCGACTTGCCCCAGTTGTGCGTGGTCAGGTACACGGCTTCGATTCGCTCGGATGACATGTCACTCCTCCTTGTTGGATGACCCGGCCCCCGGTCGCGGAGCGGCCAGATATGCACGCAATGCGTCGGCCACCAGCGCGGACAGCGACTGCTCCGTTTCGATGGCGCGATGCTTGACCTGCCGGATCAGACTCAGCGGCAAGTACACGTTGAATTGCTTCACTTCTTCGTCGGTCATGGTTGCTAGTATGCTAGCAAACTAGCAAAAGTCAACCGACGGCAGCGGCGAAAGGGCCGAGAGGGCCGCCGTCGGATATCGGCCGGCCGCGTTACTTCGCGCTGCGCGCCGCGAGCCGCGCGAACAGCGCGTCGAGATCGAATCCCGCCGTATCGATGCCGATCGTGTCGCGCAGGCACGCCGCCCAGTCGGCGGCATCGTCGAACGTGACGGTGCGCCCGGCTCCCGCCGCGTCGCGCAGCGTCAGCACGGTGTTGAGCAACGCCGCGCGGCCGTCCGGCAGCACACGGCACGCGATCAGGTCGTTCACGAAGATCGATTCGGGATACGTGGACGTAAACCAGTTCGCGGCTTCGTAATCGATCCACTCGGCCGGCTTCAGCGAGAAGCGGTAGGTCGTCTGCCAGCCGTCGGGGATCTCGAACTGCATGTCGAATTCGCCATCGACCGGCGCATCGATCACGCGAAACGCGCCGTGCGGCGTCAGTTGCCGCTCGCCCGGCGCGAACCGCAGCGGCGCGGTCAGCGTCGCGCTGCCGAAGCCGATGTCCGCAAGCCACGTCGCGCCGTCGAGATCGATGCGCAGCAGCATGTGCGTCTGCGCGGTGACGATCTCGGGCGGCCGCATCCAGCGCACGCGCGCGATCAGCGGCGTCACGCGAAAGCCGATCGTCGTGAGCGCGGTGTAGAACAGCTTGTTGAGTTCGAAGCAGTAGCCGCCGCGCCGGCCTTCGATCACCTTGTCGACGAGCGCGGGCAGGTCGAGCGCGACCCGCGCGCCGGTCAGCGGATTGAGGTTTTCGAACGGAATCGCCTGCGGATGCAGCAGATGCAGCCGGCGCAGTACGTCCAGCGTCGGTTCGGCCGGGCCGTCGTAGCCGATGCGGGAGAAATAGCGCGAGAGGTCGAACGAGTCAGTCATGAGAACCGGCACCGATGAAGGAACACGCCACGATAGCATCGCGCGAAATCCCCATGTTGTGCGGGGCCATGGTTCGTCGCCGGCGCGCACGATGCCGGCCACCGCATCGCGCACGCCTGCCCGCGGCGTTACGGCAGTAGCTTCAGCGCGGACGACGCGACCGACGGCACCGAAATGCCCTGGCTCGTCGCGAATTGCACGGCCTGGCCGAGCGTCGCGGCAAGCGACTGCAACTGGCCCGGCGCGCTTTGCGCGATATACGACGCGGCCTGCATGTTCTGCGGATTCAGGCCCGATTGCAGCAGCGACGCCGCGCTCGTCGAACCGAGCGTGCCGAGCCCCGACTGCAGTTGCGAATACTGCGTGAGGCCCTGCCCCAGCGACGCGAGGCCGTTGCTGAACGCCTGCTTGTCGATCGGGCCGTGCGTGGCGCCGCCGCTCGCGAATGCCTGGCCGAGCGCCTGCGACACCGATTGCTGCGCGCCGCCCATCTGCGACAGCGTGGCCGGCGACAGCGCATCGCCGCCGGACAGCTGGCTCGCGGCCTGCTGCGCTTGTCCGGCCGCCCCCGTCAGCCCCATCGCCGACGCGAGCGACGACTGACCGTTCAGCACCTGCTGGTTCGCACCGACATAGGCCTGCAGCAACTGCGCGACACCGCCCTGCGCAGGCGCGGCCTGCTGCTGCCCGCCGCCGAGCAGCGACGCGCCGATCGACTGCAGGTCGAGCTGCGCGTGCGCGGCGCCGCTCACCAGGATGCCGAACGCGATGCCTGCCGAGGCCAGATGCCGGCCCGTCGCGCGAATGTGCTTCATGTGTTTCCCTCGTGCCCGAATGATCGAGGCGATATTGTCGAAGCGCGTCGCGCGCCGCCGCAACGACTGAAACACATCGAAACGAAATCGGGCCACGCCGCCGCTTGCAATTCGGCGGCCGACAGGCCCCGTCGCGCAGATTCCCGTGCGGTTGCCGCGCGATGCCGCGCACGTCCCGCGATTCTTTCTCCGGTTGCATCAATGGACGCCAGCCCCGGCCTGCGCCGGCGACGCGACGCAACGCGTCCGCCGCGCGCTTCGCGTCGAGCGATGCAAACGAAACGGGCAGCCCGTCGCCGCCCGTTTCGTCACCCGTTTCGCCGCCCGGCTTACGGGCTGCCTGCCGGCCGCGGTATTACGCTGCCATCCACGCCGGCACCCGCCGGGCCACCCAGTCGGCCGCCTGCTCGTAGCCGCGCGCAAGCTGCAGCACGGCGAGATCGGCGCGCGGACGACCGATCAGTTGCATCCCCATCGGCAAGCCCGCGTCGTTGAAACCGACCGGCACGTTGATCACCGGGCAGCCGGCCAGCGTCCACGGCACGACCGTTTCCATCCAGCGGTGATAGGTGTCCATCGCGCGGCCCGCGATCTCCTTCGGCCAGCGCTGGTCGACGTCGAACGGGAAGACCTGCGCGGTCGGCGCCGCGATGAAGTCGTAACGATCGAAGAAGCTCAGCGCCGCCTGATGCCACGCGGTTCGTTCAACGCTCGCGTCGAACACCGCCGCGCCCTGCATCGCGAGCAACCCCTCGACCTCGTAGATCGCCTCGGGCTTCAGCAGCGCGCGCCGCGCCGGGTCGCGATAGTGCGCGAGCAGCCCGCCGCCCGACAACAGGTGCCGGTGCACGAGCCACAGGCGCCAGATCCGGTCGGGCGCGAACGCCGGCAGCGCCGCATCGACGTCGCAGCCGATCTCGCGCAGCGTCGCCAGCCCATGCTCGCACTGCGCGAGCACGCCGGCCTCGGTCGCGAGATAGCCGTTCCAGTCGCCGACCCACGCGACGCGCTTGCCGCGCAGATCCGCGTCGAGCGGCTGCGCGAACGCCGCCGGATCTTCCGCGAGCGACAGCGGATCGTTGCGGTCGTAGCCGGCCTGGATCGCGAGCAGTTGCGCGACGTCGCCGACCGTGCGGCCCATCGGCCCTTCGATGCCGAGCTGCTGCATGAACACGTCGACGCCCGGCCAGCGCGGCACGCGGCCTTGCGACGGACGGAAGCCGTAGATGTTGCAGAACGCGGCCGGATTACGCAGCGAACCGCCGAAATCGCTGCCGTCCGCCACCGGCAGCATCCGCGACGCGAGCGCCGCCGCCGTGCCGCCGCTGCTGCCGCCCGCGCTCTTCGTCAGGTCGTACGGGTTGCGCGTCGCGCCATAAACCTCGTTGAACGTGTGCGAACCGAGCCCGAACTCGGGCGTATTGGTCTTGCCGATGAAGATCGCGCCGGCCGCGCGCATCCGCGCGACGCCGACGGAGTCGGCCTGCGGCACGTTCTCGCGGAAGATCGGCGAACCGTAGGTCGTGCGCAGCCCCTTCGTCATCGCCAGATCCTTCGGCGCTTGCGGCATCCCGTGCAGCCAGCCGCGGTACTCGCCGCGCGCCAGCTCCGCGTCCTTTTGCGCGGCTTCCGCCAGCAGCGCATCGCGCTCGCGCAGCGCGACGATCGCGTTGACCGCGCCATTCACGCGCTCCATGTGATCGAGATACGCACGCATCGTCTCGACGCACGAGACCGCCTTGCCGCGGATCGCCGACGCGAGCTCGCCGGCCGACAGGCGCACGATCGGATCGACGGAAATGGAAGCGGGAGCGAGAAACTGCGGGGCGCCGTGCGGCATGCGGGTCTCCTGGGATGCGGTATCGGATGGCGCGCCGCCGGGCGGCGGCCGACGCTCTACTCTACGCGACGCGCCCCGTACGACCTCCGATATTTTGCGGCGCAATTCATTGCGGATCCGACTGAATCGCGCTCGCGGCGAGAGTCCGCACCGACCGGCCGGGGCCGGTGCTAGCGCTCGCTGCCATTTATGCGCATAAACTTAAATTTCTTATATTTTTAATTGGTGCGTCACGAGGCTGCGTGCGTTAACGACATTTTTATGCGGCCGGCCGATCTCTTTAGATCGTTTCGTCCTGCCGCCCGCTACGCTGGAAGCACTTCGTTTCCGGGTTCATCGTCCATGCTCAAGCTGCTGGTTCCGGTCGGCCATTCGCCGCGCTCGCTTCAGGCCGTTCGGCACGCAACGTTTCTGTATCGCGAGCGCTGCGCGTCGGAGGTCGTGCTGATCAACGTGCAGGCACCGCTCGAATCGACGCGGCTCGAAGCTTATTACCCGCTGGCGCGGTTGCGCGCGATCGAGACACGATTCGCGACCGACGATCTCGCGATGGCCGAGCGGCTCCTGCGCGATGCGGACGTGAAATACAGCGTCGTGATGAAGGTCGGGCCGGTAGCCGATACGATCGCGGCCACGGCAGCCGAAACCGGGTGCGACGAGATCGTCGTGACCGTGCCGGGACGCGATCCGCTGCACGCGTTGATGTCGGTGTTTCGGCGCAGCGTGACGGCCCGGCTGTTGCGGATTTCGAATGTGCCGGTGACGGCGGTGCAATGACGGGAACGGCGCGTCACGCGTGCGCATCGTGCGCACGCCGTCGCGCGGTCAATCGATGACCTTGCGCCAGAACACGAAATAGGCGGCTGCCGAAGACGCCAGCAGCAGGATGGCCCACATCGGAGCAAGACTGATCAGGACGGACGAGACGTTCAACATTTGGATTCCTCACTATTTCGACAGCGATCTTCAACACCTGCCTGCTTGCCGGACCCGATGCGTCGACCTGCATCGCGTTCCGTCAAATCATGCATTCATGCTATCGCTTTGAACGGCCGTGCGACCGCCGCCGCCGGCCCGCACCCTGACATTCGTCAAACTCGCGCGCATTGCCCGCCCATCGCACGGCGACGGAAAAACAGGACAGGATCGTCCTGCCTCGCCGCCGCTTTCAGCAGACGTTTACCGGGGGAAGCCCCAAGTGCTTCGTCGAACGTGTCCGCGTTACGCTTGAGCAACGAGGAGACGAATCATGAGACGAGCCGTACATATCGCCGTTTTCGCCCTGCTGGCCTATCTCATCGGCGATCGCGCGATCCTGCACGCGCAGGGCCGAGACGCCAGCCCGCTCGCGTGCGAGCAAGGCGCCGCGCAGGTGAGGGCCGATGCGCTCGGTCGCGGCTTCGGCGAAACCGCCGCCGGCAGCCAGAGCGAGGCCTTCATGTCGGGCTGCCTGGTGACGGGACGGAGCGATCAGGACGTCGCGATGGCCGCCCGCTGACGCGTATCATCCGGCGGCGAGCCGGCTACGCCCGACGTCGCGAGCACGGGTGTCGGTTCACGCTGCGTGCCCCACTGCCCCGATACGGACGCCACCGTCCACCCTCCCTGCCCCGTTAGCCCGACATGACCGATCCGAACACCGCGTTGATCCAGCGCTTCTACACGGCCTTCCAGCAGCGCGACATCGACGCGATGCTCGCGTGCTATGCCGACGACGTCGTCTTCAGCGATCCCGCATTCGGCGAACTGCGCGGCGAACTCGCGCACGACATGTGGCGGATGCTGGTCGCGCGGGCCCAGGCGTTCTCGCTGACGTTCGGCGAAGTCGCCGCGGACGACCAGGCCGGGCGCGCGACGTGGAGCGCGCACTACCGGTTCGCCGCGACCGGACGGAGCGTGGTCAACCGGATCGACGCGCGTTTCCGGTTTCGCGACGGACGCATCGTCGAACATCGCGACCATTTCGACCTGTGGCGCTGGGCCCGTCAGGCGCTCGGGATGAAAGGCGCCCTGCTCGGCTGGACGCCTTTCATGCAGCGCGCGATCCGCGCGCAGGCACGGAAAAATCTCGACGCGTATCGCGCCAAACGGACATGAGCCGCGGCCGCTCCGCTACGGCTTCATCGTCGCGTTGATCAGGTCGTAGGCCATGTCCGGCGCCACGCCGTCCGGGTTCTCGAGGCCGTTCTGGCGATACCAGCTTTCATCGGCCTCCGGATGCGGACCGGCCAGGCCGACGCGCCCTTTGCCGTAGCGGTACGTGGCGGCCGCGATGTCCTTGTTCGGGTAGATCGCCAGCACGATCCCGCCGGAGCCGAGCGGCGCGACCGGGAGCCGCGCGCCGTCCTGATAGTAGATCCAGCGTTTTTTCCCGCGCCAGACGACCGGCGTCACCGTATCGGCGGTGCCGTGAAGCGTCGAGCCTGGCCGGTCGACCTCGGAGTCGATATCGCCGGCAACCAGCCCGAAACCCTGCTCGCCGGCCAGGTAGGCACCCATGCACAGTCCGAGATATCGGCCGCCGTTCGCTACGTAATGCCGCACGGCCCTGATTGCGGGGCGGCCGATGCTGGCTGCCGCGCCGGGAATATCCTGCCCGCCGCCGGGCTGCACATAGAGCGCCGCACCGGCCAGCGCGGCGGGCGTGATCTCGAGCTTTTCCGCCGGCCCCACGTAGATCACGCGGAACCGGTAGTCCGATTCCCGCAGGCGTCTGGCGATGGTTTCGGGGCACCCGTCGCACGCGGCAGGCCCGCGATAGACCAGCGCGACCGGCTGGCTCGCCGCGTCGCGCGCCGTGTTGCGCGCTGGGTCGCCGGGCGTGGCCGCGTGAACGGCCGGCGACGCGACGAGCGCCACCATCAGGAAAATCGCGTCTATCGAGCGCATGTCGTGGATCGCCGGAGTCAAGGAAATCGCTGCCGCCCGGGCCGAATCGACGGGCGCGCGACCGCTTTCGCCTCCCGTTCCGACACCCGACTGCACGTTGCGTGACAGCGAGCGTAACGGCCCGAACGCGCCCCGTGTGTACCGTTTCCTGCGGGCTTGTGCAGATATGTGCGACATCGGGGACCTGAACCGACACCCTGCACCCGGCCGCCCGGCCGCGCCCGACAAGGCCGGCTCCCGCCATGCAACCACGTCTTCCGTGTTTCGCACCGACAACTCTTATATAAGACATAAGACATTTGACGTTCCACCCCGTTGAGATTAGAATTCCGCTCAAAGCAGTGCCTGGAATCGCCCCGGAGTGCCGGCAAGGCCTTCCCCTCAAACGCAATATCAGCAGGTCTCCCCATGCTTGAAAACTTTCGTGCTCACGTGGCCGCCCGCGCCGCGCTCGGTATTCCTCCCCTGCCGCTGACGGCTCAGCAGACCGCCGAACTGGTCGAGTTGCTGACGAATCCGCCCGCCGGCGAAGAGCAGACGCTGCTCGAGCTGATCACCCATCGCGTGCCCGCCGGCGTCGACGAAGCCGCCCGCGTGAAGGCCGGCTTCCTGGCCGCCGTCGCGAAGGGCGAGACGGCCTGCCCGCTGATCTCGCGTGCGCGCGCCACCGAGCTGCTCGGCACGATGCTCGGCGGCTACAACATCCAGCCGCTGATCGAACTGCTGTCCGACGAAGCCGTCGCCGCGGTAGCCGCCGACGCGCTGAAGAAAACCCTGCTGATGTTCGACCAGTTCCATGACGTGAAGGAACTCGCCGACAAGGGCAACGCGCACGCGAAGGCCGTGTTGCAGAGCTGGGCCGACGCCGAATGGTTCACGAGCCGTCCGGAAGTGCCGGAAAGCCTGACCATCACCGTGTTCAAGGTCACGGGCGAAACCAACACCGACGACCTGTCGCCGGCGCCCGACGCCACCACCCGCCCGGACATCCCGATGCACGCGCTGGCGATGCTGAAGAACGCGCGCCCGGGCATCACGCCGGAAGAAGACGGCAAGCGCGGGCCGGTCAAGTTCATCGAATCGCTGAAGGAAAAGGGTCACCTGGTCGCGTACGTGGGCGACGTGGTCGGCACCGGCTCCTCGCGCAAGTCGGCCACCAACTCGGTGCTGTGGTTCACCGGCGAAGACATCCCGTTCGTCCCGAACAAGCGCTTCGGCGGCGTGTGCCTCGGCGGCAAGATCGCCCCGATCTTCTACAACACGATGGAAGATGCGGGCGCGCTGCCGATCGAGCTCGACGTGTCGCAAATGAACATGGGCGACGTGGTCGAACTGCGCCCGTACGAAGGCAAGGCGCTGAAGGACGGCAAGGTCATCGCCGAATTCCAGGTGAAGTCCGACGTGCTGTTCGACGAAGTGCGCGCCGGCGGCCGCATTCCGCTGATCATCGGCCGCGGCCTGACCGCGAAGGCGCGTGAGGCGCTCGGCCTGCCGCCGTCGACGCTGTTCCGCCTGCCGCACCAGCCGGCCGACAGCGGCAAGGGCTTCTCGCTCGCGCAGAAGATGGTCGGCCGCGCGTGCGGCCTGCCGGAAGGCCAGGGCGTGCGCCCGGGCACGTACTGCGAACCGAAGATGACCTCGGTCGGCTCGCAGGACACCACGGGCCCGATGACCCGCGACGAACTGAAGGACCTCGCCTGCCTCGGCTTCTCGGCCGATCTCGTGATGCAGTCGTTCTGCCATACCGCCGCGTATCCGAAGCCGGTCGACGTGAAGACGCACCAGACGCTGCCGAACTTCATCAGCACGCGCGGCGGCATCGCGCTGCGCCCGGGCGACGGCGTGATCCACTCGTGGCTGAACCGCATGCTGCTGCCCGACACCGTCGGCACCGGCGGCGATTCGCACACGCGCTTCCCGATCGGCATCAGCTTCCCGGCAGGCTCGGGCCTCGTCGCGTTCGCGGCCGCCACCGGCACGATGCCGCTGGACATGCCGGAATCGGTGCTGGTCCGCTTCAAGGGCAAGATGCAGCCGGGCGTCACGCTGCGCGACCTCGTCAACGCGATCCCGCTGTACGCGATCAAGCAAGGCATGCTGACGGTCGCCAAGCAAGGCAAGAAGAACATCTTCTCGGGCCGCATTCTCGAAATCGAAGGCCTGCCCGACCTGAAGGTCGAGCAAGCGTTCGAGCTGTCGGATGCGTCCGCCGAGCGTTCGGCCGCCGGTTGCACGGTGCGCCTGAACAAGGAACCGATCATCGAGTACCTGAACAGCAACATCACGCTGCTCAAGTGGATGATCGCGCAGGGCTACCAGGATCCGCGCAGCCTGCAGCGCCGCATCGCGGCGATGGAACAATGGCTGGCCGACCCGCAACTGCTCGCGCCGGATGCCGACGCCGAATACGCGGCCGTCATCGAGATCGACCTCGCCGACATCCACGAGCCGATCGTCGCATGCCCGAACGATCCGGACGACGTGAAGACGCTGTCGGACGTCGCCGGCGCGAAGATCGACGAAGTGTTCATCGGCTCGTGCATGACCAACATCGGTCACTTCCGTGCCGCGTCGAAGCTGCTGGAAGGCAAGCGCGACATTCCGGTCAAGCTGTGGGTCGCGCCGCCGACCAAGATGGATCAGAAGCAGCTGACGGAAGAAGGTCACTACGGCGTGTTCGGCACGGCCGGGGCCCGCACCGAAATGCCGGGCTGCTCGCTGTGCATGGGCAACCAGGCACAGGTGCGCGAAGGCGCGACGGTGATGTCGACGTCGACCCGCAACTTCCCGAACCGCCTCGGCAAGAACACGAACGTGTACCTCGGCTCGGCGGAACTGGCGGCGATCTGCTCGCGTCTGGGCAAGATCCCGACCAAGGAAGAGTACATGGCCGACATGGGCGTGCTCACCGCGAACGGCGACAAGATCTACCAGTACATGAACTTCGACCAGATCGAAGACTTCAAGGAAGTGGCCGACACCGTGCAGCTGTAAGCACGCAGTCGGGCTGCGGCGGGCGGTCGACGTCGCAGCGCACCGAAAGGCGCCGCAGGCCGACAGGCTGCGGCGCTTTTTTTCGTCCGTCGGCGACCGGACGCGCCCGTCCCGTCAGTCGTACAGCGCGTGCAGCCGCTCGACCACGTCGAACGGCAAGCCTTCGTCATACCCGTCGGCTTCGTCGAGATCGACGTACTCGCGCCCGTCGGTCGGCTGCAGCATCATTGCCGGCACGGGCCGCGCGACCGGCACGTCCGGATAATCGTTCGGCCCCGCGCCATCGAAGTCGTGCGGATCGAACCAGATACCGTGATTGGCGTAGTAGCCGTCGGCGTAACGTTGCTCGATTTCGCGAAGCAACCGAAACGTATCGAGTTGATACGACGCGTCGCCCAGATCGCTTTCGTTCGCATACTGCACGAACCACGCGGCGCCGAGATTCCAGTAGATCAGCAATGCGGTCGCGCGATCTACGTTGCGGTTGTCCAGCAGCCAGCGCAACGCACGGCCGTTGCCGTCGTAATTGGAGCGTGCGGCGAACCGGTGCCACTGTTCGGGCGTCGCGCCTTCGAGCCAGGTCCGGACGATGTCCCACGCCTTCTGTTCGATGTCGGTGTCATCCATGGATTGCGCCTTGCGGAATGAGCGGTAACGGGAAACGTCTTCGATGGCCGGTGATTCTAGCGCCGCTGCCCATTCATGCCGCGCCGCCGCCCGGCTCGCGACGGATCACCAGTTCGTTGAAGCCGGTGCCCGCATCGAGCTCGCGCGAGAAGCGATGTGCGGGCAGCAGCGCGAGCAGGATCTCGGCCGTCGTGCGCACCACGCAGCCGCTCGCCACGTGGCCGCCCATCACGCGGCCGGCGGCATCGGAGATCGACATATGAAGGTGTGCGCCGTCCGGCGATACGGAGCCGGCCAGCGTCAGGATTTCGAGGTCGCCGCGCAGTTCGGTCGGTTGATCGACGCCGGCGAAGCGCAACTGCGCGACGCTCAGGCTGCCGATGCCCTGGATCACGAAGGCCGCATGCACTTCATGTTGGTGGAGCGCTGCCTCGATGGCGCCGCGCAGATCGTCGCCGGGGGAAAGACGCAAAGGATGGGCTTGCATGGTCGAGAACCTGGGTCGATCGTGGTATCGACCAAGCGTACGTTCGCCCCGTGAATCCGGCAAGTCGTCCGCGCTCGATAATCCCGCGCGTCGGGGTCGTCCCCGCGTCGCTTCATCCGCTACCGTTCGACTCCGACCACCCGCGCATACGAGCCCCTGCGGTATGGCTTCGCACCGGCCGCAGCGCATCGGTTCGTTGACGGACGGAACACACATGCGTCCGGACGAAAACCGACCCTGACCTATGCAAGAATCGGTTCCTCGAGGCAAGCCCTGCTTCATCCCCCTTTCATCGAACGCCCCGTCGAATGCCCAAATGCCAGAATACGTATGAGCGCTTCCACACCCCGAGCGACGAAATTGCCGCGCGGGAAGTCGCGGCGATGAGCGATGAGGAGCGTGCGCGCGCCCAGTCGGCGGGGAGCGTGCATGTCCGAAACTGGCTCGCCATTCTGGTGATGCCGGTCGCCGTCGGGCCTTTGATCGCGGTGTTCGCGTATATGGCGGGCATGCTCGCCTACCGCGGAATGGTCGATCCGGCCTTCGATATCGATCGTGCGGTTGGCGAAACATCCGTCACCGTCATAGGGGTCACGGCGCTCTTCATCGCAGTCTGGATCGGCCTGAACTGGTACGTCGCGACGTACGGTACCCGACAGCGGTACTGGCGTGAAATGCCGTTCAACGGGCGTGTCGAACTGGAGCGCCATACGCTCCGTGCGGCGATCATCGTGTGGTCGGACGACTACGATCCGGAACCCCTCTACGTCGAGGAATGGATCGACGGCAAGCTCAAATCCAGCAAGGCCCGACTAAGGCAGTGGATCCTGGCCCGGACGTCCGTCGGTCATTGGCTGGTGCTGGATCATCGAATTGCGGCAGACAGTGGGTACGGGCCGCCCACGCTCCCCTTGGAAACGAAACGGTTGGTCCCGCAGCAAGAACTGGCAATCGCATTTGCGCCACGCACCAATGTCCGCATCGGATTGAGATGGAGTGGACCGGCGGCGCCATCGACCGTGACTTCCTGCCTGCTGTCTCACGCCGAATGTGAGCGTCTGGCTGCGGCGGCTCACCACTATGGTTTTTTTCCGCCGGACCAATATGGCGTCGTGGCTGCCTCCGATGCCGACTGGGTCGAGGAACTCGCGGCCCGGGCATTGGAGCGCGACGTGCCTGTCGACGGGGCGCCCGGGCGAGCGCTGACGTAATCGTCGCAGGTCGTTGCAACGTCGACCGCGGCCGCCACAGCGAGTCTGAAAACGACGCCAATTGCCGGCGGCCGCATAATAGCGGGGTTCATCTCGAGGTCTTGTGCACGGCCTTCCGCGACGCATCCGCCCCAACCCGGATTCTTTGTGATGACAGCGATTCCGAACCGACGATCCCGCCTGCGCGGCGGCCTGCTTGGCCTGCTGATCGGCGACGCGCTCGGCGTGCCGTACGAATTCCACGACGCCGCGTCGATTCCGCCGCCCGCCGCGATCGACATGGCGCCGCCGCCGGGCTTCGCGCGCACGCACGACGGCGTGCCGTACGGCGAGCAGGCGTTGCCCGCACGATGGGTGGCGACGCTGCGCGGGAAAGACCAGGCCGAGGGCTGGCTCGCGAGGTGGTGAACACCGCCGCCGGTCGCCCCTGACTCGAATACGGCGGCCCGATCGGGCCGCCCCGACCCACCGCATCAACCTGAGAGGATGCTCCGATGCTGCGTGCCATCAATCCCCCCGGCGCCACGATTCCCGGCATTTCGCAAGCGATACTCGTCGAAGGCGGTCAACCGCTGTATTTGTCCGGCCATGTCCCGTTCGATGCCGCTGGCGCCGTCGTCGGCGCCGATCATGCGGCGCAGCTCGATCAGGTGTTCCGGAATATCGCTGATACGCTTCGCACCGCGGGCGTCGGCTTCGAATCCGTCGCGCGTCTGACGATCTATGTCCGCGATTTCGATTCGAGCCTGTTGCCGCAGATTCGCGCGGTGCGCGACCGCTGGGTCAACACCGCGTGCCCGCCCGCGAGCGCGCTCGTCGGCGTGGCGTCGTTGTTCCGCCCGGACGTACTGGTCGAAGTGGACGCATTCGCGATCGTTCCTGCCGCGAAATAACCCACCGCAGCGGCCTCAGCGGCGATCGCTCGCCAGCAACCCGTACAGCGCACTGTCCGACACTTCGTCGCCGACGATCCAGCGCTCGCGCAACAGCCCTTCCCGGACGAAGCCGAGCCGTTCGAGCAACCGCGCCGACGCGACGTTGCGCGGATCGATATCGGCCTCGATCCGGTTCAGCCGCAGCGTGCCGAAGGCATGATCGACCAACGCCGACGCCGCTTCGCGCATGTATCCGCCGCGCCAGAACGCGCGCCGCAGGCAAAAGCCGATCTCGGCACGCCGGCATTGCGCGTTCGCATGGAACAGCACGCACTCGCCGAGCGCTTCGCCGGTTTCCCGCAGTTCGAGCACGCAGACCAGGCTCTCGCCGCTCGCGGACATCTGCACGTTGCGCGCGACGCGCGCCTCGGCCTGCTCGATTTCCGTCATCGGCGAGAACGAGAAATAGCGCATCGCTTCCGCATCGGACCAGATCTCGAAGAAGGTCGGTGCGTCGGCGTCGCGAAGCGGCCGCAGCACGAGGCGGGAGGTATTCAGCGTGACGGGTTCGAACAGGGGCATGGCAGCGGTCTGACGAAAATCGGGACCGTGAATTAGAACACGCGAACCGTGCGTCAACCAGCGCGCCCGCTGCAGCGCCCGACATGGAACGGCCGACGGCCGTGAAACAAAAGGCCCGGGCAGCGTCTCCCGGGCCTGAGCACCTCGTCCATGACTGCGGGTCACGCTTACGCCTCGAGCGCCTCCAGCACCTTCCCCTTCGTCTCGATCCCGACGAAGTGCACGGTCAGCGCCGCGATCAGCGGCACCACGCCGATCAGATAGAACGCCGGCGCGAGGTTCCCGCCGATGATCGCGTGCGGCACGACCATCGGCGCGACGAACGACGCGATCTTCAGCCACGCGCTGCCGAGCCCGCAGCCCGACGCGCGGATGCTCGTCGGATACTGCTCGGGCGTATAGACGTACGCGGTGATGAACCCCGACGCCATCAGCCCGAGCGACAGCGAACAGAAGACCGCGACCACGTACACCGACGACGCGTGATAGATGCCGGCGAGCGCCAGCGACAGCGCGCACAGCACGAACGACCACACGATCACCGGCTTGCGGCCGAGCTTGTCGACCAGCAACGCGGAGGCCAGCGAGCCGAGCACGCCCATCACCGAGCCGATCACCGCGAGGTTCAGCGCGAGCTGCAGCGGCGCGTGATAGAAGTTCTTGTAGATCGTCGGCAGCCACGTCGACAGCCCGTACTGGATGAACCCGCAGGTCGCCCACAACGTCGCCACCGCGAGCGTGCGCTTGCGATACGCGGCGCTGAACAGGTCGGTCATCCTGCGCTTCGGATGCTGGCGCACCATCTCGTCGAACGCGGCCGCCTGCGTGACCGGCGGCAGCTCGCCGCGCACCGATCCTTCGAACACGCCGACCGCGCGCCCGGCCTCCGCGAGCCGCCCGCGCGACGCGAGCCAGCGCGGCGATTCCGGCACGAGGCGCGTGAGCACGAGCGACAGGATCACCGGCAGCCCGCCGACGAAGTACATGATTTCCCAGCCGAAGCGCGGCACGAGCCACGCGCCGAGCGCCATCGACACGAGCAGGCCGATCGGGAACACGATCTCGTACAACAGCACGAAGCGGCCGCGGCCATGCGCGCGCGTGATTTCGTTGATGTACGTGGCCGCGACCGGCAATTCGCCGCCGAGCCCGAGCCCCTGCAGGATCCGCAGCAGCACGAACACCTCGAACGTCGGCGCGAAGCCGCACGCGATGCTCGTGATGCCGATCACGGCCGAGCTCCACGCGATGGCTTTCACGCGGCCATGCTTTTCCGCGAGCGCGGGAAACAGGAATGCGCCGATCAGCTGGCCGATCGCGCCGGACGCGATCAGCATGCCGATCTGCGTCGGCGACAGCCCCCATTTGTGAATCAGCAGCGGCAGCGTCGCCGCGATCGTGATCACGTCGAAGCCGTCGAAGAACGTCGCGGTGCCGATCAGCACGCGTGCGCGGACCTGCATCGCGTTGGCCGGAAGCCGCTCGAGCCGCGCGATGATCGCGCCGGGCGTGGAGGCGGCAGCTTCCATCGTGGCGCTGCCGGCCACGACGTTGTCGAAAGTGCTCATGCGGGGTGTCTCCTGGATCTCTTTCCGGTTGGGCCGGTCAGGCAAGCGCTTGGGTCGTGTCTGCCAGGGCTTCCGTATCCACTGCCCGGCCCTGGTTCATCCACTTGCGCGCGAGCTTCAGCTCGCGCGCGTTGTTCACGGCGATGACACCTCTCACATGTCCGTCGCCCACGAAAAACAGCGTCGCACGACGCGCGGCGAGATCGCCGCGCACGACGAGCTGCGCATCGACCGGCAGATCGCCGAGGATCTGCAGGTTCACGTCGTACTGATCGGACCAGAACCACGGAATCTCCGCGTACGGTTCACGCACGCCGAGCACGGCTTTCGCGGCCGCGATCGCCTGGTTCTGCGCGTTCGCCCACGATTCGAGCCGCACGCGCCGCTTCAGCCAGCCGTTGTGATGGTTCGCGACGTCGCCGCACGCGAAGATCGCGGGGTCGCTGGTCGCGCCGTATTCGTCGACGACGATGCCGTCGTCGACCGCGAGCCCCGCGTCGCTCGCCAGCGACGCATTCAGCGCGAGACCGATGCCGGCCACCGCGAAATCGGCGTCGATCGTCGTGCCGTCGGCGAGCGTCGCGCGCACCTTCGATGCGTCGCCGGGCTGCGCATCGAGCGATTCAAGCGCCGCGCCAAGTCGCACGTCGACGCCGTTCGAACGATGCAGGTCGAGCAGGAAGTCGGACACGATTTGCGGCACCGAACGCCCGCACAGCCGCGGCGCGCCTTCGACCACGACGGCATCGACGCCGAGCTTGCGCGCGGTCGCCGCGACTTCGAGGCCGATCCAGCCGCCGCCGATCACGAGCACGCGCCGGCTCGCCCGCAGCTTCTCGCCGAGCGCGGCGGCTTCGTCGAGCGTGCGCAAATAATGCAGGTTCGGCGTGTTGACGAGCGCATCGGGCAAGCGGCGCGACGTGCCGCCGGTCGCGATCACGAGCCGGTCGTATTCGATCTCGCGGCCGCTTTCGGTCGTCACCACGCGGCGCGTGCGATCGATCGACGCCGCGCGCTCCGGCTGCCATGCCTCGACGTTCAGCGCACCGAATTCGTCCGGGCGCACGACGCGCACGGTCTCGATGTCGGCGTCGCCGGCCAGCACGGCCTTCGACAGCGGCGGGCGCTCGTACGGCAGGTGCGGCTCGTCGGCGATCATCACGAGACGGCCCGCATACCCTTGCGCGCGCAACGTCTTCAACACCCAGCCGGCGGCCTGGCCGCCGCCGATCACGACGACCGTGCCCGGTGCGGGCCGCGCGGGCGTATTCGCTTCGGTCATGATTTGCGCTCCGTCATGAACTTGCCTTCCGGCGCCTTCGCGTGCTTCTGCCGGCGCGTGTTGCCGTCCAGGCCGCCGTCGACGGCCCACTCGGCGAACACGGTCGGCCCCGGTTCGAATTCGCGCGGTTGCCAGTCGGGCGTCAGCACGTCTTCGTCCGCGTAGTACTCGATCAGCGCGCCGGCCGGATTCTGGAAGTACCAGAAGTACGCGGACGACACCGGGTGACGCCCTGGGCCGAGTTGCGTTTCCCAGCCGCAGCGGTCGATGTGCATGCCGCCGCCGAATACTTCGTGGATGTCGCGCACGGTGAATGCGACGTGGTTCAGGCCGCGTTTGCCGTTCGGCAGCGCGAGCAGGAACAGGTCGTGATGGCCGCCGTGCGGCGCGCAGCGCATGAACGCGCCGCGGCCCGGATAACGGTCCGACGTCTCGAAGCCGAGCAGTTCGTGATAGAACCTTTCCTGCGCGTCGAGGCAGTTCGTGAAGAACACGACATGCCCGACCTCGACCGGCTCTGCACGCGCATAGATCGGGCTCGGCTGGTCCACGCGCAGCGTCCGCCCCCAGACGTTCGACGGCGAGCCCGTGATGTCGAGTGCGCGCTTGCGCGTGACTTCGATGCGGATCGCCATCCCGTTCGGATCGATGCAGCCGAGTGCATCGTCCTGCGCGTAATAGCCGGGCTGGCCGGCCAGCTTCGTGCGCAATGCGTCGAGTTCGCCCTGCGTCGCGACGCCCCACGTGACTTCCCGCAGCGTCGGGCCTGCTTCGAACGCGGGCGGCAGCGACGGATCGTCGGCTTTCACGACCAGCACGGTGCAACCGTTCAGCGTCTCGAAGCGCGCACGCGTGTCGTTGTGCGCGACTTCCTTCAGCCCCCAGTCGGCGAAAAAGCGCCGGCAGGTGGCGAGGTCGTCGACGCCGTACGTGATCTGCTCGATTCCCAAAATGCTCATTGCGTCATTCCCCTTCGCTCAGTTTGCCCACGGCAGCGGCGCGTCGTTCAAGCCCCAGTAGAGGCTCTTCTGCTGCATGTATTCGCGGATGCCGAGGCGCCCCTTCTCGCGTCCCATCCCGCTCTCCTTCCAACCCGAGAACGGCGTGGAGATCGAGAACAGCTTATACGTGTTGATCCAGACGGTGCCCGTCTCCAGCGCGCGCGCGATGCGCCATGCGCGCTTGTAGTCGCGCGTCCAGATGCCCGCAGCGAGCCCGAATACGCTGTCGTTCGCCTGTGCGATCAACGACGCCTCGTCGTCGAACGGCATCGCGACCAGCACCGGCCCGAAGATTTCCTCCTGGCAGATGCGCGCGCTGTTCGGCAAGCCTTCGAGAATCGTCGGCTGATAGAAGAAGCCGTTCTCGCGCCCGTCGCCCGCCGTCCGCTCGCCGCCGCACAGCAGACGGCCGCCTTCTTCCAGCCCGAGCGCCACGTAGCGTTCGACCGATTCGCGATGCTTCGCGGTGATCAGCGGACCCATCTGCGTGTCGGGCCGCGTCGGGTCGCCCACGCGCAGCTTGCGTGCACCGGCCACCAGGCGCTTCATGAATTCGTCGTATATCGCGCGCTGCACGAACAGTCGCGAACCGGCGATGCACGCTTCGCCCGACGAGCTGAAGATGCCGTACAGCACGCCGTTGACCGCGTGGTCGAGATCGGCGTCGTCGCACACGATCGTCGGCGACTTGCCGCCGAGTTCGAGCGACACCGGCATCAGCTTCTCGGCCGCGATGCGCGCGATGCCGCGGCCCACTTCGGTGCCGCCGGTAAACGACACCTTCTTCACGAGCGGATGACGCACGAGCACGTCGCCGATCACCGAGCCCTTGCCCGGCAACACGCTCAGCACGCCCTTCGGTACGCCCGCTTCCTCGCAGATGCGCGCCAGCGCGAGCGATACGAGCGGCGTGACCTCGGCCGGCTTGAGCACCACCGCATTGCCGCCGGCCAGCGCCGGCGCGAGCTTCTGCGCGTCGGACGCGATCGGCGAATTCCACGGGGTGATCGCCGCGATCACGCCGATCGGCTCGTACACGCTCATCGTCAGGTAGTCGCCGCGCGACGGCGTCAGCTCCTCGTCGAGCGTTTCGAGGCAGGCCGCGAAATAGCGGAACGTGTTCGCGGCGCTGGCCACCAGCACGCGCGTCTCGCCGATCGGCTTGCCGTTGTCGCGGCGCTGCAGGTGCGCGAGCGCCTCGTGGCGCTGCATGATGAGATCCGCGATGCGGTACAGCACCTGCGCGCGCTGATGCGGCTTCAGCCCGGCCCAGTCGGCGCGGCGCCATGCGGCGTCGGCCGCCACGACGGCGTCGGCCGCGTCTTCCGCGTTCGCCGTCGATACTTCCATGTTCAGCGACTGGTCGGCCGGATAGATGCTCGCGTAAGGCGCTCCGCGGCCGCGCCGCCACTCGCCGCCGATCAGGATGTCGCCGTCGGGTACGAGGCTCGTATCGAAAGGAGTCATGTCACAAGTCCCACAAATCTGTCTCTGCACATCCGCCCTCGCCGTGGCGTGGGCGGACGCTCGATGGTCCGGTCAGATCACGCAGCGGGCCGCGCGGTTGCGCAGCGCACGAATCGCGCTGTATGCCGTCAGCGCGGACGTCTTCGGGTTGTCGGGCAGCGGCTTGCCGCTCATTTCCAGCGACATCTCGCCGAATGCGCCGCGCGCGGTGATGCGGTGCACGTTGCGCTCGACCGCCGGATCGGCGATCAGGCGCACGTGCGTCGCATCGAGGCCGAGGCCCGCGAGCGCGACCGTCGCCGCGACGTTCGCGTTCTTCGGGTACAGCCGCGCGGCGTCGCGCGCGGTGCCTTCGAAGATCACCATTTCCTCGGTCATCGCGCGCAGATCGCACAGTTCCTCGGCCGGCGTGCCGAGCCAGCCGAGCGGCGGCTTGCGCCCGACGTACAGCACGTCGTCGAGGCCGCCCTGCTTCGCGGACGCCAGCGCGTCGATGCCGCCGATCGCGCCGGACAGCAGCGTCACCGTCGTGCCGCCCTCGTCGGCCGCTTGCGACAGCGCGTCGAGCAGCGCGAGATCGGACAGCGCACCGATCGACGCAACCGCGCAATCGGTGCCGGCCTTCAGCAGCGGCACGACGTGATCGACGAGCGCGCTGTGGCCCGCGCATTCGAGCGCGAACTCGGGGCGGCGGGCCAGCGCGTCGACCGACGACACGACCTCCACCGCGCCGCCGAGCGCGTCCTGCACCGCCGCGCGCTGGTGTTCCGGCACGATCACGTGCGCGACGCGCAGCGACGCATCGTGCTCGACCGCGTGGTACACGGCCGCGCCGATCGCGCCGAAGCCGATCATCGCGACGTCGACGGGGGCATGCGCCCGCTGTTGCCCGTTACGCATACTGGCGCTCCGTCGGCGCTTCCTTCTTCACCGGCGGGCCCGCGAATGCCGACGCGAACGAGCCGACCGACAGCATGTCGACCTCGACCATCACCGGCCCTTCCTTCGCGAGCCCTTCGCGCACGATCGCTTCGGCCTGGTCGAGCGACGTGATCCGGTAGTGCGTGAGGCCGAAGCTCGCGCAGAACTGCGCGAAATCGGGCTGGTGCAGTTGCACGAAGCAGCGGCGGCCGCCGTAGTGCGCGTCCTGGATGTTGCGGATCACGCCGTAGCACTGGTCGTTCATCAGCACGATCATCACGTTCGCGTTTTCCTGCACGGCCGTGACGAGTTCGCCGACGTTGACCATCAGGCCGCCGTCGCCGACGAGGCAGACCGTCTTCGCCGCGGCGCCCGCGAGCGCGGCGCCGATGCCCATCTGGATGCCCTGGCCGATGCCGCCGCCGAGTGCATGCACGCCCGAGCGCGGCTCGAAGATCTTCAGCAGGCGGTTGCCCCACGTGCTGTTCGAGATCGTCACGTCGCGCACCCAGTTGTAGTCGCGGCCGACGGCGGCCTGCAGCGTGTCGACGAGCTTCTTGTACGGCCCGAGGCCCTTCGCCACGTCGGCCACTGCCGCCTCGCGGGCCGCCGCGAGATCGGCCGCGAATTGCGGATCCACCGACAGGCGGCCTTCGAGGCGGTCGGCCAGCTCGGCCAGCACGCGCTTCGAATCGCCGTGCACGAACAACGCGTTGCGGTAGCCGCGGTTGTCGGCGAGTGCATCGGCATCGATACGGAACAGCGGCTGCGGCAGCGCGAGCTTGTACTTCAGCGTTTCGTTGCCGCGCAGGCGCGAGCCGACCACGACGAGCGCGTCGCAGGTCTTGTAGAACGCTTCGACCGACGCGTGCACGTTGAACGCGCCGAGCGTCGCCGGATGATCTTCGGGTAGTACGCCGCGGCCCTGCACGCTCGTCACGACGCCGAAGCCGAGCTTCACGAGGCGTTCGACTTCCGCACGTGCGTGACGCGCGCCGCCGCCGAGCCACAGCAGCGGGCGGCGCTTGGCCGCGAGGGCGTCGGCGAGCTTCGCGACGCGGGCTTCGTCGTGCTCGCGCACCGCGACGTGTGCCGGTGCGAGATCTTCCGGCCATTCGATTTCGGCCGCCTGGATGTCGATCGGAATCTCGACGGACACGGGGCCCGTGGGCGCGGTCTGCGCGATGCGCACGGCTTCGCGAATCGTCGGCAGCACGGTTTCGACCGTGCGCACGCGGAACGCGGCCTTCGAGATCGAGTCGAGCATCGACAACTGGTCCGGCGCTTCGTGGATGTACGCGAGATCCTGGTCGAGGTACGGCGTCTCGATCTGACCCGTCACGTGCAGCAGCGCGGTGCCGGCCGTCAGCGCCTCGACCATCGCGCCGGCCGCGTTGCCCGCCGCCGTGCCCGTGCTCGTGAATGCGACGCCGAGGCCGCCCGACACGCGGGCCAGCCCGTCGGCCATGTTCAACGCCCCCGCTTCGCCGCGCGCACCGACATACCGGATGTTGCCGCGCGAGTGGATCGCGTCGAGGATCGGCATGTTGTGGATCGAGATGACACCGAATGCGGTTTTCACGCCGCACTGCTCGAGAAAGGCGGCAATCAGCTCGCCGACCGTGGTTTTTTCAGACATGGCGTGCAAAGCCTCCAGAAACGTCGATATGGCTGCCCGTCGTGTAGGACGACAGATACGTTGCGAGATAAAAAAGCGCCCAGGCGGCCTCGTCGGGCTTGCCGAAGCGATTCAGCGGAATGTTCTTCTTGCGGGCGAGCGCGCCGGTCCAGTCCTCCCAGCTTTCGCCGGGCTGCGCCTGCGTGTCGTAGCGGCGGCGCCACTGCCCCGACTCGACGATGCCGATCAGGATCGAGTTCACGCGGATGCGCTGCGGCGCCAGTTCGGTCGCGAGCGATTTCACGAGGCTCAGCACGCCGGCACGCGCCGACGACGTCGCGACCATGTGCGGCTCCGGCTGCAACGCGAGCAGCGAATTCACGCAGGTGATCGTCGGCGCCTGCGCGTCGCGCAGCAGCGGCAGGAACGCGCGCGTCGGGCGGATGATGCTGAAGTACTTCAGTTCGAGTTCTTCGCGCCACGCGTCGTCGGTCGTGTCGGCGAAGGTCGATACGCGGCCCTGGCCGGCGTTGTTGACGAGCATGTCGGCGCGGCCGAAACGCGCGGACACCGCTTGCGCGAAGCCGGCCACGTCGGTTTCGTCGAGCACGTTGCAGCGCGTGGCCAGCAGTTGCGCATCGGCGTACTTGTCGCGCAGCATCGCGTCGGCGCGTGCGAGACGGTCGCCGTCGCGGCCGCAAATCGCGACCGACGCGCCCGCCTGCAGGAACCGTTCGGCCGTCGCGAGGCCGATGCCGGACGAACCGCCCGTCACCACCGCCACCTGCCCGGTCAGATCGATCTGGATCATCGGAGTCCTAAAGCCTTGAGAAACGTGTGCTCGTCATCCGAGCGGTAATTGAGCCGCCGCGACAATTCCGCCGCCGCGCGCTGCACCTTGTCGATCAGCCCGTCGGCGATCAGCGCCGCGTCGATCTCCGGACGCGGCACCGTCACCGTGATGCACGCGACGATCCGCTGCGTCTCGTTGCGCACCGGCGCCGTGACGACCGAGATCCCGCGCTCGAACGACGAATTGCTGACGCCGTATCCACGCAGCGCATCTTCGCGGATCACTTCGTACAACGCATCGACCGTCTCCGGCGTCGCGCTCGTCATCCGGCTCAGCGCGCCTTCCGGATACAGCGCACGCAGTTCCTTCAGCGACAGGTCGCCCATCAGCACGTGGCCATGCGTCGTCGCGTGCGCGGGCAGCCGTGTGCCGACGTTCACGCGGATCGAGCTGAACACCGGCGACTGGCTCTGCGCCTTCGCGACGAACACCACGTCGCGGCCGTCGCGGATCACGATGTGCGTCGTGAAGCCGGTCGCATCGCGCAGGCTCTCGATCACCGGCAGGCCGAGATCGGTCAGCTCCAGCGAGCTCAGATATTCGAAGCCGAGCCGCAGCACGGCGACGCCGAGCTTGTAGTTGCGATCCTTGTCCGCGCGCTCGAGAAAGCCGAGCGATTCGAGCGTCTGCAGCAGACGGAACACCGTCGTGCGCGGAATGCCGAGCCGCTTCGACAACTCGGGCGCGCCGAGCACCGGCTCGCGCGGCGAGAATTCGGCGAGAATGCGCAGCCCGCGCTCGAGGCCCGGCACCACGTAGCTGGCTTCGGCCTTCGCGCTTTCGGATGCGTTTCGTTGCAGCGGTTCGCTCATGCCATTCCCCACTGCGTATCGCACTGACGGCAGAACGCATCGATCAGCGCCGAATAAGCGGCCGGCGCCTCCACGTAACCCGCGTGCCCGGCCTGCGGAATCACCTGCAGCCCGACGTGCGCGGCCGCGGCGATCCGCTCGCACGCGGCGGGCGGCGTGATCGCGTCGTTCGCGCCGACGGCCACCGCCGCGCGGCCGCGGAAGCCGGCGAGATCGGCCGCGAGATCGGCGTTCGCGAGCAGATGCGTGGCCTGCGCGTAGCCGGCCGGCACGATGCGCGCCATGTTCCAGCGCACCCACGCCCGTGCCTCCTCGTTCGCGAAACCGGACAGCATGTTGCCGCTGCGCTGCTCGGCGAGCCCGGCCGGGCCGAGTTCCGCGAGCATCGCGAGCCGCGCGTCGCGGCGCGTGTCGCGCGTTTCGGCCGGTGCGCTGCCGTAACCGCCCGCGGGCGAGATCAGCAGCAGGCCGGCGATGCGCGCGGGCATCACGCGGACCAACCCGCCCGCGACGATCGCGCCGAGCGAATGACCGACCAGCACGCAGCGTTCGATGCCGAGTGCCTCGAGCCATGCGTTCAGCGATGCCGCGTAATCGGCGGCGGCCGGCGACGCGCCGTGCACGGGCGTCGACACGCCGTAACCGGGCGCATCCCACGCAAGCACGCGTCGCGACGCGCCGAGCGTGTCGAGCTGGCGGACCCACGATGCGGCGCCCGAGCCGATGCCGTGCAGCAGCACGACGGGTAGCGCGCGGCCCGCATGCTGCGCGCCGGCCTCGCGGTAGCCGATCGTGCCCGCCGCGCCGGCTGCGCAACGCTGCTCGGGAAACTGCCCGAGCAGCGCGGCGAAGGCCGCGGTGCGGTCGCGTTCACGTTTGTCGATGACACGCATTGCTTCACCCGCTCCGTCTCAACGCTTGATCTTCGCGAGCGGCGAATCGGGCGGATACGTCGGCGTGATCGGCTTCGGCGAACCGAGCATCACGCACATCAGCGCGTCTTCCTCGCCGATGTTGATTTCCGTGCGATACACGCCCGGCGGCACCGAGATCAGGTCGCGCTCGCCGAGGATCGCTTCCCAGGTCTCGCCATCGCGCTCGCAGATCACCTTCATCTTGCCGCGCAGCACGAAGAAGATTTCCTCGACGTCGACATGGATGTGGCTCGGCCCGATGTTGCCGGCCGGGATGACCATCGTCGAGAACGTGAAGTTGCCGGCCGGCACCGTGTTGACGTCCTTCGCGACGCCCGTGCCGCCCGTGCCGACATAGCGCATCTGCGCACGGCGGTACTTCGGGTCGTAGTCGGCCTGGAACTTCAGTGCGTCCCAGTCGTAGCGCCGCGTCGCATAGCGCGCGACACGCCCTTCCATCCAGTCGTTGAAGCTTGCGCCTTCCGGCTGGTCCCACGACTTGCGTTCGAGATCGGCGTCCGCCATCGTCCTCTCCTTCATTGCGAGTGAAAACTTCGATTCAATTCATCACGAAGCCGCCGTTCACCGGCAGCAATTGACCCGTCACGAAGCGCGCGCCGTCCGACAGCAGGAACAGCACGGGGCCCGTCACGTCGTCGGGCACCTGCGCGCGTGCGAGCGCGCGGCCCTGCAGGTAGAACGCGTGGCGTTCCGCCGGCACGTACGCGGTCGCCTCGACTTCGGTGAGCCCCGGCGCGATCGCGTTGACCGTCACGCCATGCGCGCCGAACTCGCGTGCCTGCGCGTGCGTCATCGCGATCACCGCGCCCTTGCTGGCGACGTACGCGAGCAGCTTCGGCGCGCCCCACAGCGCGGTGTCCGATGCCAGATTCACGATCGCGCCGCGGCCCGACTGCGCGAGGTGCGGCAACGCCGCATTGCTGACGAGCCACACGCCGCGCACGTTCACGTTCATCACGGCGTCCCACGTCGACACGTCGAGCTCCGTCGACAGCTTGCCGCCCGAGTTCGTGATCGCCGCGTTGTTGATCAGCGCGTCGATACCGCCGAGCGCCGCCGCGCCCTGCGCGACGAATGCGTCGATGCTGGCCGGGTCGGCGAGGTCGAGTGCGAAGAAATGCGCGGTGTGGCCGGCGCGGGCGAGCTGCGCGGCCAGCGCGCGGCCCTCTTCCGCCAGCACGTCGCCGAACGCGACCTGCGCGCCCGCTTCGACCAGCGCCTTCACGAATGCGGCGCCGAGACCGCGCGCGCCGCCCGTGACGAGCACGCGGCGACCGGGCAGCGCCACGACCGGAGCGCGCTCAGCCATTCGCGGGCTCCGAAGCGGCGTGTGCCGCGCGATGCGCGTCGAGCGCGGACAGATGCTCCTGCGCCCGCTGGCGCAGCATCCGGCGCACGCGCGTGATGCCGACGTCGTGCTGGTACAGGTATTCGTGATCGCGCGCATGCGGCGCGAGGCTTTCGAGGACGTAGCGGTCCTGTTCGAGCACGTCCCAGTGCAAGCCTTCGAGACGGTTGCGGTACATGAAGCGCCACACGTCGCGCTGCCAGCCGCTGACCTTGCGGGTACGCCAGAAATAGACCTGGCAGTGGTCGCCGTCGACCGGCGTCGCGAAGCCGATGATCCCGAAGTTGCCGCCGGGGCCGAACTTCTGCTTGTACGGAATCGCGAGGCGCATCCACAGGCAGCCCGTTTCGCCGAGTTCGACCCAGTCGAAGTTCACGTCGCGCTGGCCGATCTTCTCGAACATCAGGCCCGTATCCGTCTTGCGCACGCGCATGTCGGCCTGCTTGTCGCCTTCGGCCATCGAGTGCGACGTCGCGTGCAGGTAGGCGCCGTGCATCGGGTCCATCACGTTGTCGATCGCGTACTGGTAATTGCACTTCCAGTTCGACACGCACAGGAAATGGCCGTACTCGTCGGCCACGAGCTCTTCCGGCAGGTTCAGCGGCGCCGGCTCGCCGTGCGCTTCGTCGCCGAACCACAGGAAGATCGCGCCGGCCTTCTCTTCGACCGGATACGACTTCACGCACTTCATGCCTTCGAGCGGACAGTTCGACACGGCCGGCACGCGGTTGACCGTGCCGCCGCCGTCGACTTCGATGCCGTGATACCAGCACGCGATGTTGCCGCCGAGGTTCCAGCCGAGCGACAGGCGCGCGCCGCGGTGCGGGCAGCGATCTTCCAGCGCATGGACTTTGCCTTCGTGATCGCGCCACAGCACGATCTGCTCGGACAGGCGCGTGAGACCGACGGGTGCGTTCGACACCTGCCAGCTCGGCGCGACGGGATACCAGTAATTCTTGATGCCGCGGTCGAGGTAATCGCGGACCGGGTCGCGTTGGGCTTCGTATTGTGCGGGGGACGTCATCAGTGTGCTCCGGATGCGGTTGTCGTCGGGTCGGCGGTCACGCGGCGCGCGCGCTCATTCCGCCAGCGAGGCCATTTCGGCGCGAAAGCGCTCGGCAGTCCACGCGGTGCCGTCCGGCGCGCGAAAGCCGATGCGGTTCAGGCCCGCGACGACATCGTCCAGCTCGGTCGCGCCGCTCTCGAACACGCGTTCGAGCGCATCGCCGAGGTCGTTCTCGTACTGGGTCGGTTCGGCCTTGCGGTTCTGCCAGACCTGGTTCTCGACCTGGCCGGGGATCTCGATCTGCCCCTTGCCCGCGACGTTGTTCGGCTGCGGCGCCACCCACGGCTTCAGGAAGGGATTGAAGTTGACGGTCGCTTCTTTCATGTCATTCCACCTTGATCTGGATTTCCTCGCCGGCGAGGCGCACCGCGTACTGCTTCAGCGCACGTCCGCCCGGCCCCTTCAGGCATTCGCCCGTCTTGATGTCGAACACGGCCTCGTGCAGCGGGCATTCGACCGTGCCTTCGTCGACGAACCCCTGCGTCAGCAGCGCGTACGCATGCGGGCACACGTTCTCGAGCGCATACACGTCGTCGCCGACGCGGTAGATCCCGATTTCCACGCCGTCGGTCCGCTTGAACTCGATCGGCGTGTCTTCCGACAGCGCGCCGGCGTGACCGGCGCAAATCCATTGCTCAGACATCTCGCACCCTTCCTTCTGATCGACTCTCGGTTTGTTCCATATCAGGAACAACAGTTTATGGATGGTGATTATAGGAGCGAGCTTCCTCGAGTAAAACAAAAAGCTGCATGTCCTAGGGAAAACACCGACCGGCGGGTCGACGATCGTCGCGGCCTACCTCGTCAAATGTGATTTTTTGTTTGGTTGCGGGGATTTAAGTCCGTTTTTCAGGATTCTCGAGCCCATGTTGCAGATCAGCGCCCACCCGATCCGGCCCGATAAATTTATTTTTGATCACCCGTCGGACACCTCTATACTTCATTCCACTAGAGGCACGTTGTTCCTTGTATGGAACATAAAAATGCCCGTTCGGCGATGAACATGCGCGACGGCCGGCCGTCCCTGCGCAGCCCCGTCACAACACGTTTTCATCAGGTTGGAGAGTCAGGAGACAAAATGGTCAAGCATGCGGTAGCAGCGGCAGTCATCGGAATGGGCGCCGTGTCGGGCGCGTGGGCGCAGAGCAGCGTGGTGCTGTACGGCAGCCTGGATGCGGGTGTCGCGTACGTGAACAACGTCGGCGGCCACGCGAAGTGGGCGATGATCCAGGGCAATACGCAGCCCGATCGCTGGGGCCTGAAAGGCAAGGAAGATCTCGGTAACGGGCTGTCGGCGATCTTCCAGCTGGAGAACGGCTTCTATACGAACAACGGCCAGTTCGCGACCGCGAACACGATCTGGAACCGCGCGGCGTTCGTCGGCCTCAGCGCCGAGCGCTACGGCACGCTGACGCTCGGCCGCCAGACGCCGCTGGCGTTCGACTATCTCGATCCGC
This sequence comes from Burkholderia sp. NRF60-BP8, assembly GCF_001522585.2. Classification (NCBI taxonomy): domain Bacteria; kingdom Pseudomonadati; phylum Pseudomonadota; class Betaproteobacteria; order Burkholderiales; family Burkholderiaceae; genus Burkholderia; species Burkholderia sp. NRF60-BP8. The sequence continues at coordinate 1,776,269 of NZ_CP013372.1, forward strand.
TCAGCACCGCGTACCTCGCGATGAGCTGGTACGCGTTCCACCCGGGCAACATCGACGGGCTCGCCGCGACCGGCAACGTGCCGTACAACAACGCGGTCAAGTACCGTTCGCCGAGCGTCGCGGGCTTCTCGGCCGCGGCGACGCTCGCGCTCGGCAACACGACGAATTTCTCGACCGGCAAATCGGTCGGCGTCGCGCTGAACTATGCGAACGGGCCGTTCAAGGCGTCGGCCGTCTACTCGAACGAGCACGACCGCTCGATCCTGATCGGCCAGACGGGCATCGCGTCGTTCCAGGGGCAGAACACCGCGAACGGCTACCTCGCGAACAAGGTCGAGAACATCGGCGCGGGCGCGTCGTACCAGATCGGCGACTTCCTCGTGCACGGCCTCTATACGCGCGTGAAGATGCAGTCGAACGGGTTTTCCGACACGTTCCAGAGCTACGACGCGGGCGTGAACTACCGCAGCAGCGCGTTCAACACGATCGCGGGCGGCGCGGCGACCACGACGCTGGCCGGCCGCCGCTGGACTCAGGTCGAACTCGGCGACATCTACGCGTTGTCGAAGCGCACGCAGTTGTATGCGAACGTGCTTTACGAACACGGTTCGGGTGGCGCCAAGGCCGCGTTCTTCACGGCCGGCACGTCGAGCACCGCGAACCAGGTGATCGTGCTGACCGGCATCCACCACTCGTTCTGAGCGACGGCGGACGCGGTTGCCCCGGTGCCGCAAACGAAAAGAGCAGCCCGCGGGCTGCTCTTTCTCGTTGGCGACGGGTTGCCGGCGATCGGCGAAGCCGCGCGAGGCGGCTCGTTCGGTGGATCAGAACATCGCGACCTTGTGGCGCGCATGCGCGAACGTCGGGTCGCTTTCGAGCGGCCGATAGTTCAGCCGTTGCGACAGGTCGACCGCCGCGCCGCACACGGCTTCGACGAGCCGCTCCTTCTCGCCGGCGTCGCCGATCTCCGAGCGCGGCACCGTCGCGGTGATCGCCGCGACGATGGAGCCCGAGTGATCGCGCACGGGCGCGGTCACGGCCGAAATGCCGCTCTCGAACGCCGCCTCGCTGACCGCGTAGCCGAGCCGCGCGTAATGACGCACGCGTTCGTACAGTTCGTCCACGGTGCCGGGCGTGCGCTCGGTGAACTGTTCGAGTTTCTTCTCCGGATAGAGCTGCCGCAACGCGTCGCGCGTCAGGTCGCCCATCAGCACGTGGCCGTGCACGGTCGCATGCGCGGGCAGGCGCGTGCCGACGTGCACCTTCACCGAACCGAACATCGACGCATTGCTCTGCGCCTTCGCGACGAACACCACGTCACGCTGGTCGCGGATCAGCAGGTGCGTCGACAGGCCGGTGGAATCGCGCAGCCGTTCGAGCACGGGCGCGCCGAGATCGGTCAGTTCGAGCGAATTCAGGTATTCGAAGCCGAGCCGCAGCACGCCGACGCCGAGCCGGAAATAGCGATCGCCGTTCACGCGTTCGAGAAAACCGAGCGCTTCGAGCGTCTGCAGCAGGCGGAACGTGGTCGTGCGCGGAATGCCGATGCGCTTCGACAGCTCGGGCGCGCCGAGCACCGGCTCGCGCGCGGAGAATTCGGCGAGGATTCGCAGCCCGCGTTCGAGGCCGGGCACCAGATACGACGACGCGCCGCCGGACGGCTCGTCGTCGCCGGGCGCTGCCGGATCGGGTGCATCGCTCATCGTTGTCTTGACCATGTGGACATGGACGGAAGGAAGTCGGTCACGAAACAGGTCATCGATCGTCGTGGATATTCGGTCATGCTACCTCAGTGCGCGCATGGCTCGCACCGGCGCGCGGCGCCGCGAGGCGGCATGCGCGCCCACGCCGCGATGACGCGTCACTCAAGGTCGAGAGGATAGCAGCGTTGGACGGCGCGACGCCATGCGGATATCGCCGAACGGCGGGAAAGCGGCCGCGCGGCGCCGGCGCGCGGCCGCCAACGGGTCACGGCGGAAACGGCGCGAGATTCGACGCCCGACGGCCTACAGGCGCGACAGATAAACGCGAATGGTCGTGCGGTCGTACGTAAAACCGCCGGCCGGATCCGGCTGCAGCACCCGTGCCAGATCGACAGGATGCAGCCATCCGGCGCCCAGCAGGCCGCCGTTGATCCCGCGGATCCGGGTGCCGCCCACGGCGATCGCGGCGTGAAAGACATTGCCGCCGCGGGCGAAACCGACCGCAGTGCCCGCCGGAATGCTCGCGCGTCCGTCCCATTGATCGCCGGTCTCGAAGTTGAAGCGCGTCTTCCACAGCTGACCGATCGTGTCGAGCAGCACACCGGGCGCGATCATCGTGTCGGCGCGCAGCAGATACCGGACATACGCCGCGGCGTCGTAGCACACGCCGCCGGACACGTACTCGTCGATGTTCGCCATCCCGAACATCAATGCTTGCGCGTGTTTTTGCCGCTCGGCGATGCCGGATTGGGCGACATGCCCGCCTAACTGGGTCAGTTGCACGGATAGCTCCTCTCAGGAAAGCGGGACGTCATTGTCCCGCCGATGCGATCTCTTCATATCTTATTACGATATCCGTCGATCTCTACCCGGCCCGGCACGTCACGGCATGCGCGCCGCCGACGCCGGTGCGGCCGCCGCCGCGTCGGGATTGGGCGCGAGCCGCAGGCGCACGCGCAACGGCTGCAGCATGTCCGGCGGCGGCGGCTCGGTCAGCGGGCCGGCCGTCAGCAGTTGTCGCAGCGTCGCGTCCGCGTCCGGATCGCCGAGCGACGCGAATTCGACGCGCGTGACGACGCCGTTCGCGCCGATCCACGCACGCACGACGATCGCGGGCGGCGGCGCATCGGCGCGCGCGTTCAGCACGCGCGTCTCGAGATAGCGGTGGAGCCGATCGGCCGCGTCGCCGTCCGCTTCGAGCCACGTCTGGAACTGCTGCCCGGCGAGCTGGCCATAGCGGATCCACGCTTGCGGCACGTCGGCCGTCTGCGCGACGGCCGGGGCCGCGCCCGCGGCCAGCACCGACGCGACGACGATCGCCCCCAGCCATCCCGATGCGCGCTGCTTGCGCATTCGCTTCATCCCGCCTCCCGTTTCGACGACGAATCCGCCCGGCCGATCTCGATCGGCACATACAGCCGCGTGCCGCCACGCTGCACCAGCAGCGCGACGTTGCCGTGCGCGGCATCGATTCCGGCCATCAGCGCGCCGATGCTCGCGACCGGCACGCCATTGACCGACAGCACGGCATCGCCGGGCTGCAACCCCGCGCGCGCCGCCTGGCCGCTCGCCTGTTCGACGACGAGGGCCTGGCCGACGCCGAGCCGCTGGCGCTCCTGCTCCGTCGCAGCCCGCAGCGCGAGCCCGAACCGCGCAGGCCCCTGTTCGCCGCCCGCCGACGCCGTGCCGCTGTCGAACGCGCCGACCGTCGCGATCACGTGCATCGCCCGGCCCGCGCGCCACACGAGCAGATCGGTTTGCCGGCCCGCCCGCATGGCCGCAACCATGCCGAGCAAATCCGCCGATTCCGCGACCGGCTTGCCGTCGACCGCGAGCACGACGTCGCCCGCCTTCAGGCCCGCGCGCGCGGCCGGGCCGTCCGGCTCGACCATCGTGATCAGCGCACCGTCCGGGCTCGCGAGGCCGAACGAACGCGCGAGCGCCTGGCTCACTTCCTGCAGGGCCACGCCGAGCCGGCCGCGCGTGACCTTGCCGGTGCGCAGCAACTGATCCTTCACGTCGAGCGCGATGTCGATCGGAATCGCGAACGCGAGCCCCTGGTAGCCGCCCGTCTTCGAGAAGATCATCGAGTTGATCGCGATCACGCGGCCGCTCAGGTCGAACAGCGGGCCGCCCGAATTGCCGGGATTGATCGGCACGTCGGTCTGGATGAACGGAATCGCCTGCTCGCCGGGCAGGGAACGCGATTTCGCGCTGACGATGCCCTGCGTGACCGTATTCGCGAACCCGTACGGCGACCCGATGGCCATCACCCAGTCGCCGACCTCGGTGCGCGCCGGGTCGCCGGTCGCGACGACCGGCAGGTCGTGCGCGTCGATGCGGATCACCGCGACGTCGGATACGGGATCGCTGCCGATCACGCGCCCCTTGAACTGGCGCTTGTCGGTCAGCTTCACGTCGATGGCGAGCGCGTCGCCGACCACGTGCCGGTTGGTCAGGATCACGCCGTCCGCGCTCACGATGAAGCCGGAGCCGAGGCTCACCTCCTCGCGGTTGCCGATCACGCGCCGCGCGAGAAACGGCGCGAGCGGATGATCGGGCGCGATGCCGGGCGGCAACTGGATCCCCATCTGCGTGACTTCGCGCGTGACGCTGATGTTGACGACCGCCGGCCCGACGCGCCGCACGAGCGCCGCGAAGTTCGGCAGCGCAACCGTGGGCGTGCCGGCCCCCTGCACCGCGCGCTCGGCGCCGGTGGCCGCGCCGCATGCGCAGGCGAGCGTCACAGCGAGCCCGGCCGCGAGCGCCGCCCCGCTGCCGATGTGCTTGCCCGATTTCACGTTGCTGCTCCTCGTCGGTTCGCGCCGGTGCGCCACCGGCCCATGCCCGTTCCCCAACCGTTGGTCCGCCGCACCGTTCGCGTGCGGCGGCTGCACGAGCGCTTCACTTCGGCGGCACGGCAACCGGCGCATTCGGCCGTTGCGGCGTCACGGATTTGCCCCAGTTCGCGCCGAAGCGATTCCGCTCGGTCGACAGGTTGAACGTGCCGAGACGGTTCGACGGCTGCTTCGACAGCCGCTCCGAATCCGTTTGCGACGCGCCCGCCTGCGGCTCGGCCTTCGGCTTCAGTTGTTCGCTCAGGCAGTCGTACGACAGCGCGCGCTTGCCGTCGACTTCCGCGTCGACGCACACCGGCTTCGCGGCCGAGCCGGGCTCGGTCGCCGCCGCGCGGCCGCCCTGCGCATGCGCGCCGGCCGCCAGCAGCAGGCAGACGATCGCCGCCGCGATGCCGTTTCGTCGCCGCTTCATCCGCGCCTCCATCGGTAACGACGCCATCGCGCGCATGCCGTCATGCTCCCGTGCCGGCCGCCGGCGCACGGGCCAGGAAGCGCCCGAACGCCGCGCGATCGGCTGCGTCGACGGCCGGTTCGCCCGCATCGACATGCCGCGCCCATGCCTCGCGCATGCCGTCGACCGGCTGCCACGCGTGCACTTGCGCGCCGGTCGGATACGGCGTGACGAGCGGCTCCCGGTAGTCGACGCGAAACAGCGGCGCCGCGTCGTTGCCGGCCGTCCACAAATCGCCGACGTCGCGCACGCTCGCGTCGAACCAGAAGCGCACCCAGCGAACGGCTGGCGGGCGCGCATCGTCGGCCGGCGTACCGGCGGCCGGCATACCGGCTCCGGGCGTACCGGCTCCGGGCATACGGACGCCCGGCGCAGCGATGCCCGACGCATCCGGCACGCGCAGGAAACCGGCCAGGACGAGCAGCACGGCGGCGAGATCGTCGTCGCGCAACGTCCTGTACGACCAGAGATCCGCGACATCCGCGCACGAGATCACCGCGATGAAGCGCCCGATCGTGAGCGCGGGCCACGCGCGTCGCATCAGCGCGTAATGCCGCGGCCACTGCGCGATGAAACGGTCCCGATGACGAGCCGCGACCTGCACGTCGCGCGAGCCGCGAATCGTCGGCTCCTCCGGTTGATACTGGCGTGTGGTGAGCACGCACTGCGCGGAACATCGCGCGCTGCGGTGCCGCGCATAGCCGCCCGCGCCGGGCAGCGGCTCCAGCGCGCCGAAGCACAGCGGACAATGCGTCGGCCACTCGCCGGGCCGGCCCGGCCACGGGTTCGCCTTCGGCATGCGCGGACGGTCGGAGGCGGCGGCGGAGCGACGACGCCCCGGCGTACGCGCGTCGGGCGCCTCGACGCGCGGCGTCGAACGGAGCGTGGCCATGAGCGCGCCTACCGGGCCGACGCGAGCGCTTTCTTCAGCGCGTCTTCGTTGATCGGGGCGTTCGCGGCCAGCTTCGCGAGATACGCCTGGGCATTCTGCTGCGTGCGCTGGGCGCGCAGCATCGCGCGCAGTTGCTCCTTCACGTCGGCCAGCGGACGCGGCGCGGCCGCGCGTATCTCGATCAGCTTCACGACGTGGAAACCGGCCGGTGTCTGGATCGGCGCGGAGACCTGGCCCGGCTTCAACGCGTCGGCGGCCTGACGGACCGCCGGCACCATCAGCTGCTCGGGCACGAAACCGAGATCACCGCCGTTCGCGGCGCTCGCCTTGTCCTGCGAGTTCGCCTTCGCCAGCGCCGCGAAATCGCCGTTGCGCGCGCGGCTCGCGAGATCGGCGGCCTGCTTGCGCGCCTTGTCGAGCGTCGCGGCATCCGCGTTCGGCGGCACCGCGACATAGATCTGCGCGACGTGCAGCGCACGCGGCGCCGTGAACGCCGCGCGGTTCTTGTCGTAGGCCGACTGGAGCTCCGCGTCCGACGGGTAGTCGGCCGGCGGCGCATTCACCGACGCGAGATAGCTGCGCACGACGATTTCGCGCTGCGCCTGCTCGACGGCTGCCTGCACCTGCGGCTGCCGGTCCCAGCCCTTCGACTTCGCCTCGGCCAGCACGGCCTTCTGCGCGAGCGTCGAGCGCACGACCTGGTCCAGCGCCGCGGGATCGGCCGCGAGGCGCTCGCGCCCTTCCGCGCTCACGGTCTTCAACAGCCCGGCGATGTCGGCCTGCGTGACCGACGCCTGCGCGGCGTTCGCGATCACGTCGTCCTGCGCGCATGCCGCGAGCGGCACGCCCAGCGCGAGAGCGCCCGCCACCATCGCCAGCATCTTCATCTTCGTCATCATCGTTCGACTGCCCTCTCGATTGCTTCTTTCAAATACGGACGCCGTATCAGCGTGCGTCCGTCAGCGCCACACGCAGCACGAGCGGTTGCGTCATCCCGCGCGGCGGCACCATGCCGATCTCCCTGCCGGCAAACGCTGCGTGCAGTGCGGCGTCGAGCACCGCCTGCCCGGCCGCCGCGCTGTCGACCCGCGTCACCCGCCCGCGCTGGTCGAGCCATGCGCGCACCGGCAGCACGGGCCCGTCGTCGCCGGCATCGGCCCGCGCGTCGGCCCAACGTTCGATGTCCGCGCGCAGTCGGCCCGCGGCCGCATCGTCGCCATCGAGCGCCGTCTGCAGCCACTGCGCGACGTGTTGCGCGTACGTGCGCCACGCGACAGGCGCGTCACCCGCGGCCGTCGCGTCGGCTCGCGTGCGGCCCGGCAGCCACGCGCGCAGCGCGGCACCGAGCCGGTGCGCGACGATCACGATTGCGCGGCCGCTTCGACGGAGGCGGCCGTGGCGCGCGGCTCGCCGGCCGCCGCCCGCGCCGCCGCTTCCTGCTCGGCCATCGCGGGGCGGTTGCGCAGGTGCAGCAGGAATTCCTGGATCAACCGATCCCACAGCTCGACCGTCGAGCGCAGATAGCGCTCGGACACGCCGCCCGCGACGACGACGTCCATCTCCAGCGCAAGAAACTGCCCGTGGCTCGCAAGACGCGCGAAGCGCTTGGTGCGGTTCCAGTCCGCGACGAGTTCGGCCGGCAATTCGCCCTGCACTTGCAGCACGCACGACAGCGTGTAGTCGATGTACGGCAGCGCGGCGAGCGGCGTGTCGGCGCCCTGCGGCGCGAGCGGCGCCGCCGGGTTGCCGAAGCGCACCGCGAAGCCGATGCCCTGGCTCGCGCTCATCAGTTGCACCGAGCCGTTCTGCTCGGCGGCCGTCACGCGGTAGCCGGCACGGCGCAGCACGTCGGCCAGATGGTCCGCGCTGATCGCTTCGATCGGCGCATCGTGTGCCGCGCGTTCGGCGCCGGCGTTCGGTTGCTGGTCTTGCATGTCGAGGTTCTCCCTGTTCGACGAGTCGATGGATTCCAATGCGATATCGGGCGGCACGCTCACGGCGCGCTCGCCGCCGATGCCGGTGCGGGTGCCGTGGTGGCCGCACGCGCGGCCGGATCGTACTTTCCCGCATACAACGCATCGCCGTAGCGCTGCGCGAGATCGTCGTACTTCACGCGGGCCGACTGCGCGAACGGCTGCCTCGACGCGAGGAACGTGCCGATCCCGACATGCTCGTACGCGTCGAGAATCTCGTGCCCGACGCGATACAGCTCGGCATTGTGTGCCTGGCAGGTTTTCAGTTGCGTGTCACGCGCGGCGACGTCCTTCTGCAGTTGCGCGTGCTGCGCATCGCGGGCGCGCGACACGGCAAGCAAGTCCTCATAGGACGCCTTGTATTTCGCGAGCGACTTCGCGTCCTGCTCGCGGCCGGCCCGCTCCTGCGCGAGCGCGCGCTTCGCGGCCGCCTCGGCGCCCGAGTCGCCGCGCGCCGCTGCAAGCTGGCCCTGCATCGCCTTCAGTTGCGCGAGCGCATCGTCGCGCTGCTTCTCGGCCGCCGCCTTGTCGCTCTGCAATTGCGCCTGACTGTCCTGCAACTGGCGCAGCTCCTGCACGGTCGAGCGCAGCTGGCTGCGCAGCTTGTCCTCGATGCTCTGCGCGTGCGCGCCGACGGCCGCGAACAACAGCGCGGCGGCGACGGCGGCCGCCGGCATCGTGCGAGTGATCGTATTCATGCGCGGCTCCGGTCAGAAGCGAGCATTGAGCTCGATCTGCAGCACGTCGATCGACACCGGCGGCCCGTACACTTCCTTCGAGCTCAGGTAGCGGGCCGACACCCACGTGTCGCGCGCGACCGCATAGGCTGCGCCGATCACGTAGCCGCGTGCGTTGGTGCCGCCGAGATGGAAATCGGGATCGTTGAACGCGTCGAGCACGGCGTCCGGCTGCAGGTACTTGTACGCGATCGAGAAATTCCACTGGCCCTTCTCGCGCGGCTCCGGCTCGCCGACCGTCGCCTTCGCGAGGAAGCCGTTCGGGCCGCTGCGATAGTCGGCCCGCGTCGCGTTCACCGACGTCGCTTCGTAGTTGTTGACCGGCAACGACGCCGCCGCGAACGCCTTGTTGTCGTTGTACGCGAGGTTGCGCACGTATTCGCCGTCCAGGCGCAGCTTGAAGCGGTCGGCCACGACGGTATCCCACTGCGCCTTCAGGTCGAGCAACCGGTAGTTGTATGCGAGCCCGAAGAGCTGCGGCTGCGGTGTCATCCCCGGCGCGAGGTTCGGGTTCTGCACGATGTTGCGCAGCGCGATCAGCGTGTTGCCGCCCTGCATGAACGCGGGCGCCTCGTTGTCGGTGCTGCAGTTGGTCGCGCCGAGATACAGCGCGCACGGCGACGACAGCGTGCCGCGCATGTTCTGGAAGTCGTAGTACGCGACCGCACCGCGCAGCCGGTTCTTCGCGTCGATCTTCCAGTCGGCGCCGAACTGCGCGCCGAACATCCACTTCGTGTCGCTGCCGGCCTTGTCGGTGCTGTTCGACGGGAAGTTCTCGCCCGTGTACTGGATCGGGAACACGCCGAGCGTGCCGAACAGCGTGACGTCCGGATTCCACGGCAGCGCATGGCGCAGGTTCGCCGCGAGCCCGTCCATCATCAGGTCGTCGGAGAACACGAGGTCCGACTTGAAGAACGGATTGTCGAAGCGGCCGGCCGTCAGGTTCAGCCACGGCGTCGGCTTGTACGCGAAGAACGCCTTGTTCAGCCAGATGTTCTTCTTCGCGAAGCCGCCGCCGGCGGTGGCCGTGGTCGACACCGGCCCGTTGTCGTTGCCGCTCGCGAGCTGGATGCCGGCCGTCATTTCGTCGGACAGCGTCGCGGTCACGCCGAGCCGCGCACGGTAGCGCAGCAGGTTGTTGCGGTTCTGCGTGGTGTTCTGCGTCGGCAACTGCGTCGTGTTGGTGTTCGGGTTGATGTCGAACCCGTTGCCCTGGTTGATCGCCGCGAAGTTCGTGACGTTGTTCGCGTTGCGGCTGCCGTAGAAGTGATACTCGTCGCGCACGCGCAGGTCGCCGTCGAGCTTGATGCGCGACACCCAGTCGGGGAACGTGTTCGGCTGCGCCCAGTTCTCGGCCTTCGCCTGTGCGATCACTTCCTGCTTCACCTGGTCGCGGATCTGGTCGCGCACAAGTTGCGGCACGTAAGGCACCGCGACGTCGCCCGGCTGCGTCGGCGGATTGACCACGCCGCCCGCGACGACCGGTGCGCCCGACCCGCGCGCGGCCCGCGCCTGCACGGCCTCGGTGCGCGCCTCGCTGATCAGCTCGTTCGCATTCTGCTGCGTGAGCACGCCGCGCTTGACGAGCAGGTTGATCAGGTTGATCACCACGCTTTCCGTCGGCGCGGCCTTCCCCGATGCCGCCTGCGCCTCGAGCGATTGCGCCTGTGCGACGGACGCGCACGTCAGCCCCAGCGTCAGCACCGCCGCGCCGACGCGCGACAGGCGCGCGGGCGGCGCGCCGTTGCAGGGCACCCCGCCCCGTCCGTTCATCTTCCGAGTCATCTAGTGCTCCGAACAATTTTCGTTTCTTTTCCGGCAGGATCCGTGCGACGGACCTGCCCCATGATTCTTTCGTGGTCTCTCTCGCGCATCGTCATGCCGGCTTGCGTCCCTGGAGCTTGACGAGCACCGGGTACGACGTCGCCGGCGGCGGCACTTCGTCGACCTTGCCGAGCGCCTCGACCGCCGCGACGACCGCCGCATCGATCTTCGCGTCGCCGGTCGACTGCGCGACCGTCACCTTCGTGATCCGCCCCGACGCATCCATCCACAGGTTCAGGCTGCCGGCGAACCGCGCGCCGCCGACCTCCTGCACGCCCTTGTCCTGTTCGATCGCGCGCTGCAGCACGTACACCATGTACTGCGCATAGCTCGCGTTGCCGAACTTGCCGCCCCCGCCGCTGCCGACCATGCCCGAGCCGTCGCCCGCGCCGATGTTGAAGCTGTCGGTGCCGGCCTGCGCGGGCGCGTTCATCGTCATCTGCTTCGGCTGGTTGTCCGACGGCTTCGGCGCCTCGGACGGCTTCGGCGCGATCGTCGGCCGCTCGACCGGCGTCTTGACCTCTTCCTTCACCTTCTCGGGCGGCGGCTTCTGCTTCGGCGGCGGCGGGGGCGGCGGCAACGGGATCACCGTCGTCACCTGCGGCGCGCTCGCGCGCTTCACGCCCGCGGTGTCCCCCGCGAAATGCCAGATCAGCGCGGCGAGCCCGGCGAGCACGAGCGCGAGCGCAACCGGCTTCACGAAACGGCCGGGGCCTTTCTGCGGCGGGCCGCCGTTGTAGGTCATTTCCATCGCGTCAGCCGCCCTGCTTCGCCTTGCCGGTCACGAGCCCGACCTGCGACAGGTCGAGCCGGCGCAGCAGGTCGAGCACGTCCATGACCTTCTGGTACTGCACGGCTGCGTCGCCCTTCAGCACGATCGGGAATTCCGGATTGGTCGCCTTCTCGGTGCGCAAGCGGCTTTCGAGCTCGTCCATCGTCACCGGATACGCGTCGAGGAACACCTGCCCCGAATCGGCGACCGTGATCGCCTTCGTCTTCGGTTTCGCGAGGCTCGCGGACGAGCTCGCCTTCGGCAGGTCGACCTTGATGCCCTGCACCGACGCGGTCGTCATGATGATGAAGATGATCAGCAGCACGTACGCGAGGTCGAGCATCGGCGTGATGTTGATGTCGTCGTACGGCTTGTCGTCGTCCTGAACCTGCATGGTGGTCTCCTGCGTGCGTTCAGTCGGCCAGCACCGCGTGGTCGGGCGCGCGATGCGCTTCGGCCAGGCGCGTGACGAATTCGTCGACGAACACCTGCATGTTCGCGGTCACGTTCTTGTTGCGGATCAGCAGGTAGTTGTAGCCGAACAGCGCGGGAATCGCGACGAACAGGCCCGTGACGGTGGCGAGCAGCGCGGCCGCGATACCCGGTGCGATCGCGTTCACGTTCACGTCGCCGGCCGCCGCGATCGCCGCGAACGTGATCATCACGCCGACCACCGTGCCGAGCAGGCCGAGGAACGGGCCGCCCGAGATCGCGATCGTCAGCAGTACCATCGATTTCGACAGCCGCTGGTTCTCGCGCACGAGCGTCGCGTCCATCGACGCGCGGATCGCCTCGATCGATTCGGACGTGATCACCGTGCGGCCGTTGCCGTCCACGCGGCTGTGAATTTCATGCACGCCGGCCTTGTACAGCCGGTACAGCGACGACTGGTACAGGCGCCGTCCTTCCGCGCTGCCTTCGTCGACGTGCGCGAGGCCGATCAGGTGACGCCCGGCCACTTCGCGGAAACGCTGCACGAAATACTGGTTCGCCTTGTCGACGGTGCCGACGTAGCGTGCCTTCGTCCACATCACGATCCACGACACGAGCGCCATCCCGAGCAGGATCGTGATCACGACCCACGCGTCGACGGTCACCGACTGCACGATCACGCCGAAGTAGCCGAAGCCGAAGCCCGACTGCTTCTCGTCGGCGCCGTACGCGACCAGCTTCGATTCCGAGCCTTGCGCGAGCGCGTCGACCGCGATCGCGGCCGGCGAACGCGCGATCTTCGACAGACGCAGTTCGTCGAGCGCGCCCGCATACGCGGCAAAGCCGGCCGGTGCGCCGGGCGCATCCGCGCCGATCGTCGTCACGCCGTTCAGCGCGGGCAGCGTTGCCGCGACCTGCGACACCTGCTTGCCGTTCGCGTAGACGGTCAGGTTCTTGCCGTCGGCCGTGACCGCGACATACGTCCACTGGTTCGCGGCGACCGGCGACGCGGCCGGCGTGCGCACCGGCGCCGGATTGCCGGCCGCGCCCTGGACTTCCGCGAACGGCACGCCGTTGTCGAGGCCGATCAGCAGCGCGTTCGCGCCGTCGCGGCGACCGTACAGCAGCGTGTTCGGCGCGAGCGCCGACGGCTTGACCCATGCGCTGAACGTGAAGCTGCCGCCGGCCGGCACGTTCAGCGACGGGCTCGCCGGCAGCGTCAGCGACCCCGTGCCGTCGAACCGCGCGCCCTTGCCGACGATGCCGTCCTCGATCGTGCGGAACGACGCGTTCTGCGCGTGGTTGCCGTACGCGGTCGCGTCCTTCGGCGGGGCGCCGGCCGCGCCGTTGAAGTGATAGACGAGCGTGTAGTCGGGGTCGAACGTCTCGGCCGGCTTGCCGCCGTCCGGCGCCTTCTTGTTGCCGTAGTACATCCAGATCGACTCCGCGGCGCCGGCCGGCAGCTTCGGCACGTCGACCCAGATCAGCGCGACGCCGAGCACCGGATCGTATTGCTCGACATGGAAGTTCAGCGGCGTCTTGTCGTCGGCCGCGACGAAGCGGATGTCGGCGCCGTTGTCGGCCAGCCCGTCGAACTGGAAGTTGCCCGAATGCAGGCGAATCAGCAGCGGCACGCGGCCGGCCGATTCCGCGAGGTTCGCGCCCTTCGGGCTCGCGTCGATCGTGATCGCCTTTCGGTACGACCAGTCGTTCTGCCACCATGCGTTCGCGATGCCGGGCAGCACGCCGAGCATCACCGCCAACAGGAAAAACAAGACTCGCTTCACGATCCACTCCCCGAATGGGCGGGCGCCGCGCTCGTCGCATCGCCCCGCCACGAACAAAAAATCCGTCAGAAACCCAGCCTTACGTAGAAATCGAACCGCGGGCTGTACTGCCGCGTGTAGACGCCGGCCTTCAACGGCCAGCCGGCCTCGAAATCCGCGCTCGCGTATTTCATGAGCTGCAGCCGCGTGCCGACGCCGACGCTCATCAGGTTGAAGCGCGACGTCTGCTCCGGCAGCGGGCTCAGCAGCCACAGGTGCGCCGCGTCGAAGAACGCATGGAAGCGCCATTCGTTCACCCGGCTGCCGACCGCGCCGCCGAGCCACTTCGACAGCGACGGGCTGCGCAACTCCAGCGACGCGATCACGCCGCTGTCGGCCGTGTCTTCCGCCTGCATGTAGCCGCGCACGCTGTTCATCCCGCCGGCGGCGAACTGCTCGCTCGACACGAGCGGCGAGTTCGAGATCTGCCCGCTCACGTGCGCATTGGCCTGCATGTCGTTCGCGAAGCGCTGCGTGTGATTCACGTCGAACTTGCCGTACACGAAATCTGGCGTCGCGTTGTAGCGCTTGTTGTCCCACGCGCCCCAGTCGCTGCCGAGGCCGCGGATGTTCGTCGTCAGCGACGCGGAGAACGACGTCTGCGAGTTCTTCAGGCTCAGCTGGCCGTTGTACGACAGCGTCACCGGCACGTAAGTGAGCGGCGCCGTCGAGCCGCCCTGGCCCGGCAGCGACACGTCTTCGTCGTAGTGCTTGCGGTCGATCTCGATGCTGACCGTATGCGCGTAGGTCTCCGTCGCCGGCAGCGAATAGATCGCGGTGAAGCCGTAGGTAGTGCCCTTGCCGAGCACGTTGGTGTTGCCGACCGACGCGACGTTGCTGTCCGAATGCACGACCGTCGCCAGAAAGCTCCAGCGCGAATCCTTGATCGGCGCGAGATACGAGAACGCGTAGACGCGCGCATCGTTCGGATGCTGCGGCGCGATCACGTAGGTGCCGGAAATCACGTGGCCGAGCTGCCACAGATTCGAATAGCTGAGGCTCGCAGTCGTGCGCAGCGTCGACGTGCCGGGGCTGTTGTCGTTGTTCAGTTCGAGCGAGCCGTGCAGCGGGCTGTGATCGTCGACCTTCAGGTCGACGTCGACCGTCTGCGGCAGCGCGCCCGGCTTCAGCACCGGAATCACCTGGCGGTCCGCCGAGCGGTTCAGGTCGGTGAGCTGCTGCTGGGCCTGATTGAAATCGGGCACCTTGCCTTCGGCCAGCGCGGGCACCGCGTCGCGGATGTTCTGCGGCGAGTTGTATTGCGCGCCGTCCACGCGCAGACGCCCGACCTTCGCCTCGGTCACCTGCAGCAGGATCACGCCGTTCTTCACCTGCTGCTGCGGCAACTCGACGACGACCGACTGGTAGCCGCGATCCTGATACGCCTTCTGCAACGCATCGCGGGCCGCGTTCACGTCGGCGAGCGTGCGGCCCGGCCCTTCGAACGGATACACGGCCTTCTCGATCTCGAGCGTCGGCAACGTCGTGTTGCCGCGCACCACGAAGGCATTCACGTCGAACGACTGCGGCGCGGCGGGCGCCGCCTTCGCGGCCGGCGCGGCAGCGTCCTGCGCATGAACGCCCGGAGCGACGCTCAAGCCTCCGGCCAGCACGGCACCGGCCAGGCATCGGCCATTCAGCCGCCATCGTTCGCGTGACTTGCGGTCTACTCTCGGCGGCATGCGCCATTCCCCTTTGTCGTTCCGGACCGCAGCGAAGCTGTCGCGACCCCGTCGCTCGCCCCGCTATCAGTTGCCTGTTTCACTTTGATGACGATTGATTCGTCATCCTTATCATGATCCGCGCAATGCCTTTCATGCCGTCGAGCCGAACTTAGCCGCGATGCGTCGGCGCCGCCTGCGCATCCGCTTGACAACCGAACTGCGTCACGGCGAATTGCAACAGCGTATCGACGCACGTCGCGAGCGATGCGCGGCCGGTATCGAGCGTGAGATCGGCTTTCACCGGCGGTTCGTACGGCGCCGACACACCGGTGAATTCCGGCAGTGCGCCGCACCGCGCCTTCGCATACAGCCCTTTCGGATCCCGCGCCTCGCAGCACGCCAGCGGCGTGCTCACATACACCTCACGGAACGCCGGCCCGACGATCGCTCTCGCCGCATCGCGCATCGCCGCGAGCGGCGAAATGACCGCGACGATCGCCAGCGCGCCGGATTCGCTCGTCAGTGCCGCGACTTCCGCGATGCGCCGCACGTTTTCGAAACGGTCCTGCACCGTAAAACCGAGATCCCGATTCAGCCCCGTACGCAGCCGGTCGCCGTCGAGCACCACCGGATGCATGCGTCGTTCGCGCAGTCGCGCCGCTACCGCATCGGCCAGCGTCGTCTTGCCCGCCCCCGACAAGCCGGTGAGCCACAACACTCCGCCGGCCCGCCGTGGCGACACGCGCCGCTCGTCGCGGGGCACGTCTACCGATAAGGACGAAACGACGTCGGGAAACCCGCAACGATCGATCTTCATCGCGCACGCTCCGCCGCCTTCGCGGGTTCGTCGTCCTCGCGCGGACGCGTCTGCCAGAAGCCGCCCTGCATCGTCACGATCGACGGCGTCTCGGCCCATTGATGCGGGCTCAGGATTTCGGCACGCCGCACGTTCGGGATCACCTGCACGTCGAAGATCTCGTCGACGCCGTTGAAGAACTGCAGGATGCCGAGCACGTCGCCGGTGTTCGCGTCGAGCGCGGCGACCCCCGCGACCAGCGCATCCGATTCGCTTTCGATCGGCAGCCCCTGCGGGCCGCGTTTGTCGCGCAACTTCGACAGCCCGACGAACAGCACGCCCCCGTATTCGGCGAGACCGTGCGTGAAGCCCGGCAGTTTCGCGAGCACGCGCCGCGCGCCCGACTGCGGATCGATCTGCAGCACGTGGCCGCGGCCGCCTTCGAGCACGTGCAGGCGTCCGCCGATCACGCGCGGCGAATGCGGCATCGACAGCCCCGATGCGACGATCCGGCCGGACGGCACCTCCATCACGATGCCGCCGTCGGCCATCCCGCTGCGCCAGCCGAACGGCTCGTTGCTCATGCCGAGCGCCGTCGCGAACCGCACCTTGCCGTCGGCGAACGCCATGCCGTTCAGGTGGCAGCGATCGTCCGGCACGGTCTCCGTCACGAACGGCGGCTGCCAGATCGGCGTGAAGTTGAAATAGCCGTCGATCACGCTGATGCAGGAATAGCGTGTGTTGACCGCGAGCACGATGTGCTTGTCGAACGCCATGTCGTGCAGGTCGAGATCGCCCGTGTAATAGGCCATGCGCGGCACGAACATCGCGTCGTAGTGATCCGGTCGAGCAGGATAGCGCGGCGCGAGCGTCGATACGTTCGCGAACACCATCAGCTCGTGCATCGTCGCGATCGCGAGCCGCTTGCCCGACACGGCCATCCCCATCGAGCGCGGCAACAGGCACGCGGACAGCGTGGGCACGCCGTCGTCGACGCCGATCACGGCCACGCCGGACGGGCGGCGGCTCACGGCCAGCGAGCACCCGAGCGCCTCGAGCACCTGCAGGAAGCGCCCGGTGTCGCGCAGGTTGATGACTGGCGACAACGCTTCCGCCTGCCGCGCCGATACGTCGTCCGTCGGCGCATCGGTTTCGCCCGCCGGCCGGATTTCCTCGAACTGTTCCACTGTCATGCACCTGTCGGCTTCACGCCGCCTGATGAGAAAAAATGCTCGCTTGCCTGCCGGCTCGATGCACGCGCATCGGTCGCGAACGGGGCCGCGTACGGCGCACCAAGTCGCAGCTCCCACTTACCTAGACGGAATGAAGCGCGCATTGCCGCAATGTTTTTTGCGTGACGTCGACCGATCCGCCGGCACGGGCAGCGGTCGACGCAAGCGGCCTGCATGCGTGCAGCCGCTCCCTCGCGCGAGATGCGGCGCATGACCTTGCGTGGCCCCCATTTCGTATACATGTCGTTGCCTGGCCGACGCGCGGCGCGTCGGCAGCCCGCCGGCAAACGAGTCGCCGTCCGGCCGGCCCGCGAGCGAAAACGCGACGGGCAGCGTGCGGCCCGACAATCCTCCGGTTTCAACCGGGAAGTTTTTGTGACATTCGACTGAAGATATTCACGAAACACGCGCGAAACACGGGGTGCGATCGTCGGGACCGTTTACGCCGCACCGCAAACCGCGAGCACGTGCGAAATCCTGCGGCTTGCAGCCGCCCGATTCGTCCTAGCTATTGAGAACGGAACATGTCAACGACAGGACACATCATGTCATTCGCCACGATGCTCGTACGGTGGCTCGCCGGGCGATTGGCCGGCGCCGCCGGCATGCCGGGCCAGCTGCATCCGCGCGCCGCCGCTCGTGCCGCGTCGAATCCGCCGCTGCGCTGGCGCTCGCCGTGGCTCGCGTGGCAACTGCTGTCGTGGTCCGTGCTCACGCTGCTCGCGCCGCCGGTCTGGACGATCGGCACGCTGCTGCTGATCAATCCGTCGAGCGATCAGCCGCTGTTCTGGGCGCTGGCGATGGCGATCGTGCCGGTCGCGAACGGGGTCGCGATCGTCGCGACGAACCAGCGGCATCACCGCACGCCGTTCACCCGCCGCCCCGCGGTTGCAGCCCACACGTTCGCGATCGCGATGACCGTCGGCTGCACGCTGTTCGTGCTGCTGCTGTGGCGCTCGCACGCGATCGCCGACCTGGTCGGTCCGCTTGCCGACGACGGCATGCGCCCCGCGACGCTCGCGTGCTGGGTCGCGGGGCTCGCCGCGCTGTTCGGCGTCGCGTCATCCGCGCATGCGAGCATCGCGCATGCGTGGATGGCGTTCGAGGTGTGAGCGCGCCGCGCCGACACTGCGGAGGGGCACGCGGATGCATCGATACGGGACGGGAAGGACGGCATACGCACCGCGCGAACGCGGCATCGCGATCGTGACGGTGCTGCTCGTCGTCGCGCTGGCGGCCACGCTCGCGGCCAGCGTACTGTGGCGCCAGCAGGTCGCGACGCGCGACGTCGAGAACCAGCGGCTCGCGACACAGACGATGTGGATCGAGCGCGCGGCCGTCGAATGGGCACGCGCGACGCTGCGCGCGCAAAGCGCGACGTCGAACGTCACGTTCGTCGGCCAGACGTGGTCGGCGCCGGTCGCCGACGTGCAGCTCTCGGACCTGCTGCCGTCCGACGCGCTGGCGGTCAATGCGGAGCTGTCGCGCGCGTGGATCTCGGGCAGCGTCGAGGACGCGCAGGCGCGCTTCAACCTGATGAACCTCGTGTCGCGCGCCGCGCCCGGCAAGCCGTGGCAGTCCAACGGCGAAGGCGTGCTGGCGTACCGGCGCCTGCTCGGCCAGTTGTCGCTCGATCCGGCGCTCGCGCAACCGACGGCCGACTACATGCTGCGCTCGCTGCGCGACGCGAACGGCCCGGGCGGCTGGCCGCTGCAGCTCGTGTCCGTCGACGATCTCGCACGTATTCCCGGCTACGACGCGCATGCGATCGAAGCGCTCGCGCCGTACGTCACGATCCTGCCCGACCTGACCGTCGTCAACGCGAACACCGCGACCGAACCCGTGCTCGTCGCCGCGATCCCGACGCTGTCGGCGAGCCAGGCCAAGCGGCTCGTCGACCGGCGCGCGACCGCCTACTTCGTGAGCACCGGCGACATCGCCGAATACCTGCTGCCCGCGCAGGGCGGCAACCCGACGTTGCCGGACGGCTCGGCCGTCGGCGTAAACAGCGGCTACTTCATCGTGCATTGCCGCGTGCATTCGGCGCGGATCAACGCGCGCGTGGACACGCTGATCGCACGCTACGGCAGCGGCAATTTCGCGTGGACGTCGGTGATCTGGGTGCGGCGGCTGACGAGTTGAAGCCGGATGCGGCAGAGACGGGCGCGGCGAACGCCGAGCCGGGCCGGCAACGTGCGGTCGGCGCCGGCTAATTCAGCGACGACTCGCTCAACGTCACCGGTCGCTGCCCCGGCGACGCCGCCGCATCGAACGACAAGCGCGTGAAGCTCGTCTCGCGCACTTCGCCGAGCAGCCGGTTCCAGTCGTCGATCGACACGAGCAGCGCGATCGGCCGGTTGTACTTGGTGACCATCACCAGTGCCTCGCCGGCGTGCCGCAGCGCCTTCGACGGATTGCTGCTGAAGTCGCGCGTCGCCATCGCGATCGTGCGCAGGCTGAACACGTTCGCGGCCGGATCGTCGCCGTTGTCGTGCAGCAGGCACTCGAGCGTCGCGGCGCGCAGCAATGCCTGCGACTTCGACGACAACCGGCTGTCGCGGCGGCGCCGCCGTTCGCTGCGCGGGTCGACGTGCACGGCGAGCATCCGCACGATCTGGCCGAGCGTCGTCGCGGGCAACCGGTCGTAACGCTGCCACCAGTCGGGCGGCAGCGCGATCATCATGCCCGCATAGGTGGCCGTGACGCCGTCGGCGATCAGCGACGGCAGGCGCGCGACGTCGCGCGCATCGAGATCGAGTGCGCCGTCAACGACGCGCGTCATCGCGCTGAACGCGTTGTAGGCGAACGCGGCGATCCCGCTCGCCAGCAACGCCGCACGCGCGGGCACGGCGCCGAACGGCGTGCCGCCCGTCACGGACTCGAGCGCGAGCGGCAACGCGTCGCGCCAGCGTCGACGCGACAGCGCCACGATCTGCGGCGCGTCGAACCGCTCGGCCGGCAGATCGGTCAGCAGCGTGACGCTTTCGCCGGACGCCTCCGCGCCCTCCCATTCGATCTGGCGAAACGTGTCCGACGCGCCGCCTTCGCCGGACATCCCGACGGATCGTTCGCGAACGCGCCCGGCGCCGAACACGCCGGCGTCCCGCCAATCGCCGAGCGGTCGGCACGCAGTTGAACGGCCGTATTCGCGCAGCACGAACGCGCCGCCCCGGCGCGGCCAGCCGGACAGGATCGCATCCGTATCGAAGCGCCCGTCGACGATCCACAGCTCGCCGGGCCGGACCGCTTCGAGCAGCGCGCCGACGAATGCACGCTCGTGCGACCGGCCGCGCTCGCAAGGCAGCAGGTCGACGATCATCCCGAGATCCGGGTCGTACACCGGCAGGACGCGCGCACCGCCGGCCGCCGCATCGCGCGCCGGGTCGTCGCACGCGCGCCCGCAATCGCAACCGTCGGCTCGCGGCGCACAGGCCTCGCCAGCCCCATCGAGCACGCGCAGCCGCATCCCGTCGACGGCGCACGCACCGTCGACGCCGCGCACCGACGCGACCGGCAGCAGCAGGTCGACGCTGTCCCTGGCCAGCGCACGCCCCCAGCCGGACCGCCACCGGCTCATGCAATCGTGCAGCGCCGTCACGGCTGCGCCGAACCCCGGCGCGACGGCGCCGGCCGCATCCGGCATCCGCCGCCACGCGGCAATCGCCGCGATCGCGTCGACGGCAGCGGCGAACAGCGCCTCGCGGATCGACTCGCCGTCGGGCTCGTCGCCGGCGCCCGCCGCGGCGTCGACCCAGTCGTCGTGTAGCGCGCATTGCAGGACGAGCCGCGCCATGATCGTCATCGGGCTCTGCTCGACGAAGCGTTCGACGATCGTGCGCATCATCGCGTTACCCCACACGGTCCGGTCGAGCGCGCGGGCCGCCGCACCGGCATGCGCTCGCGCGCGTCGAACCGCGTTCGCACTTGACGCAGCGCGATCGACCCCGCAGCATCGTGAGCGACCCGCTCCGCGCGACGCCGCGCCGTCGCGGCGGGCCACCCGCAATCAATGCACGAGGCACCGGCATGTACGTAGATCCCCGCGTGGCGCACGGCCGCGCCCGGTTCGATCTGAGCGGCTCCCCGCGGCTCATCGCCGACGAGCGCCGCTGGGAAATCAGCGATGTCGTCACGCGCGGCCTCGACGATTTCAAGGGCGTGCGCAATCGCCGCAACCTGCTCCGCTTGCTCGAGCGTCAGATCGCGCCGAAACTCGTGCGCCTCGGGCTCGAACCGTACGTCGGCGCGCTCGGTCACGCAGAAGGGCTGTTCGTCCATTTCTCGACGATGAGCGCCGAGCACGGCTTGCGCGAATTCCAGCTTCAATTGACGGTGCCCGACCTCGTGCTGCGAAGTTTCGCGTCGAACGCGATCCGGCCGCACGCGGTCGCGCGCTGCATGCAGCGCAACGGCGTGATGTCGCTTGCGGAGATCGAGCACGAGACGCGCATCGCGTTCGTCGCGGCGCGCGTGATGCGCTCGCTGGCGATCGCGGAAGGCTGGCAGCAGGTCGGCGTGCCGACGCCGCACGGGCTGTTCGTCGGCACGCTGACACCCGCGTGCGACGTCGCGATGAATACCTATTTCCGCCCCGGCGACAACGATCGCCCGTCGCGCTGGAGCGGCTTCTCCGCCCTCTTCTCGACGATGCCGGACTGGCGCCCGGAACAGGTCCGGCACGGCGGCGAACTGCTGCAATGGATGGTCAACCATATCGTGGCCCTGCAAGAATCCGCACCGTTCGTCGAACGCTTTCCGTTTCTGCGCGAGCCGCTGCGCGATGCCGACGACCCGCTCGACGCCGCATGGACCGGCGCGCGCGCCGACCACCGTGCATGACGGGCGATCCGGGGGCCCATTCCGGCCCCCGTTCCCCCGGTCTCCACGCCATCGCCCCTCTTCACGGCCCTCGCTCTCTCATATACAAGGTCGCAGCAGCCTCGCCTAACCCGCAGACTTTCTTGCAACGCCGATGCGGCGCGTCAATGCGTGCGCGTGGGCCCGCCCGGCTCCGGGCGGCCGACCGTCTCCAGCACGGCCCACATCCAGATCAGCTCGCGCACCGTGCGTGCATGCTCGTCGCTCTGCGCGCGCCACCGCCCGAAAGCGTCGCGTTCCCGTTCAGTCGTGTCGCCGGCGCGCAGCCACAGCAGCCAGCGCACCGCGCCCTCGCGGATCGCGTCGGCGCGCGTGTCCGCGTCGCCGGAATCCGTATCCCGTTGCGATTCGTTCATGATCACGCCACCGCCCGAAGCTCCCTCGACACACATCCCCCCACCGCGCATCGCTGCGCGGCCGGGGCGCTTGCCACCCACGCCTCGGGTCCGACGACGCCCCACCGGGCCGTCACGCGTGACGACCCGGCGTTTGCCGGCCCTCATGGATAAGGTCGTATCGACGCGCCGTAACCCGCAGCGCGGGCAGCACCGCGGCAGGCGAAGCAACGGCCGGATGGAAACGGGAGAAAGGAAGGAAAGCGGAACGCGGGGAAAGCAGCTCGGCCCGGCTCAGCTCAGCTCAGCTCAGCTCAGCTCAGCTCAGCTCAGCTCAGCAGCACGATATTGCCGGGCAGGCGCGTGATGTGCGCGCCGTACAGGCGGCCGACCATGTCGATCACGTCGTCGAGCCGCGTGATCGGAAACTGCGCCTGCATTCGGTTCGCGCCGAGCGACGCGCTGCGCAGGATGACCTTGCCGCGCCGGTAGCGGTTGATCTCGTCGACGACGTCCGACAGCGGCACGCCGTTGAACACCAGCATGCCGCGCCGCCACGCGCTGACGGCGCCCGGATCGGTCCGCGACACCGGCTGCACGCCGCGGTCGTCGTAGACGACCTGATCGTCGGCGCTCAGCGTACGCGCGCCGCGCGGATGTTCGAGCGTGACCGTGCCGGACAGGCAGGTCACGCAGACCTGCGCACCCGTACGCCGCACGTTGAAACGCGCGACCAGCGCCCGCATGCGGCCGCCGCCCGCCACCACCGTGACCGGCTGGATCGGCGTCGCGCGGCCGGCCGGCGGCGCGACCGCGTCGATCTCCGCCTCGCCCGCGACGACTTCGACGCCATGCGCGGCATCGCTCGCCGGCAGCACGTCGACGCGCGTTTGCGTATTCAGTTCGACCGTGACCCGCGACGACAGCGCGACGCTGCGCTGCTCGCCGGTACCCGTGTGGTAATCGGCCGCGATGTCGCCGAGCGACGGCCACAGCTGCAGCGGCGGCCGCACGACGAGCCACGACGCGCCCGCGGCGACCGCGAAGCCGATGAACGCGCGCCGCCCGGTGCGCATCGTGCGTTCGCGCCTGGCGACCTGTGCCCAGGCCGCGGCCGTGCGCTCCTCGTACGCGAGTTCGGTCGCGGCCGTGCGCAGCGAGCTCCAGGTGCCGCGCAGCAGATCGGCGGCTTGCGGACGATCCTTGCACCAGCGTTCGAACGCGTCGGCGTCGTCCTGGCTCGCGTCCCCCGAGCGCAGACGCAGCAGCCACGCACTCGCTTCGTCGAGTTCGTCGTGGGCAGGTTGGGCCTGGGCTTTCGTCATCGTCCGGATGCTCAAAATTTGCGCGGGCCGCCTCGCGTGCCCGCGTACGAATCGCCGTCTTCCTGCATCCGCTGCAGGCAGTACTTCATCGCCGCGCTCAGCTCGCTTTCGACGAGCCGCAGCGAAATGCCGAAATGCTCGGCGATCTCGCGATTCAGCAGGCCGTCCACGCGGGCGGCCAGCAAAATCGCGCGACGCCGCGGCGGCAGGCCGCGCAGCACGTCCTTCAGCGTCTCGACCTTGCGGCGCGCCGCGACGATGCGCTCGGGATCGGCCAGTTCGTCGGGCACCTCCAGCAGCGTCTCGACGTCGTCGTCGTGCAGATGCCGCCGTTCGCGCCGATGCTGGTCGATCGCGACATTGTTCGCCATCCCGAGTATATAGGCGTCCGCGTTCGTCACCTGCGTGGAGACGTTCGCGTTCTCGAGGCGAAGCCAGGTTTCGTGCAGCGCATCGGCGGCGCCGTCCTTCGACCCCGTCACGCGTTCCAGCCGCCTGACCAGGTACGCGTAGCGCGTCGCCAGCAGATTCCGGAGCCCGGAGCGGTTGCCGTCGGACATGATGGCCTAGCCCCGAACGGCCGGCTGCGGCGCCGGACAACGGAAATGCACGCCGTTGCCGGCCGGGCGCAGCAGGATCGTGACCGGCTGCGGCAGGTCCGCAGGCGGCGCGTCGTCCAGCTTCAGCGCGCGCAGCGCGCGCATCACCGCCGCATCGCGGGCGGCCGAACCGCTCGATGCCACCATGTTGACCGCCACCACCGCCCCCCTGTTGTCGATGCGCATCTGCGCGACGAGTCGATAGCTGCCCGGCACGGCCGCCGGCTGCGCGCACAGCGCATCGATCAGATGCGCCTGCAGCAGGCCCGCGAACGCGCGCCGATCGCCGGAATCGCCGATCCCGTCGATCGGCAGCGCCGCATCCGCCGGCGTGTCGGCCGGCGCGGGCGGCGTCTCGGCGGCCGGCTGCGCGACGATGATCGCTTCGTCCGGACGCGAGAATTCCGCACGCAACCCCGTTCCGGCCAGCATCCGCTCGAGCGCGTCGCGCGGCGCGAAATCGCCCTGGACCGGCACACTCGTGCGCCCGTCGAGCAGCGGCGCCGGCGCGAGCACGATCATCTCGGTGAGCCGCGCGAAATCCTGCAACGTCTTCGCGAGCGGCTGCGCGGGCAGATCGAAATGCACCGCGCTACCCGGTTGGCGGCCGATGGAACCGGTCTCCTGCGCGTACGCGCCGCGCATCGACAGCACGGCGAACGCGAGCCACGCGACGAGCGCCAGGACACCGGTCGGCGCCCGTGAACGAGTCATGAATCCCTGGACGGAAGTGGAGTTGCACGCCGCGTGCCGAAGCGTGCATCCCCGTGAGCGGCTCCGTCGCAAGCGAACGACAGATTGTGAGCGGGCACTGTGACAGTCCGGTGAAGCGTTTCGCCGCGCGACGCGATCGCGCCGCACCGCTTTCGTGCATCGCGCACTCGCACGTGAACCACGACGCCCGCCGCTCAGGGCCGGCGCACGACGAAGTTGCCGATGCCCGTGCCGACGACGGCCATCCGCACGTCGCCGGACCACAGCGTGATCGTCACCGGCACGTCGATGCTTTCGCTGCCGAGCACGATCCGCGACGGCGCTTCGCCGCCGCCCGTGTAACGCACCGACACGCCCGTCACTTCGCTGCCCCAGCGGCGGGCGCGATACAGGTCGTCGGTCATCGGCGCCCAGCCGCCGCTTTCGGTGCGCTGCACGAAGCGATAGCCGCCGCCGACCGGCTGCCATGCGATCGGCATCGCGCGCACCTGCGCTTCGTCGCCGGCCGATTCGAGCAGGTTCGCCAGGCGCTGCGCCTCCTCCGCCAGATCGGTGCGCCGGTTGCGCGACGGCGCGAGCGTCACGACCGCGACCAGCAGCCCGACGATCACGAGCACGACGAGCATCTCCAGCAACGTGAAGCCGGCCGCCGTGCGACGTGCAGCGCCCGCGCGTCGTCCGCGCCCGTTCAGGATGCCCATCGTTCCGTCACTGCCACGAGCCGATGTCCGCATCGTTGCCCTCGCCGCTCGGTTTGCCGTCCGCACCGTAACTGAACACGTCGATCGCGCCGTGCGCGCCCGGGTTCAGGTATTGATACGCGTTTCCCCATGGATCCTTCGGCAAGCGCTCCAGGTAACCGCCGTCCTTCCAGTTGTTCGGTATCGGATCGGTCGTCGGCTTCTGGATCAGCGCGGCAAGCCCCTGCTCCTGCGACGGATAACGGCCGTTGTCCAGGCGATACAGGTTCAGCGACTGCATCATCGTGCCGATGTCCTGCTTGGCCGCGATGCGGCGCGCCTCGTCCGGACGACTCATGATCTTCGGCACGATCAGCGCCGCGAGAATCCCGAGAATCGCGACCACCACCATGATCTCGATCAGCGTGAAGCCGCGTTGCGTGCGACGACGCCCACGTTCACGCACGTGGCCGGCGTACGACGCTCGGGTTTCGTTGAGGCCCGTCATCATGCATTCACCCTCGCGGCAAAGAATGGAAAACGTGTTCTGTCCATTGCATCGACCCGTCGCCATGAAACCATTCGACCTGCTTCGCATCGCGCCGTCCCGCACCGATCTCGTACAGCTCGCGGCGACGCTCGCTGCCGCGGCAGCGCTCGCCGCCGTGTCGCTGTGGGCCGTGCGCGTATTGAGCGCCGCCGATGCGCCGGTCGCGGCGCTTGCACCGCCGCCCGCGCCGGTCGACGTTGCGGCCGGCGCACGGCTGTTCGGCGCGAAACCCGACGACGGCCGCGATGCCATCCAGTTGCTCGGCGTACTCGCGTTCGATGCACGCCGAGCGGCCGCGATCGTCAGCGTCGGCGGCGAAGCATCGCGCGTCGTGTCGCTCGGCGCGGCGATCGGCGAAGCCGCGAAGCTTGCCGAGGTTCGCGCGCGCTCGATCGTCGTCGACCGCAACGGGCTGCAACGCGAAATCGCGCTGCCCGCCGCGGAGAAAGCCAACGCGTTCGTGCGCTGAGCCGCGCATCACTGCACCATGTTGTTCAGCTCGATGATCGGCATCATCACCGCCAGCACGATCACGAGCACCACGCCGCCCATCGCGAGGATCAGCAGCGGTTCGAGCAGGCTCGTCAGGAACATCGTGCGGCGCTCCAGCTCGCGCGATTCGCCTTCGGATGCGCGATCGAGCATCGTCGTCACGTCGCCCGTCGCCTCGCCCGAGCGGATCAGGTGCACGAGTACCGGCGGAAACGTCTTCGTATGCGCTAGCGCACGCGACAGCGCGGCGCCTTCGCGCACGCGGACGATCGCGTCGTCGACGTTCGCGCGCATCGCGCGGTTCGACAACGTCTCGCCGGCCGCCTGCAACGCGCGCAGGATCGGTACGCCGGCCGCCGTGAGAATGCCGAGCGTGCTCGCGAAGCGCACCGTGTTGTAGCCGCGCACGAGCTTGCCCGCGAGCGGCGCGGTGAGCACCCACGTGTCGAACCTGAGCCGCGGCGGATCGCGCGACAGCACCTTGCGGATCGCATAGACGATCGCGACCGTCGCCGCGAGCGACGCCCACCACCAGTGCCGCACGAAGTCCGACAGCGCGAGCATCACGACCGTCAGCGTCGGCAGTTGCTGCTTGGTGCTGGTGAACACGTTCGCGACCTGCGGCACCACGTAGCTCAGCAGGAACGTGACGATGCCGAACGCGATCAGCGTGACGATGCCCGGATACGTGAACGCAAGCAGGATCTTCTGCTTCAGCGCGTTGCTTTGTTCGATGTAGTCGGCCAGGCGCGACAGCACGATGCCGAGCTTGCCCGTGTGCTCGCCGGCCGCGACGAGCGCGCGATAGATCTCGGGGAAATCGCGCGGATGCTGGCTCAACGCATTCGCAAACGAATGGCCGCCGACGACTTCCGCTCGGATCGACGCCATCAGCTCGCGCACGTATTCGCGTTCGGCCTGCTCGCTCAATACCGACAGCGATTCGTCGAGCGGCAGACCTGCGACCAGCAGGCTCGCGAGCTGGCGCGTGATGATCGCCTGCTCGCGCTGCGAGAGCTTGCGGCCGAGCGACAACCGTTGATGGCGCTCGCCGTGCAGACGCTGCGCGGCCAGTTCGACGACGAGCGGCGTGAGCCCCTGCGTGCGCAGATGGCTGCGGCCCGCGCGCGCGCTGTCGGCTTCGAGCACGCCTTTCAGCGTGCGGCCGGTGGGATCGATCGCTTCGTAGCGGAATGCCGACATGTCAGTGCCCTCGTGTCACGCGTGCGACTTTTTTCGGCGACGGCGCGCAATGTGCCGGGCGGAGTCGCCGGGGAAGACTACGGAGCGAACCGGCGCAGATTTGTGACGGATGTTGGGCTACCTTTTTTGACGGGGCTTATTACCCGGATTCGCCATTCTTATAACGTAAAAACGATTTCAATCTTATCCAGTCAATTAACTGAACACACATTAAATACACTACGACCTTGCTCGACCTTTCATTTACAGATTCGAGCGACAATCAGAAAAATACATCGAAACGGAAGGTATTCATCGACGTGCGCAATGTTCCGTAACATCCGCCACGAAACCGTCGTGAAGTTGGGATAGCGCTGCCTGGCTCCGCATGCTGTTTCAACGACCTCCGTTAAGCCCGACACGGGCTCTCGCGCGCAATCCGTCGAACGACGCCGCCCCAATCCCAGTATCTGGACGCTCCAGCGCGTGCCGAATGACGCTCCGATCGGCGCTTTATCCATTCGAATAACGCAATGGCTCGATCGATAAAAATGTTACGCACCATTCGTTATGAAAAATTCACACGCGCCGTTCGAATTCCCTCCTACATTTACCCGGCGGTCCATAAGCATTCCAACCGCAGTAGCAGGGGTTCCCGTTTATCTTCGTTCAAGGAAATTTCTCATGAAATCCAGCAAGCGCAAGATCTGTCAAGTCCTCGCTCTCGTTGTTTCCGGTCTGGGCGCCACGGCCGCGATGGCCGCGGACATCCACGGCGGCGGTTCGTCGCTCGTCGCCCCGACCATCGGCGCGATCGGCAACACCGCGACCGAAATCGGCCTGTTCGGCACCGCCGAAGGCTCGTTCACGTATTACTCGGTGGGTTCGGGCGCCGGTCAGAACGCGTTCCTGAACAACCAGCCGACGTTCTTCGGCGCAGGCGTCACGGGCACGGTCCACTTCGCGAACAGCGATGCGGCCCTGTCGACCGCCCAGCTCACGTCCTACAAGGCCGGCCTCGGCGCGACGAATGGCCCGCTGATCCAGATTCCGTACGTCGTCACGCCGATCACGGTGCCGGTCGTCAACGGCCCGGCCGTGACGAGCACGACGACCCCGCAAACGACGCCGAATCAGGC
The DNA here is from genome assembly GCF_001522585.2 of Burkholderia sp. NRF60-BP8. Taxonomy (NCBI): domain Bacteria; kingdom Pseudomonadati; phylum Pseudomonadota; class Betaproteobacteria; order Burkholderiales; family Burkholderiaceae; genus Burkholderia; species Burkholderia sp. NRF60-BP8. Next base: position 1,805,323 of record NZ_CP013372.1, read on the forward strand.
ACATAGCATCGCGCTGAACGACAACGACCTGTGCGGCGTGTTCTCGGGCAAGCTGACGAACTGGAATCAGGTCACGAATCCGGAAACGGGTTCGGTGTACGCGCTGAACGCACCGATCAAGGTCGTCTACCGTTCGGACGGTAGCGGCACGACCGAACTGCTGACCCGCCACCTGGCAGCTGTTTGTACGACTGCCAATACGGCTGCGGGCGTGACGTTCGTCGATTCGCTGACGTTCACGGCTTCGTTCCCGGGCGGTGTTCCGTCGAACTTCACGCCGGCTTCGGGTAGCGGTGGCGTGCGTACGCAACTGGTGAGCTACCAGTCGGCCGGCACGGCCGCTGTCGCTTACCTGAGCCCGGACTACACGAACACGTTCCTGGCTCCGAAAAGCACGGTCGTGACGTCGGCCAGCGCATTCCAGCTGCCGGTGGCAAGCCTCGTGAACGCCTCGAACGGCGTGTACTACGCGCCGACGTATGCGAACGCGACGACCGCACTCAGCACGGCGACTGTCCCGAGCACCCAAGCTCGCGCCGCCAACCAGGCGAACTGGGTGCCGAATGTCGGCAATCCGGGTTCGGGCTATCCGGTTTCCGGCACCAGCCAGATCATCCTGAGCCAGTGCTACGCGGATCCGTCGGTCAAGACCGCCGTGCACGACTTCCTGAACAGCCACTACACGAACGCCAGCTTCGCGTCGATCGTTCACGGCAACGGTTTCGACACCGTGTCGTCGAACTTCCAGACGGCAATCTCGGCTGACTTCCTGAGCAACACGAGCGGCTTCAACCTCGACATCGGCAACACGAGCGTCTGCACGGGCTCGGTCACCGGTCGTTAAGCCATTTGACGGTGGATGCTCCACCGTCTCTGCAACTGCGCCCTTGAATCGTCAAGGGCGCAGTTTTTCGTTTACAGCTTCAATCCGCACTACTCGTCACCGTCAGGTCAAGCATCGTCTGATGCACTCACGAAGAGCCTTGGATGATGGCTGACGCAAGAGGAAAATCTCATGGGATTTCTCTGAATCACCAGTGGCGCGGCTTTTCGTCTTGTACTCGAATTCGCAAGCAGCTGCACTACGTCTCTCGACAATGCCGAGAGACGATGATCAAAGGGCATAAACTGTCAGTCGAACCGGCGGCTCGCATCGACTTCCCCCTTCAAATCTTGCCCAACCGCGCACGCTCGTCCGAACTCAACGCCGATCTCTGCGCCGGCCCCACTTGACCGAAGCCCAGCACCGACACCGCGTTCGACGCGTCATAGCCGACCTGCTGCTTGTGTTTCTTCCCGCCATCGCCGCCTGTATCGCCAAACCCCTCGACCTGCACCGAGATCGTCCAGCGACGTGGCGACACACCGGACGCATTGTTCTTGGCGATATCCTGCGCGACCTGGGTCGCGGCCGACGCGGCGGCACTCGCAGCCGTCAGCGCACCCGTATTTACCGCCTGCACGAGCGGGATGCCGCTCGCTTTACCGGTTACCTGAATGTTGTCCGTGTTCACGACACGCAGTGCTGCGACGTTCAGGTTACCTGCACGAATGCCCGCGTCGCCCGCATCGACCGTACCGCGCGGCGCAATCAGGTTGATCGTGCCGATCGGCACGCCCGGTACGCTCTGCAGTGTCGCGATACCGGCACCTGTGACCTGGCCACGCGTATCGACCGTGCAATAGTGGTTCGCGTCACACACATATTGCGGCGTCGGCGTGTCCGCCGACGACTTCGCGCCCTTGCCCGCGTTGATGTCGCCGTTCGAACTCCAGATCGTCATGTCGCCGCCCTGCTCGGTGAAAATGCGACTCTGCGCAAGCAGCACGCTGCGATCGGTGAAGATGTCGATGTCGCCTTTCTCGAGCGTGAGAATACCCATCGTACCGGGCCCGGCAATCACCGATCCGTCGCTCGCCACGACCTGCGGCGGCGCGGATGTGCTTCCGATCAGCGCCTGTCCGCCGGGACCCAGGATCGACACATTTCCGCCCTGCTGCGTCTGGATGGTCGTGCTTCGAATATCCAGGTCGCCCGTATCGATCACCTTGTTCGCGCCGTTGTTGCCGCCACCGAGGTTGTTGGCCGTATAGCCGAACGAGGACGGGAACATCGTATTGAGCGCCTCGTATCCGCGCGCATATTTCTGATAATACGGACTGGCCGGATTGTTGTAATCCTCACCTACGCTGGCCAGCACCTTGAACAAGACCTGTTCTGCAAACAACTGCTGAACGAACTGCGGAAGTGCCTTGAACTTCGACCATGCTGCGGCGGCAGTCAAAGGCTTGACTGCCGGTTGGTCCTTGACGAGGCCGGTATCGACCGAGAGGCCCGCCTCATACTGCTCCATGAACGTGATGAGTTCCGGCGTCGCGCCAGGTACGCCGGATACGGCACTCGCCGGATCGATATACGTCGAGACGAATGACGCAGTGTCAATGCCGGGCCCGATTCCGAACAGCACATTGACGTTCGCACTTTCATGCGGCAGGTACGGATTGTTCGCGTTGCCGATTGCGTCGATGCCCGTCAGTATGCCCTTCGCATTCCCCAGATTGCTCTGGTTGGTCAGCGGACCGATATTCCGCCCCGCCTGGATGTCGAACGTTCCCGGACCGCCCAGTGCCAGCACCGGTGCAACGAGCGGCTGCGGCTGCGACTGCTGCGGCGGCGTATCGTAGATGTCGCGCCCCGCCACGATACGCGTCACGTCTGACTTGCGCAGATTTTGTCCGAGGAACGACAGATTGACGATGTCCCGCCCAGCCTGAATCACCGCGGGCTTGTCGATCGCAACGGGAACCAGATTTCCGTAGAAGCCTGCGTCTCCTCCTGTCGTCTGAAGCACGCCATCGACGATGTCGCCATTGAGGCTGTAGATTCTTGCCGGCACGGGGTCGTCGGCATGCAACGCATTTGAGCCATGTGCCGCCGCCGATGCGATGTTCGGATTGACCATGAGAACATTCGGATTGGCGGGCGAAGGCATCGCGCCCGGGTCGACGTCGAGCATGCCGAACGCGGGTGCCCCGGCGAGCGCCATGCCGTTGCCGCTCGACAGGTTGACGGATTGGTCGGCGATCAGGCTCAGGTCGCCGGACGCTGACGGATAGAGCACACCGCTTGCCGCCACGGTGATGCCGCCCGTCAACGCGGTCAGGCTCACTGATGCCGGCAGGACCGACGAGAGATCGTTCGCCCCCGGAATCGATGTAGTCGGCGCACCGCCGCCGATCACGCCGACGGCCGAGAGCGTACCGATCGCGACATCGCCTGTCGTCGACGCAATATTGACCGCGGAGGTCGACGAATAGCCCTGCATGTCAGCGCGCTGCTTGTACGCATACAGCAGCGTATTGCTCTGCACATACGACGGATCGAACACACGCCCGACGCTCACGCCCTGACGCGCACTCACGTCGAGCACGCCGTCCTGCGTTGCCAGCAGCGTATCCACCGTTACCGGAGGTTGTCCGGTGAGTTGCGACGGCACCGCGAGATCCGAGCCGATCTTCCCGCCAGCCGTGATCGTCCCGGTCCCTTTGGCGACGAAATAACCGCCGCTCAAGATGTCTCCACCGGCTCGCACCGACAGGTTGCCGCCGCCGACCGTATTGACGGTCGGGGTATCCGTTTTCGTGCCGGTCAGCCACCACGTGGTCGGCAACGACACCGACAGATCGGAGATATTCCCGCCCGCCGACACGGAGACATTTCCGCCCACGCTCAACACGCCTTGATCGAACGCACCGAAGTTGATCGACGTCTGGACGGTCTGGATAACGGGAGTGGTCGCGCCGACCGACCCGGTCGGATTGCCGATCTGCATCCACTGCCACCAGAACGGACTGATGTTGGTGCCGGTCCGTCCAGTGACCGTGCCGTTCGTATCGGTCAGGTACTCGGCGCCCGTGATGTCGCCCTGCGCGTGGATCGTGATATCGCCAGCCGAATCGGGGCTGACGGTCGGCGTGATCAGAATGTCCTGATAGCCGGTTCCGGCGTGCAGGATCGCCACCGTGGGGCTACCGGATGGCGCGGACGCGGCAGGCGCGCCACCGGTATAAATCACGCCCGGCACGACCACATCCGAGTCGTTTGCTTGTGCGGTACCGGCATCGAACAACGCGACGCCGTTGCCCGCGGCCACATCGATGCCGCCCGTACCGGTTCGGATCGTCGTTGGTGCAAGCACGGCAAACCCACTGCTGTCGACGTAGGTCGTATGGCCGTCGAACGTGACACTCTTGCCGCTCGTTGTTTCGCCCGCAGCCAACGGCTGCAGTGCAAGCGGATTCGTGCTATTCAGATCGGCGCCCGCCACTACGCGGAACGAACTGCTCGTTCCACCCGTCAGCGACGAAGACTGGAGCGGAATCGGATTGGTCGCGACCGGCGTCGGCGCGGGCGAGTTGTCGGTTACGGCCGGCAGGCTGATCGTCGGCGTCCCGATCACCGAAACAGGTTGAACCGCTGGCGCGGCGGGAACATCCACTAGCGGATACTTCCCATTTTGATTCCGGAATCGAACGGAGTCGGCCAGATATTTCTGATACTGATTCAGATAAATCAGGTATGAACCGGGATCTACCGCTTGCTCGGCCGCCGAAGGCGCAATCGGCCCTTTCGGCTGACCAGCCGCGACCGCTCCGGCCGCGTTGAATCTCAGCTGATAGACGATACCGATATTGTTGTAAGTCGGAGCCCAATTCAGCTGCGACGAAAGGCTCGTCGCAGTCTGATCGAGAAAATTCGCGTACGCCATATAGAGCGCGTAGTATTCCGCGATCTCGTCCGGCGTTCCGCCGACCGGCTGTCCAGGGGCAAACGCCACACCCTTCTTGGCGTAGTACCAGATTCCGTACCCGTACGGGTACGCGTTGTAGCCCGACGGCAACTTGAAAATGGCATTCGCCTCGCTCAACGTCGACAACGGCGGCACCGCAATCGTCCCGCCGCCGCCCAGCGGGTTGGCGATCTGGAAGAACCCATCCGACAGGCTGGCATTCACCTTCACGTTGTTCTCGGCGCGCAGCGTCACGATCGGCGCCTGCCCGTCGAAACGGAACGCGAGATTCGTCGGCGACGCGCCCGCCCCGAGGTTCCAGTTCGTCAGCACCTGAATGTCGCCGCCGTTGATCGCCGGGCTCGGGTTGTCGAGCTCGATCCCCGGCACGATGCGCGTATTCGCGATGTTCTTTCCCGCGAACGGATCGACGAGCGTATCGAGCCCGTGTTGCACGAACCCCATCAGCGTTCCCGGCGTCGCGGTCGATGCATCGCCGTTCTGGTAGCCGTAGAAAGTCTGGTGATCCGTATTCGCACCGTTGCTCGCCGGCGCGAAATACATGTTGTTCAACCCGCCGAAACCAATATCCTTGTCACCACCTTGAAGCTGCGCCTGCGTGACACTCGCCGTTGCGCCCGTCGTCTGATTCGTCAGCGTGCCGCCACCCGACCCGTCCGGTGCGAACGAGAACGTCGCCGGCGTGCCGGACGTCCCTTGTGCCGTAAACGTGCCGGCCAGCAGATGCCCGCTCTTGTCATACCATCCCGCCGGATCGATGACGCCGTCGAAGTGCTGCGCGCCCGTCGTCGCGTCCGTCGTGCTCCATACCGCATACGCCTCGAGCGTCGTCGCGCGCGAGCCGACGATGCCCTTGCCGTCGTTGAACGTATCCGGCAGGTTGACCTTCACGCCGTTGTCGGCCAGCAACGGCGCGCGGAAATTCACCGTGCCGCCTGACAAACCGCCGGCCGTCCCGCCCGACACGTCGATCAGCGCATTCGCGCCGAGCGTGATCGCACCGGCGTTCGCACGCAGGATGTTCTCGTAACCATAGGTTGCGTTGTACGCGACCGAGTTGCCGTTCGCGTCGACGATCGTCGGATCGAACAATGCGGTCGTGCCGATGTTGACCTTCCCGCCGCGCTGATTCGGATCGGAGCCGCGCGCCAGCAGCGAACCTTCGACGTCCACACCGTTGCGGCCGTACAGATCGATCTCGCCGCCTGCCTTGCCGGACGCGTCGATCGTCCCGAGCACGTTCACGTTGCCGTTCGCCGTATCGGCCGGGCTTCCCGATCCGCCGTCGGCCGTCAGCAGCACCGAGTGCGCGGTCAGCGTGTTGCCCTGCGACAGCGTCAGGTTGCCTGTCTTCGTATGGACGGTGATCGCCTCGTTCACGCCGCTCGATGCCAGCGTCTTCGACAGCGCATCGAGATCGGCCGCGCCGCCCGTATTGAGCGAGAACGATCCGCCCGCATAGCCGCTCGCCGCGCCGCCCTTGATCGCGCCGTTCAGGTTCACGACCTGTTGCGGAGCCGACAGCGAAAGACTGCCTGCCGCGCCACCGCCAGTAGCCCCGGAGAAATCGAGCGTCGAGCCGGCCTGTACGTCGACGGTGCCCGCATCGGCCGTCAACGTAATTGACCCGGCCGGCGCGTAGCGCGTCACATCGAAAAACTGTTTCGACACGCCCGCCGAGCTGACCGTCGATCCGCCGCCGATCGTCAGGTTGCCGGCCGTCGCCTCGAGTGTCACGTTGCCGGCCGGCGCGCTGATCGTCGCACCGTTGTCGACGACGGTACCGCCGATGAAGGTCCATGCACCGCCGACCGCATCGCGCTTCAATGCCGTGCCCGACGCGCCGTTCAGCGTCAGTGCGCCCGTGGTCTTCACGGTGGCGGCCGAGCTCGTATCGGCAAGGTAGACCGGTGCATTGAGCGTGACCGGCAATGCGCCGAAGTCGAATGTGCCGGTACCCTGGCCGACGATGCCGGCCGCCGCGTTCATCACCGCCGAGCCGAAGCCGCTTGCCGCCTTCGTGCCCGTGCCGAAGTCGATCTCTTTCGCGTTGACCGTCAGCGTGCCGTTTCCGGCCGTCGTCGTGCCGGGCGCGGCGCCCATCTCGTTCGTGAACGCGACCTGCTGCGCATTCAGCGTCACGTGGCCGCCGTCGCTCGTGAACGTGCCGGCGCTCAGATCGACGCCGTTGCCGAACGTCGCGTTCACGTCGCCGACGAAGCCGATCGCACCGTAGCTGCGCAGCGTCACCTGCTGCGCATTTGCGAACTGTGCGAGACCGGCCGGATCGACGACGAAGCCCGGCAGGCTCGCCGCCGACGCGCCGCTCGCGTTGGTGAACGTAATCGCGGAGCCATCCGCCGTGATCGCCTTGGCCGACAGCACAGCGGACGGATCGACCTTCAGATCGCCGGACGAATCGAGCAGCAGCGCCTGTCCGCCCGTGAGCGTCGCGCCTGCGCCGACCGTCATCAAACCGTTGCCCGTGCCGCCGGTGCGCGACAACGGCGCCATCGCGCCGTTCGACACGCGCAGCAATGCGCCGTCGCCGGCGATCGCGATCGGTTGATCCTTGGCGGCCGGGTAATCGCCCTGGGCGGCGATCGACGCACCGGCATCGACGCGCAGGCCGTTCGCCGCGTTCGGATCGGTGCCGCTGCCGTCGGTCTTCGTGACGAGCAGGATCTCGGGGCCCTTCAGCGCCGTGTTGCCGTCGTTGGATACGACGACGCTGTTCGCGATCGGCGTGATCGTGACGCCGCTCGTCGTCGCCGCGCGCGTGCCGCCGATCAGCAGGCTGCCCGCGTTCAGCGAATCGAGCGCGTCGCTGCCGATCTGCAGATAGCCGGGCAGCGCCGCGCTGCCGTTACCGGTGATCTGGATCTCCTGCGACGCGATGTCGACCTGGGCCGGCGCGCCGCCCGCGCCGGCGGCCGCATTCAGCGTCGCGCCGAGCGTCAGCGCCTTCGTCGCCGCCAGCACCAGCTGACCGCCGTCCACCGGCAGCGGCGGCGTCACGTTGCCCTTCGTCGCGGCGAGTTTCGCGAAATAGGCGTTCGCGCCCGTCAGCGTGTATTGCGAGTACTGCTGCCACACGCCGTTCGACTGCACGTTGAACAGCGTCGGCGTCGCGCTTCGGCTGCCCGTCAACGCGTCGGCGAAATAGCCGGCCGTCACGACGGTGCCGTCCTGCAGCATCTGGCTCGCGCCCGGCACGAGATTGCCGGCCGTGTTCGACACCGTGACGCGATACGCGCCCGGCAACGTCGCGTACTTGCCCGGCAGCAGCGTGTAGTAGCCGGGCGCCAGCCCCGGCACGCCCGACAGATACACGGCCTTGCCGACCGGATCGGTCAGGCTCGCCTGCCCGACGCCCATCGTCGCCGTCGCGGTCGTCGGCGTACCGTTCGCATTGGTCGACGGTTGCTGCGTCTGTGCGAACACCGGGTCATAGGCGGCGACGGGAGATTGCGCGCCCGGCACGATCGCGTAGACGTTGCCCGCCCCGGCATTGACCGGCACGGCCGTCGCGCCCTTGCCGCTCGCATAGCTCACGTTGTATTGCGACAGCACGTCGCGCGTGCCGCCGGTGCCCGGCACCCATTCGGCGGCCTGCAGGTCGCCGCCGCCGGACAGGTCGATCGTCGCGCCCTTGTCGAGCGCGACATTGCTGCCGTTCACACCCACGTATTTCGCGGGCGGTGCGGTCAGGTCGGGCGTCGTGTTGCCGGCAAGCGGATTGAACTGCCACTCGACGCCGTCGATCGTCGTGCCGTACGGAATGACCGCGCCGCCGTTCGAGACCGACGTCACACTGCCGTTCGCCAGCTTCACCGAATCCGTTGCGACGAGCGAGAGGCCCGCAAACTGTGCTTGCGTCGCCACATTCGACGGATCGCCGACGCCGAACACGATCGCGCCGGACGGCGCGCGCACCGTGCCGCCCTGCACGATGTTCGTCGCGTCGACCAGCAGCGTACCCCCTGCGGACAGCGGCGTGCCCGACTCGCCATTCGACGCGAACGCGACCGTCGTCGACGCCGGTTTGCCTGTCGACGAATCGGTCGGACCAACCGCAGCGACGACGAACGTGCTGCCGGTCGACGGATACAGGTCGGCCGCCTTGAAGGTCAGATCGCCCGGCGTATAAAGAATCCCGGGCGCCAGACCCGGCGCCTGGGTCTGGCTCGCGTTCGTCGAACTCAGGCGGATATCGCCGCTGCTCATGAAGTTCGCGTGAGCAAAATTGTTGAGCTGGAACTGGTTCTTCAGATCGACGAACGACGCGTTCACGTTCAGCGTCGCATCGGACAGCGCCGCGACCGGATTGAACTTCGGCGCCTGCGACTGGATGAGCGGCCCCGACAATGCGACGTAGGGCGCATCGATTTCCACCGTCGTGCCGAGCGGTGCTTGCGGCGCTTGTGCCAGTACCGCGTCGACCGTCGACGCGATCGTCCCGTCCGGTTTGCGTACCGGCGGCGTCGACAGCAGCGTCGACAACTGTCCCATGTCGATGGCCGCGATGCGGCCCGCATTCAGGCTCACCGATTCCGGCAGTGACAGTGTCACGTCGCCCGCAAACAGAATCGGTGTCGGCGACACGCCGAAAAGATTAGGCGGCGTGTCGCTGCCGAGCACCAGATTCGCGATGCCGGATCCTTTCAACCGGTCGGCCGAGAACTGAAGAACGCCGGTCGGCTGACCGATCGGCAAGCCGGTCGTCGGATCGATCGCCGACGCAAAGTCCTGCCCCGGTGCCAACCCGGCGGGCGCGAGCGTGCCGTCTTGCCGCACGACCAGAGCCGTGCCGGTCGCGCCATCGTTCTGATGCGGCAGGATCGTCAGCGTGCCGCCTCGCGCCTGCGCCGCGCCCGGATGGGCCTGCAGCGTCGCATCCGCGAACAGGCCGTTCGCCGCCAATAGCGTCATCGAGCCGGCATCGCTCCATACTGGTCGAGACGCATACGTGCCGTTCGCCTGCAATTGGTCGAAATTCGTCGACGCACCCGATACGTCGATCTTCGAGCCGGCCTGCGCAACGACGTAACCCGTATCGCTCGACAGCGTCACCGAGCCGCCGGGCAGCACCTTGCCCGTATTCGGCACGACGGTGGTCCCGCCGATCTTGACCGGTGCCGCGAGCGGATTGGCTACCGCGGTACCCGACACGTCCAGCGTCGCATCCGAGCCGAGCCAGACCGACTGGCTTGAACTTCGGGCGCCGGTGTTGAACTGTCCCGTCTGCGCGAACGTGCCCGCCCCGTCCGCACTCAACGTGATCGATCCCCCCGGCGCGACGATCGTGCCGAGTACCGTGACCTGCGTCGGCGAGCCGAGTCCGATGCTCGAGCCCGCATCGGCATGAATCGACGCGCCCTCCGACAGCGTGACCGCACCGGTCACACCCGGGTACGTCGGCGCCGCATCTGCCGATGTAAGCCATGACGTGTAATTGCCGCCCGTCAGCACCAGGCTCGTCGCCTGCCGGTGATACGCATCGAGCTGGCCGATCGACGTCAGGCCGCCCGACGACAGGTTCGCGCCCGTACCGGCCTGCTGAAGCGCGGCCTCCGGGATGCGGTTCAATTGCGTCACGCCGACCGTGGCGCCCGGCGCGACGGTCGCATCGTAATATGCGTTCAGCACGTACTTGCCGAACCCCTGCCGCGCAAAGAAGCTCTCCGGGAGATAGACGTCCCACGGCGACGCGGCCGCCGCATCGCCGCCGATCCGGAAGCCGAGCGCCTGCAGCGTCAGCGTGCCCCCCCCTGAAAAACCGTCGCTCAGGATCGTACCGCCCAGGGCAAGGGTGCCGGCCGTCGGCTGCGCCGCGGGCAAATACGCGCCACCGCCGCCGTCGGTCGTATGGCCATACTGTTTCGACTGAGGCGCCGCATACGTCTGCAGCGACACGTTGCCGCCACGCCCGGCCGGCACGCCGTTCTGCATCAGCATCTGGCCGTTCGCCAGCATCTCGCCGCCGCTCGACACGTCCAGCACGCTGCCGGGCTGCAGCAGGATCGAGCCGGTCGTGTCCGCATAGCCGACGCCGGGCACGTTCAGCGAATTCTGGATGGCCGACAGCGAGATGGTGCCGCCATTGACGAACTGACCGTTGCCCGGCGTCGTACCGGGTGCGGCCTGCACGTCGTTGTTGACCCATTGACCGGCAGCGCTGATCACCGCTTCCGGTCCCACGACGACGTTGCCGCCGCTCGACAGGGCGATCGAGCCCGACGGCACGATCAGCTTGCCTGCCACATTGACGTCGGCGCCGGGACGGGCGCTGTTGAGCGAAACGGAGCCACCCGGCTGCAACGTCAGTTGCGTGCCTTGCGAAACGACGATCCCGGTGCCGCCGACCTTGTCCTCGGTCACGTTCAGATTCGCGAAGCCGCCGCTGTTCAACGTCGCGACCGGCACAACGGTGGTCGACAGCACGTTGCGCGGGTCCGCGGCGGGCAGCGCCTGCAACGTCTTGGTGTCCAGCGGGGTATCGATCGAGAAACCCGGCGTGACCTCGTCGAGCGACGGTGCGTTGTCCTGCAGCACGACGAGGCCGACAGTGCCGGTTCCGGCGGGATGGCCGTTCGACGTCAGATTGACCAGTGCAGCGCCATCGAGCTTCGGATCGGCGCCGAGGTTGAACGTCCCGCCGCTCGGCAGGCTGTTGCCCTGCATCTGTTTCGAGCCGCCGAACGCCTGCGCGCTGATCTCGCCGTCGAGTACCGCCGCCTGCGACGCATAGACGTCGAGCGTGCCCGCATTGCCGCCGACGATATAGTCGCCCTGGTACGCCCCCGCCGTCTGCAGCGGGTTGTACCAGGACTTCGTCACTCCCCAGCGCGGATGGGATTCGATAAATTGACCCGCGATGCCGATGTAGGTGTCGTACGGGCTCGCCTGTCCGATCGGCACGATGGCGCCGTTCGCATCGACCAGCCGCGTCGTGTTGACCATCCCGCCGTCGTAATGCACGTAACCGCCGTTCAGGTTCATCGACGAACCTGCCGCGGTCATCACCTCGTTGCCGGACAGCGTGATCGACCCGCCATTGGTCAGCAACTGATCGACCGTGCGCGGAATCAGGCTTACATACCCCGACAGGTTCAGGATCGGGCTGCCGACCCATTGCACGCCGTCGCTGCGCGTGCCCGTCAGCGTGCTGTCGAACACGAGGCCCTTGTACCCGAGCAGGAACCCGTTGCGCAGCAGCGGCGAATCCGCGAGTTCGTTCTGGCCGATCCGGTCGACCGTCACGAGCGTCTGCGAGATCGGCACTTCGACGTTCGCAAGGCCGGACACGTCGATCGTCGCGCCGTTATCGACATAGATGCGGCCCGGCACAGCGGTTTGACCTGCCGGCGTCTGCGCCCCGGACGTGGACGGCGTCAGCGCCGTGACGGTGACCTTCGACCCGGGCGCCTCGATCAGCGAGCCGCCCTGGAGCCAGATCGACCCGGCCGTCATGCCGATGCTGCCTGGCGTGAAGGTCGCGCCCGGCGTGGAAGGCGTCGTCTGGCCGTTGCCGTCCGGCATCACCGTCGTCACCGAATCGGGACCGAAGCTAAGCAGGCCGGCACGATGCGTGTCGCCGCCGGTGCTTTGCTGGCTCATCGTCACAAGCGCCTGCCCGAGATACGCGGCCCCGGCCGGATTGTTGGATTGGTATTCGTCGACCGTGGAAATCGTGATTGCGCCCGGCGCGTTGACGCTCGTCGTCACGCCCACCACGCCGTCCTGGGCGACCCGACTGCCGAGCAGGTTCACGTTGCCGCGCGCCGCTTCGACGATACCCGTGTTGGTCAGCGTGCCGGCCGGCGTGATGTCGGTCGCCTGGCCGTTCGGTCCAAGCAGCAGAATCTGCCCGCTCAATTCCGGCAGCAGCACCTGCGGATTGACTTTACCGGAACCGTTCGGCCGCAGGCTCACGCCGACCCCGGCCGCGAGCACGACCTGCCCGTCCGTCGCCTTGATGTGCCCCGCATTCGTCACGTTCGGCGCCGCGATCATCACGAAGCCGCCGTCGCTGACGTTGCCGTTCGCATGCGTGGTGATCGATGCACCCTGCTCGATGGTGATATCGCCCCACGGTCGATACTGGCCGGCCGACGTGAGGTTGACCTGATTGCCGAGGCCGAGCACCTCGTTCGGAACCTGGCTGTCGCCATTCACCCCCGTCGAGCTACCCGACTCCGGATACGCCAGCCCACCTGTCGTCCCGGCGGGCAAACTCAGGAACTGCTTGTTGCTCGCGACGATCCCCGCGGCGTCCTGCGCAAGACTGCTGTCCGTCACAACCGGCACCCTGTTCTGCATGGCCTGGTTGTAATTGTTCATGTTCAGCACATCGAGCGACGACGCCACCAGCGAATGCACGTTCACCTGCGACCCGGCGCCGAACAGCACCCCATTCCGATTGATCACATACACCGCCCCCTGCGCGGTGATGTTCCCCAGAATCTGGCTCGGCCGCCCGCTCGGATCGTTGACCCGGTTCAACACAGCCCAGTTGTTCGCCCCATTCGTCTGCGTCCCGCCCGACTGATCGAAATTCAGCGTCGTCTGCCGCCCGACGTTCATCGTCTCCCACGTCAGCACCGCGTTCTGCCCGGTCTGCTTCACGTCCACGTTCACGTGGCCGTTCGCGTCGGTACTCTGCGTCGGCGCGTTCGCGTTGAACCACAGCACCGGATTGTTCGTATCGCCCGACGCGCCCGCCGCCACCTGCAGCCCGCCCGGCGCCAGCCCGTTCGGCACGGTCGACGGCAGCTTCGCCGCCGCGGCCGCCGCATTCTGCTGCGCGGCGATCTGCGCGGCGATCGCGTGCGCCGCATAACCGAGGTTGCGGATCGACGGCTGGCTGGCCTGCAGCGCCTGCTGCGGCGACACGCCGAGATTCGGCACGCCCGGCATGCCGCCGATGCTGCCCGCGCCCCCACCCGCCGCACGCGCGGTGGCCTGCCCGAGGTTCATGATGCCCGCCCCATGCGCATGCGCCGACACGCCCGCCGCGAGCATCAGCACGACCGCCCGGTACAGCGGGCTCAGTTCCGATTTCAGGACCGACCGCGAGGCCGTTGCGCGAGGTTGCCGTTCCGTACGTGCGCGTGCTGCCATTCTTTCCACCCCGATGCTAGGAATTTGCATGCGGCGCCGGTCGGGCACCGCACATGTCGTTGCGCCTGAAACAGGCCGCTGGAATCCGAAGACCATACGAAGCGCGAATGGCAGCGACATGGCGACTGTTACGGACCATTCCGGCCGCCGTGAAAAGGTCCGTAGCTTTTGTCATGGAAGGCCGGTCACGCCGGTTGGGCGCGCGTGCGAGCCGCTGCGCCGAGCGCGGCAGCCACCCGCTCGACCGCCGCCGGCCAGTCGCCGGGCCGCGCCTGCCGGAACAACCTCGCGGACGGATACCACGGGCAGTCGTCGCGTTCGAGCAGCCAGCGCCAGTCCGGCACGCGCGGCAGCAGCACCCAGACGGGCCGCCCGAGCGCGCCGGCCAGATGCGCGACCGACGTGTCGACGCCGATCACCAGATCCAGCGTGTCGACCAGCGCCGCCGTCTCGGAGAAATCCGTGAGCGCGTCCGCGAACGACAGCACGGCGCTTGAGGCGAACGCATCGGCATCCCGGGCCCGCACCTGCGGCTGCAGGCTCACGAACGTCACGTCGAGCGCACCGCACCCGACGAGCGGCGCGAGCGCGGCGAACGGTATCGAGCGATTCTCGTCGTTCGCATGACGCGGATTGCCGGACCACGCGAGCCCGACCCGCAATCGGCCCGACGGCGCAAGTGCATCGAGCCGCTGCACCCACGCAGCGCGCCTTCGCGCATCGGCGCGCAGGTACGGCACGTCGGCCGGCACCGTATCGAGCGTCGTGCGGAACGCATACGGCAGGCTCATCAGCGGACACTGCAGGTCGAACGCCGGCATCGGCTGCCCTTCGGTGACGACCCGGCTCACGCCGCGCAACGTGCCGAGCAGTTCGCCGAGCGCGGCCGGCGCCTCGACGATCACGGTCGCGCCGAGGTCATGTGCGAGGCTTGCGTAGCGGCAGAACTGCAGCGTGTCGCCGTATCCCTGCTCGGCATGCAGCAGCAGCGTGCGGCCCGCGAGCGGTTCGTCGCCGGTCCACCGCGGCCGGTCCGCATGACGCCGGTGCAGCATCACGTCGGCCGCCTCCCAGCGCGCCTCGTGCTGCCGCCAGCCTGCGTCGAAATCGCCCGCGAGCAGCAGGCAGAACGCTAGCGAGCGACGAGCGGCCCCATGATTTGGATCGCGTCGGCATGCGTCCGCATAGTCGGTCAGCGCCGCGTCGTCGTCGCCGATGTGCTGGTGCGCCAGCGCACGCGTGAACAAGGCCTGCGCCGTGTCCGCGGGCGCGCCGGCCGCCGCCGCATGGCTCGCGAGCGCCTCGTCGTAACGGCCGAGCTGCTGCAGCGCGAGCGCGCGGTTGTAATGCAGTTCCACATGCGGGCCCGTCAGCGCCAGCGCCGCGTCGTAATCGGCGAGCGCGTCGTCGAACCGGCCGAGCGCACGCAGCGCGGCCGCGCGGTTGCGGCGCGCGTCGATATCGTCGGAATCGCGCGCCAGCGCATGCGCGTAGGCTTCTGCGGCTTCCGCATGGCGCTCGAGCCCCAGCAGCGCATTGCCGCGCCCGACCCACGCCGCGACGTGGTCGCGATTCAACGCGAGCAGCCGGTCGCAGCGCTTCAGCAATTCGTCGCGGGCGTGCAGCAGATCCAGCGCGACGCAACTCGCGTACAGCAGCTGCTCGTCGTTCGGCAGTCGCGCGAGCCCTTCGTCGAGACACGCGAGCGCGTCGGCCGGGCGGCCGAGTTCGGTCATCACGACGCCGCATGCGTAGACGAGCTCGGGCGTCTTGCCGCGCACGACCATCGCAAGCTGATAGCTGTGCAGCGCTTGCTCGCGATGGCCGAGCGCGCGCAGCGCATGTCCGCGCTCGATGTTCGCGGCCGCATCGTTCGGGTCGATCCGCAACGCGCGCTCGATGCTGATCAGCGCATCGGCGGGCCGCTCGAGCCGCCGCAGCGTCTCGCCGCGCTTGCGCCACGCGGTGGCGTGCGCCGGTTCGCGCACGAGCGCCCGATCGTAGGCCGCGAGCGCCGCGTCGTATTGCCCGAGCCCGAGTAGCGCATCGCCGCGTGCCGCATGCGACGGCGCATGGTCCGGATCGGTCGCGAGCGCGCGATCGGCGAGTGCGAGTGCGTCGCGATGACGGCCGACACCGGTCAGCGCCGCCGCGTGGTTCGCCAGGTTCCACGGCTGGTTCAGTCCGAACTTCATCGAGCGCGCGATCAGCGGCTCCGCCCTTGCGGGATCGCCGAGCTGCAGATGCACGAGGCCCAGCAGGTGCAGCGCTTCGACATGATCCGGCGCCATCGTCAGTACGCCTTCGTAGAGTCGCCCGGCCCCCGCGAAGTCGCGCTGTTCGAGACGTGTGCGCGCATTGCGCAGCGCGTCGGCGAGCACCGCATGCAGCGGCATGGCCGCGGCGCCCGGTACGGCACCGGCCATCGGCGCGGCCTCGCGGCGCACACTCATTGCGCGCCTCCGCCGACGAGCGCCGGCAACTCGGCCGCGATCCGCTCGACGACGGGCGCCCACTGCCCGCCCTCGGGCTGGCGGAACAGCCGCGCCGACGGATACCACGGGCTGTCGTCGCGATCGAGCAGCCAGCGGAAATCGGGCGTATGCGGGATCATCAGCGCGAGCGGCCGGCCGAGTGCGCCGGCAAGGTGCGCGACGGACGTATCGACGCTGACGATGCCGTCCATCAGCGCGGTCAGCGCCGCCGTATCGGCGAAGTCATGGAGTGCGTCGCCGACGAAGCGCACCGCACTCGCGTCGAGCACCGGCCGATCGTCGTCGCGGACCACCTTTTGCAGGCTGATCCACTCGTAACGGTCGTCGAACAGCGGCAGCAGATCCGCGAGCGTCATCGAGCGGTTGCGGTCGTTCAGGTGCAGCGGGTTGCCGGACCACACGACGCCGATGCGCGGCCGCGTCACTGCGCCGAGCCGTTCGCGCCACTGCGCGACACGCACGGGGTCGGCGGCCAGATACGGTATGCCGGCCGGAATCGACGCGAGGTCCGTGCGAAACTCGAGCGGCAGGCTCAGCAGCGGGCAATGCAGGTCGAACGGCGGCAGCGGCTCGCCGCGCGCGACGAGCGTGTCGACGCCGTCGAGCGTCGTGAACAGCGTCTTCAGCTCGACCGGCGCTTCGAGCACGACGCGCGCGCCGAGCGCCTTCACGAGCGGGACGTAGCGGCAGAACTGCAGCGTGTCGCCGAGCCCCTGTTCCGGGTACAGCAGGATCGTCTTGCCGTCGAGCGGCATCCCGTGCGTCCAGCGCGGCTGCGCGAACGTGCGCCGGCTCGCGTCGAGCTGCGTGTCGCGCCAGCGCCATTCGTACTCGGCCCAGCCGGCTTCGAAATCGCCGATCGACAAACACAGGAACGCGCGCATGCAGTGCGCGAGCACGTAGTCGGGATCGATGTCGATCGCATCCGCATACGCCTGCCGCGCGTCGTCGTGACGCCGCAGCGCGCGCAACGCATTGCCCTTGTGGAAGTGCGCGAGCTTGTCGCACGGCGTCGCGTCGATCACGCGCGCGAAATCGTCGAGCGCGGCCGCGTAGCGATGCGTTTCGAGCGCCGCGCGGCCGCGCGTGAACCACGCCGGCACATAGTTTTCGGCAAGCGCTAGCGCGCGGTCGCACATGTCGCGCGCGTCGTCGTGACGCTCGACGCGCATCAGCGCGCTCGCATAGTTGCACAGCACGCCGGGGCTCTCCGGTTCCACGTCGAGCGCACGCGCATAGCTGTCGACCGCGTCGCGATAACGCTCCAGATGACTGGCCGCATTGCCGCGGTTCGCCAGCGCCCGCGCATGGTGCGGATCGATCGCGAGCACGCGGTCGCAGCGCACGAGCGCCTCGTCGTGCCGGCCGAGCTGCTCGAGTGCGATCGAACTGTTGAAGATCGCATCGACGAAGGTCGGGCTCGCCGCGATCGCCGCGTTGAAATCCGCGAGCGCGCGTTCGGGCTCGTGCAGATCCAGATACGCGACGCCGCGCAGGAACAGCACCTCGGCGCTGCCGGGCGTCTGCGCGAGTGCGTGGCCGTAGCTGTCGACCGCATCGCGGAAGCGGCCGAGTTCGCGCAGCGCGAGGCCGCGCCCGCGCATCGCGTCGAACGAACGCCCGGCCAGCGCGATCGAGCGATCGCAGTCGGCGAGCGCGTCGTCGTGGCGGCCGAGCGCGCGCAGCATGTCGCTGCGCTTCACATAGCCGTCGGCAAAACCGGGCGTCAGCGCGAGCAGCCGATCGTAGACCGCACACGCGTCGTCGTACCGCGCGAGTTGCGCGAGCAGGCCCGCACGCTGAAACAGCACGCGCTGATGGACCGGATTGATCTCGAGCGCTTCGTCGAGCCGCGCGAGCGCGTCGTGCGCGCGCCCGAGCCCGGTCAGCACCGCCGCGTAATTCGCGAGCGCGAGCGGCGCCGGCTGGCGCTCGATCGAGCGCCGCATCAGCGGTTCGGCATCGGCCAGCCGCCCTTGCTGGAAGCGCACCGCGCCGAGCAGGTGCAGCGCCTCCGGATGCTCGGGATCGAGCGTCAGCAATTCGGTATAAGCGTGTTCCGCGTGCTGCAGCGCGCCGTCGTGGTGTGCCTTGCGCGCACGCAAGAGCAGCCGGTCGAGTTGCGCGGCGTCGGGCGGACGGCGATCCGGCGCGACCGGCGCGCTCGCGAGTGTCGTCCCTTCCCCGTTCGGTGTCATCGTGTGGCCCCCACTTGTCGCTGTTCGTGTCGCGTGTCGTGTCTAACGTGTCATCGGCGCGATCGCGGCATGCACCGCGTCGATCGCGCCCGTCCAGTCGCCCGGCGCGGCCTGCCGGAACAGCCGCGCGGACGGATACCACGGGCTGTCGCCGCGGGTCCGCATCCAGCGCCATTCCGCGGGATCGGGCAGCAGCACCCACACCGCGTGGCCCAGCGCGCCCGCCAGGTGCGCGACGGCGGAATCGACAGCGATCACGAGATCCAGCGCGCCGATCAACGCGGCCGTGTCCGCGAAGTCGCCGAGTTCGTCGTCGACGCGCAGCACCGGCGCCGCCGCGAGCAGCGCCGCGTCGCGTTCGCGCACGGGTTTTTGCAGGCTGATCCAGTCGACGTCGAGATCGAACAGCGGCGCGAGCCGCGCGAAATCGATCGACCGGTTGTGATCGTTGCGATGCGCCGGATTGCCGGCCCAAGCGATCCCGATCCGCGGCCGGCGCCGTTCGCCGAGCAGCGCCTCCCACTGGCGCGTGCGCTGCGGGTCGGCATGCAGATAGGCGCCGGCATACGGAATCGTGGCTTCGTCGGTGCGGAACGCGTGCGGCAGACTCAACAGCGGCACCTGGCAGTCGAACGCCGGCAGCGGATCGCCGCGCGCGATCACGTCGACCGCTCCGGGCAGCGACGCCATCAGCGCGCGCAATGGCGGCTGCACCTCGAACACGACCCGTGCACCGCGCGCGGCCACCAGCGGCACATAGCGACAGAAATGCAGCGTGTCGCCGAACCCTTGTTCCGCATGAATCAGCACCGTCCGGCCGCCGAGCGGCGTGTCGCCCTGCCACGCCGGCTGCGTGAACGGCCGGTAGTGCCGCGCCAACTGCGTGTCGCGCAGTCGCCATTCGTATTCGGGCCAGCCGCGCGCGAAATCGCCTTCGATCAGATACAGCGACGCGCGCGCGAAATGCGCTTCGGCGTAGTCGGGACGCAGCGCGATCGCGCGGTCGTACGCGGCAAGGGCATCGTCCGGGCGCGCCGTTTCGAAATACAGGTTGCCGCGGTTGAGCCAGTTCGTCGCGTGGTCGGGACGCAGCGCGAGCGCACGGTCGAGCGACGCCATCGCTTCGTCGTAGCGATGCAGGTCCTGCAATACGTTGCTGCGGTTGGTCCAGGCTTCGGCGAACCCCGCGTCGCGCGCGAGCGCGGCGTCGTAGCTGGCCAGCGCGTCGTCGTAGCGTTTCAGGTAACGCAACGCGGTGCCGCGGTTGCACAACGTCTCCACCGAGTGCGGATCGAGCGCCAGCGCACGCGCATAGGCCGCCAGCGCGTCGTCGTGGCGCTCGAGCTGCAGCAGCGCGTTGCCGCGGCTCGCATGGGCGCGGACATGATCCGGATCGAACGCCAGCACGCGCTCGCAGCGGGCCAGCGCCTCGTCCGCGCGGCCGAGCCGTTCGAGCGCGACCGCGCTGTTGTAGAGCACGTCGATCCGCGCGGGATCGGCCGCGATCGCTTCGTTGAACGCGTCGAGCGCCTCACCCGGTCGATCGAGATCGATCAACGTACTGCCGCGCTCGGCCAGGATCGCGGTCACGCCGGGCCGGATCGCGTTTGCGCGCTCGAAGCACTGCAGCGCATCGGCAGGCCGCTGCAGTTCGCGCAGCACGAGACCGCGGTTGAACCACGATTCGAACGAACGCGGATCGACCATCAGTGCGCGGTCGTAGGTATCGAGCGCCTCGTCGAAGCGGCGCAGCGCACGCAGCGCGCTGCCGCGATTGCACAGCGCATCGAGGACGAGCGGCGACACCGCGAGCGCACGGTCGAACGACGCGAGCGCGTCGTCGTAGCGTCGCAATCCGAGCAGCGTATTGCCGCGGCGCACGAGCGTCTGCACGTCGTCGGGCGTCGTGCGCAGCGCGGCCGCGAAATGCTCGAGCGCCTCGCCGACGCGGCCGCGCTCGCCGGCGATCGCGCCGAGATCCGACAGGACGCGCGTGCCGGGCGCGATCGCGATCGACTGGCGCAGCAACGCTTCGGCGGCGTCGGCCGCGCCGCACTGGAACTGCAACACGCCATACAGGTGCAATGCCTGGGGGTTGTCGGGCTCCTTCTCGAGCACGGCGAGATAGTCGCGCGCCGCGTCGTCGAACCGTCCGGCGCTGTGCGAGTGTTGTGCGCGGCTCAGGATCGCCGCCGATTGCCGTTGACCGCGCGCATCGAGTCCCGACGCGCCCGCGTGTGCATCATGCCGGTGCTCGACCGTCACGTTCGCCCCCCTTCCCGTTGCCGATGCCGCCGCCGGCCCGGTTCGACGGAACCGGTCGCAGCGGTCATGCTCGTCACGAGACTAACGGACGGGTAATAACAGACGTATGACGAAAGTTACGGACCATTTTGTCCGGGGGACGGATCGCGTGGCGCGCCGCGAGTGCCCCGCGCCGCCGTCACTGGCCGATCGGGATCGTCCGCACGTATTCGACTGCCGGCGCGCCCATCGTGACCGCGAAGCGCACGCCGCGCGGCAGCGGCATGCCGAGCGACGTGATGTTGCTGACGCCGTGCTGGGCGAGAAACTGCGCATAGCTCTGCTCGATGGCGGTCTGGCTCGTCGTCCATCCGCCCGGGGGAATCCACACGGCAAGCTGCATCGTCCGCGTATCGTTGCTGACCACCACGCGCGCGAACGCATCCATGTGCTTCAGTGCATCCTCCACGTCGGCCAGCGATGCGAGCGGCTGCGACGCGCTGCGCGCGAGCTCGCGCCCCTCGAGCTGGTAGCGCACGACCTGCATCTGCGCCGGTCCGCCGCCGACGCCGAGATGGCGCACCATCACGAGCTCGTTCGGCCGGATGCGCAGCGGCGGCCCGAACACTTCGTCGGCCGTCACGAGGTTGATCAGGTCGAACTGCAACTGGGAGAAGTAACGTCCGAGCAGACGTGTTTGCGCCAGATTCGACGCGATATCGTCGCGCCCGCGAATCGTCGCGTCGAGGCCGCGCCACGACAGCAGCGCGATCACGGCGAGCAGCGCGATCGCGACCAGCATCTCGATCAGCGTGAAGCCGCGGGCGCGCCCGGCCCCTCGACGTTCAGCGGCGCGCTTCATTCTGGATCACCGTGACGACTTCGGCGAGCACGTTGCGGCTCGATGCGGACGGATAGACGCTCACCGTCACGCGCCGCACGAGCGGGTTCGGCAGCGCGGCCACCGACTGGCGGCACACGAAACGGTAGCGCCCCTGCGGGCACGCGAACGTGTTCGCGCCGACGGGCGGCCAGGTCGATGCGATGCGGATCTCGCCGAGCGCGTTGTCGGCGCTCCACAGCGCGAGCAGACGCATGCGCGCCGTGTCGGTGTCCGACGCGAGCGCGCCGATCGCGCGCATCACGGCGCCCAGCGCCACGGCCACGATCGCCAGCGCGATCAGCACCTCGATCAGCGTGAATCCCCGTTCCGGCGCCCGCGTCGTGCGCGGTCCGCCGCGCGCAGGGCGGTGGTAGTCGGTTCTGTCGTCGCACATGACCTGCATCATTCTCGTCGATGGGTCGGCGTCCGGCGTCCAAGCCGCGGCGCAGGCCGCGTCGCCGGCGCGACGGGCGCCGTGCCCGGACGTTAAGCGCGACGTATGGCACGCACGTGTCGAATGGTACGGACCATTTGGCGCGGCGGGCGCGGGCGAACAGGCGCGCCCGCGCGATGCGCGCATCGCGCGGGGCACGAGACGGAAGATGGAAAACGATCGGGAAAGCCACCGCCCGGCAGCGAGCGGCCGACGGTGAGGACGATCCTCGGGCGGGATCGCCGCGACGGCGTCAGGCCGTCACGGCGGCGTCATATTCGGCGCGGGCGAGCTGGCCCGCGGCGTATGCCTCGGCTTCGCCGCGAAAGCCTTCGCGGCTGAACGCCACGACTTTCACGCCGACGCCGGTCGCCCGCTTCACCGTCAGCGCCCATTGCCATCCGCCGTCTTGCTCGAAGACGTGCAGCGAGGGTGCGAAGGAAGGGTCGAGTACGGTCACGCGTTTTGCTCCTGCCCCGTTGCGCGCTGCGTCGGCAGCGCACGGAGGCATATCGAAAAGGTCGCGCCGGCACGCCAACGCGGTTCTGTCATTCAACAGTTTATTCAAGAATTGTTGCGACGCACCATCAGAGGTTTCACTCACCTATCGGAACCGGGCGGTTGATCGTATCTACCTGAAAGCCTTGCGGGACGGGCCTCAGCGGCACGCCGAGGCGCCCGGCACCGCGTTCGTGCGGCAACGTGCCGCACGCCGGGCCAATTGCTTGCACCACCCTTTCGTGGATCGGGAAACGGGGCGCGATCTATCCGCCCATCATCGACACGCGCCGGAAGGTCAGGTTCACGCGTTCGCCCTGCACGGCCGGCGCCTTCGGCACGCGGTGCTGCCATTCGGCCTGCGTGCGTCCGCGCATCACGAGCAGGCTGCCGTGCACGAGGCGGTACGCATGCGTGACGCCGGTCGCGCGATGGCGAAGATCGAACACGCGCATCGCGCCGAGACTCACCGACGCGATCACTGGCGCGTCGCCGAGTTCGGGTTCGTTGTCCGCATGCCAGCCGAGGCTGTCGAGCCCGTTGCGATAGCGATTGAGCAGCACGCTGTTGAAGCGCACGTCGCACGTCGCCTCGACCGCATGCTTCAGTCCGAGCACGGCCGGCGTCCATGGCTCGGGTACGTTGCGGATGCCCGAGTACACGTACACGGCATCCGGTTCGCCTTGCCACGCGGTGAGCCGCGGCAACGGAATGCGTCCGCGCGGCGTACGAATCGTGTCCTGCCGCCACGCGACCTCGTCGATCAGCGCGGCCAGCGCGCGATCGGCGTCGGGCGGCGCAAGCCAGTCCGGGTACCAGTCCACGTCGGGCACGGGCGTATCGGCGAAGAGATCGGGCGTGGACATGTCGGCAGGAACGAGTGAGGAACGAAGCGAACGATGCATGTCTGCATACTAGCCAACGGCGCCGCGCGCCGCCATGCGCTGTCATTCGCCGCCGAAAGGCCGAAAGGAAGCCGCGGTGCACCGCGATGCGCGTTCGTCTCGCGCGACGGCCGCCTCCCGGCCATCGGCTAACCGCGCGTCAGTCGGATCAGCGCGATCTCGGACGGCACGCCGAAGCGGTTCGGCGGTCCCCAGTAGCCGGTGCCGCGGCTCGTATACAGCCACATGTCGCCGAAGCGGTTCAGCCCGCCGATCACCGGCTGCTGCAGTCGCACGAACGGCGGCCACGGCAGAAACTGGCCGCCATGCGTGTGCCCCGACAACTGCACGGTAAAGCCCGCGCGGTTCGCCGCTTCCGCGCTGCGCGGCTGGTGCGCGAGCAGGATCTTCGTGCCGACGTCGCGCGGCGCACCGGCCAGCGCCTGCGCGGGGTCGCTGCGATGGGCGGGATCGAATCCGCCCGCCGTGAAATCGGTGACGCCCGCGAGCACCGCCCGCGCGCCGCCGCGCTCGATCACCACGTGCTCGTTCAGCAGCACCGTCAGCCCGATACGACGAAACTCGTCGATCCACGCATGCGCACCCGCGTAGTACTCGTGGTTGCCCGTCACGAGGAAGGTGCCGTACCGCGAACGCATCTCGCCGAGCGGCGCCGTGTGGTCGCGCAGACGCTTGACCGAACCGTCCACCACATCGCCCGTCACGACCACGAGGTCGGCGTCGAGCGCATTGACCGCACGCACGATCCGTTCGATGTAGGGCCGCTTGATCGTCGGCCCGACGTGAATGTCGGACAGTTGCACGATCGTCAATCCGTCGAGCGCGGCCGGCAGCCCCGCGACCGGAATCGACACGCGCTTGACCGCCGCCGTGCGGCGCGCGCCGACGAACCCGATCGCGGTCACGAGCACCGCGGCCGCCAGCACGCCGAGCGCCGTGTCGGGCGCGGCGCCGCTCCACGCGCCGTCATGCCCGAGATGCCGCCAAGCGAACACGCCGAGCAGCACGATGTCGCGCAGCAACGTCAGCACCAGCAGCGACGAGAAGAAGCCCATCGCGAGCGCGCCGGCCCAGCCGACCAGCGTCGCCGCCCACCCTTCGTCGAAGCGGCGCGAGAACATGCCGACCGGAATCAACACGACGAAACTCGCCAGCACGAGCGCCGCGATCGTGCGCGCGAGCGGCGACACGAACGCATCGGGAACGATCCGCATCCCGACATACAGATGGAACAGCACGCCGATTGCAATGAACCGGACAAAGAAACTTCGCATGGAACGTTCGCCTTCGTTGCACTACCGCTTCCGCGACGCGCGTCGCACGGGCCGTGATGCCCGGTGCCGCGTGTCGCACCATACGCACGATGGTACACAGATCCCGGCCGCGACGACGGGTCGCGCCCGGCAGTGCCGCGCCGTACGACTTTGCGTGATCGTCGGCCATCCTCCCGGCGTCGCGACCACGCATCGACGCCGTTCGTCGCGACGCTCGACCGCGACGTCATCGGCCTGCACGACGCGAGCGCGATCCGCGCCTTCCCGAAGCGCACGGCCGCCGACATGCAGCGCATGCTGCGTGGACGCATCCGGGTCAGCAACTTCGAGACGGCCTGCAGGATGATCGTCGAGAACGTCGTCGTACTGCCCGAAGGCACCGCGCGCCGTCATGCGAAGACGATGGCGCCGCGCCTCGTCGCGCTCGAAGGCGACTGGGCCGAGCGCCGGTTGCAGATCCGCGTCGCCGATCGCGATGCGCTGCCGCGCTTCGCACGCGATCTCGTCGGCCTGCTCGTCGAGGATGCGCGCGGCGAGCCGGGCCGCCCGGATTCGCACGGGTTCGGGCAGCAATCGGCGATTTGCGTGCCGATTCCGCTGCGCCCACACGGCAAATTCCGCGGCGCGATTGGCGTCTGACGATCCTTTACAGTCCCTTAGCAACCCTACGCGAACGGCTGCTGGCAGAATCGCAGCGGTCCGGCCATCGCTGCCGACCCGCGCTGCCGGACCGTTCGGCATGACCGACGGCGCGGCCACGGCCGGCCTCGCCGCATGCCGTGAACGCATGCCGGATCGCTGGCGATCCACATCGCGCTGATTTATGATCGGCTCCGTATCCCGGAATCGTCGTCGCGGCCCGGCCGTTCGCGACGATCCGCATTGCGCCGCGCCCGGCATCCACCCTCAACGTCGAGCTCGTCACACCATGAGAAAAACAACGCCGCGCGCGCCCCTGAGCGTCGCCGCCGTCCTGGCGCCCGCCCTGCCGCTCGCGGGCTGCGCATCGCGCGGCGCGCCGTCCTACGTGCTGTTCGGCGCGTACTTCCCGCTGTGGCTCGTCAGTGCGATCGTCGGCATCGTCGGCGCCATCGTCGCGCATCGCGTATTCGTCGCGACCGGCTGGGCCGCGACGGTGCCCTACCAGCTTGCCGTCTGCACCGCGATCGGGCTCGTGGTCGCCGTGATCGTCTGGCTCACCGGCACGGGGCCGTTCGCATGAAGGCCGCCGGCATCGCCCGCCCCTCCGTCAAAGGCCGCGCGATCGCGCTCGCGATCGTCGCGCTCGGCATCGCGGCGCTCGCGTACGCGTACCACCGCACGACGGCCTACCCGTCCACCGACGACGCGTCGATCGACGCGGACGTCGTGCACGTCGCGTCGCCGGTCGGCGGCCGCATCGTGCAGCTCGCGGTGCATGAAAACCAGCGCGTCGCGAAAGGCGACCTGCTGTACGTGATCGATCCCGTGCCGTACCGGCTGAGCGTCGCGCAGGCGCAGGCCGATCTCGAGCTCGCGCGCGCGTCGCTCGACACGCGCCGCCGCTCGCTGATCGGCGAGCGCTCGAACGCGTCCGTCGCCGCCGAGCAGGTCAAGCGCGCGACGCAGAACTACGATCTCGCGACCCGCGACGTGAACCGGCTTGCACCGCTCGCCGCGCAGGGCTACGTCAGCGCGCAGCAGTTCGATCAGGCGAAGGTGCGCCAGCGCGACGCGTCCGTTTCGCTCGCGCAGGCGCAGGAGCAGCAGCGCGCGTCCGCGCAGACGATCGGCGACGACGCCGACGCGATCGCGACGCTGCATGCGCGCGAAGCCGCGCTGGCCCGCGCGCAGCATGCGCTCGACGATACGGTCGTGCGCGCGCCGCACGACGGGCTCGTGACGGGCCTGAGCGTGCTCCCCGGCGAAACCCTCGCGCCGAATCAGTCGATCTTCACGCTGATCGACGCGAGCGAATGGTTCGCCGTCGGCAATTTCCGCGAGACGTCGCTCAATCGCATCGCGGTCGGCGACTGCGCGACCGTCTATTCGATGATCGACCGCGGCCGCCCGATGACGGGCAAGGTCGTCGGCATCGGCGCCGGCATCGCGGACAGCGACCGCATCAACCTGCCGCGCTCGCTGCCGATCGTGCAGCGCTCGGTGAACTGGGTGCACGTCGCGCAGCGCTTCCCCGTGCGCGTGAAGCTCGACGAACCCGACGGCAAGCTCGTGCGTGTCGGCGCGAGCGCGATCGTCGAGGTCCGGCATGGCTCTGCCTGCCGCTGACGTCCGCTCGCCGGGCCCGCGCGAAGTCCTGCGGCTGCTCGCGCCGTTTCCGGGGCGCGCGGCCATGGCCGTGCGCGTCGCGCTGATCTGCGCGCTCGTGGTGCTCGTGACGAGCGGATACGGCACGCCGGAAGCCGCGATTTCCGCGTACGTCGTGTTCTTCCTGAACCGCGCCGATCGCGTGACGAGCGCCATGCTCGCCGTCGCGATGCTGTTGCTCGTCACGCTCGTGATCGCGCTCGTGATCGGCGTCGCGATCTTCAGCATCGAGTATTCGGTGCTGCGCGTCGCGTGCATGGCCGTGCTGTCGGTCGGCCTGCTCTACCTGACGTCCGCCAGCAAGCTGCGCCCGGTCGGCGCGATCCTCGCGATGATCGTCGGCTTCGGGCTCGACCAGCTCGGCCTCGCGCCGTTCGGCGAAGCCGCGACGCGCGCGCTGCTCTATGCATGGCTGATGGTCGCGATCCCGGTCGGCGTGGCGATCGTCGTCAACCTGCTGATCGCGCCGTCGCCGCGCACGCTCGCGCATGCGCAGCTCGCGAAGCGGCTGCGGCTCGCCGCGCGGCGGCTGCGCGGCGACGACGACGCGCGCGCCGCGTTCGACGCAAGCCTGCGCGAAGGCGACCGGCAGTTGCTCACGTGGCTCAAGCTGTCGAAGCTCGAAGGCTCGTCGTCGGGCGCCGATGTCGTCGCGTTGCGGCAGGCCGTCGCGTCGAGCACCGCGCTGCTCGTCGCGGTCGCGCTTGCCGATCGCGAACCGGAGGCGCGACTGCCCGACGCTTTCGCCATGCCGATCGCGACGACGCTCGACGAGATGGCCGCGATCCTTGAACAGGGGGGCTATCCGGTCGACGTGACACTCGCGCTGCCGGCCGCCGATGCGCTGCCGCCGCTCGCACGCGTCGTCGCGACGGACCTGCACGCCGCGATCGCGCAGTTCGCGCAACCGCCCGCCATCGACGCGCCTGCCGCATCAACCGACACCACCGACACGCGCGCCGCCGACGAACCGGCGCAGGCCACCGCACCGCCCGCCCCACGCGGCGGCTTCTTCGTGCCCGACGCGCGCACCAATCCCGACCACATCCGCTATGCGCTGAAGACGACGGCAGCCGCGATGTTCTGCTACCTGCTGTACTCGCAGCTCGACTGGTCCGGCATCCATACCTGCTTCATCACCTGCTACATGGTGTCGCTCGGCTCGACGGCCGAAACGGTCGAGAAGCTCACGCTGCGCATCGCCGGCTGCATCGTCGGCGCGCTGATCGGCACCGCCGCGCTCGTGTTCGTCGTCCCGTCGCTATCGTCGATCGGCGAGCTGATGGCGCTCGTCTTCGCCGGCGCGTGGCTGTCCGCGTGGGTCGCGTTCGGATCGCCGCGCATCGCGTACGCGGGCTTCCAGGTCGCGTTCGCGTTCTTCCTGTGCGTCATCCAGGGTGCGGGCCCCGGCTTCGACCTGACGCTCGCGCGCGATCGCACGATCGGCATCCTGCTCGGCAACGTCGTCGTGTATCTCGTGTTCACGCGCATCTGGCCGGTCAGCATCGGCAAGCAAATCGACACGGCGCTCGCGGCGCTGCTCGACCAGTGGCGTCGCGTGGCGCAGATCGCGCAGCCGGCCGAACGACGCGCGCTGGCCGCCGAAGCGTTCGCGCGCCACGGCGCGATCTCGCAGGAGCTCGGCCTGATCCACTACGAACCGTCGTGGGTGCGGCCGGCCGCGACGTGGCTCGCCGCACGGCGGCGCGCGCTCGCGGAGCTCGGCGCGATCGAAGGCCCGCTGTTCCTGCTCGCCGAGCGCAAACCCGGCGACGCGGCGATCGGCGCGCAACTCGCACGCGTGACCGCGCCGGCCGACGACGCAACCGCGCCCCGCACGGATGTCCCGCCGCCACCGCCGGGCGCCGCCCCCACCGACCCCGCGCGCGACGCGCTGCTGAACCTGATCGACACGCGGCTCGCCCATATCGCCGACGCCGCCCGTCAAGCCACACCGAAGGAGCCTGCCCCTCATGCGTCTACCTGAACCGCCGGCCGCCTCGATCGCCGCCGCCGCGCTCGCGACCGCGGTCGCGCTGGCCGGCTGCGCGACGTCGTCGATCGATCTGGCGCCGGAGGCGTCCGACCGCCCGTGGCAGCCGCAAACGTCGGCCGCGGGCGACATCGTGGCGGCGCCGCCGCGCGCTTCCGCACAAGGTGCACACGACTACACGCTGCCCGCATCGCCGGCGCTCGCGTCGGTTCCGGCGCCGGCCGCGCTCGATGCCGCGCATGCGTACACGCTGCCCGAGCTCATCGATCTCGCGGAATCCGCGAACCCGCTGACCCGCATCGCCTGGAACGACGCGCGCAACGCGGCGCTCGCGGTTGGCCTCGCCAAGTCCGCGTATCTGCCGCGCCTGTCGGCGACGGCAATGGGCGCGTACCAGGCGAACCACGGCTCGACGTCGACGATCCTCGGCGATTCGTCCAGCAACACCACCGTGCACGGCACGATTTCGGCGCTGTCGCTGCAATGGCTGCTGTTCGATTTCGGCGGCCGCGCGGCGCGCGTCGAAGCGGCCGAACAGGCGTCGATCGCGTCGAACGTCGCGTTCACGGCCGTGCACCAGCAGGTCATCCACGACGTGACGGTCTCCTACTACCGCTACGAAGCCGCACGCTCGCGCGCGCTCAGCGCAAAACAGGGCCTCGCGAACGCGGATGCGATTCTCGCGGCGTCGCGCGCGCGGCTCCAGCACGGCGTCGGCACCGTCGTCGAACTCGCGCAGGCGACGCAGAACCGCGCGCAGGCGAACCTCGCGCTCGTGCAGGCGAACGGCGCCGAAAGCGACGGCTACCTCGCCCTCGTCTCCGCACTCGGCATCTCGCCGCTGTCGAAGCCGACGATCGCCGCGCTGCCGAAGCGGCCGCTGCCGCCCGCGCTCGGTTCGTCGGTCGACGCGATCGTGTCGGACGCGATCGCGCGCCGTCCCGACCTGCAGGGTGCGTTCGCGGTCGAAAAGGCCAATCGCGCGAAGATCAAGGCCGCGCAAGCCGCGTTCATGCCGAAGATCTTCCTGTCCGCGTCGACGTCGTATGCGAGCGGCGGCGCGTCCATCTCCGCGCTGCCCGCGATCGGCGACCAGGCGCCGACCGTCAACCTGAACGGCAGCCGCTACGGCGGCGGCGTATTCCTCGGCGTGACGATCCCGCTGTACGACGGCGGTCTGCGCTCGGCCGTGCTGATGCAGGCGCGCAACGACGCGGAAAGCGCGTCCGCGCGCCTCACGCGGACCAAGGAGGAAGCGGTGCGCCAGGTCGTCGCCGCGCAGAACGCGGTACAGACGAGCCTGGCGTCGCACGACGCCGCGAAGGCGCTCGTCGATGCCGCGCAAACGAGCTACGACGCGGCGCTGACCGCGTACCGGAACGGCGTCGGCTCGGTCACCGACGCGACGATCGCGCAAAGCCAGTTGCTCGCCGCGCGCAACGCGGAGGTCGACAGCTATGCCGGCGCATTGTCGGCCGCCGCCGCGCTCGCGCTCGCGACGGGCACGATCGGCTCGGCGCAGTAGCGCAGCCAGGCGGTTGACGCGGGCGCGCGCCGCCCACTAGAATGCCGCCCATTCTTCCTTCAGGAACCATCGTGGACAGTTGCAGCACTCCGTTGCGTGCGCCGCTTGCCGCCTGAACGCCTGTCCGCCGCAGTTCTCCTGCCCCGGCTCGCGTTCCGCGAGCCGCACGCCATCCGTTTCACATTGAACGACGCATTCGCGCGGTACAGTACCGCGCGATGACGGCTATCGCCGCGTCGCCTTCGGCCTTGCGTCGCGGCGACGCCAGCCGGCATGCGCTTCTTGCACGGCAGGACAACCATGACTTTCGATTTCGCACTCCGTCTTTTCACCGCGTTCGCCTGCGGCGTCGCCATCGGCCTCGAACGCCAGATGCGCCAGCGCACGGCCGGCCTGCGCACCATTACGCTCGTCGCGAGCGGCGCGTGCCTGTTCGTCACGCTAGGCGTGCTGACCGGTAACGGCGTCGCGGGCGTCACGCAGATCGCCGCGTACGTCGTGTCGGGCGTCGGCTTCCTCGGCGGCGGTGTGATCATGCGCGACAAGGGTTCGATCCAGGGCATCAACACGGCCGCGACGCTGTGGTGCTCGGCTGCCGTCGGCGTGTTGTCCGGCTCCGGTCACTACGTGCCCGCGCTCGCCGGCACGGGCGTCGTGCTGCTCACCAATACGGTGCTGCGCGGCGTCAGCCAGGCCATCAACGCGACGCCCGTCTCGAATGCCGACCTCGTGCGCGAATACCAGATCACCGTGATTTGCCTCGCCGCCGACGAAGTGCACATCCGCACGCTGCTGTCGAACGCGATGTATGCGAAGCCGCTGTCGTTCCAGAGCCTCACGAGCGAGGACGTGCCCGAGCAGCCGGACCGGCTGAAGGTGACCGCGACGCTGAAGCTGCATCCGAAGGATCAGCAGAAGCTCGAGCAGATCGCGAGCCGGATGAGCATGGAGAAAAGCATTTCCAGCGTGAGCTGGACCGCAAAGGAAGCGGAGCCGATGATGGAATGAGCCGCGCGGCGGCCGCCGCATCCGGCGCCGCCGTCGCGTCAGGGCGCGTCGATGAGCCCGGCCGAGATCGCCTTGACGACCGCCTGGACCTTGTTGGTCGCGCCGAGCTTCTCGAGGATGTTGTTCACGTGGAAGTTGACCGTCCGCTCCGAGATGCTGAGGATCTGGCCGATTTCGCACGCAGTCTTGCCCTCGGCCGTCCAGCACAGTACCTCGCGCTCGCGCGCGGTCAGCGTGACGCCCGCCGCGGGCGACAACTTCGGCACCATGAAGCGGCTCATCAGCGAATGCGACAGGTTCGCGAGCCAGTTCGTCTGCAGCGTCAGCATGTTGATCTCGGCCGGCGTCAGCCGGTCGGCATGACGGGCGATGCTCAGCAGGCCGAACGCGCCGCGCGCCGCCCAACTCGACTGCGCGACGCCCACCGACAGCCCGAAATCGCGCGCGTCCTGCCACAGCGGGCAGGGCTCGATGTTGTCGACGTCGGGCCAGACGATCATGTTGGTGCTGAGCGCGCCATCGCGAACCGTTGAGTCGATCTCGATATAGTTCTGCGCCTGATAGTGCGCCATCCAGCCGTCCGGATAGGTATCGAAGATGGCGACCGCCGGCTTCGAGACAGGCAGCGGTACGCGAATGCCGTAACAGCAGTATTCGAATCCCAGCCGCTTGGAATAGGCGGCGATCCGCTGGAAGAGCTGCTGCTCGTCTTCCGCGGCGCTGAATTGTTGGTAGGCATCCTGCCAGCGCAGTTCCATTCTTTCTCCGACAACGTCACGCTGTCATACTTGTCAGGTTCCAGCACCCGTTCGAGGCTGATACATTCCGCGCATGACTTCACCCTTGCTGCACCCTGTCCCCGGCCCGTCCCCGGACGGCTACGTACGCCTGTCAGAAGGCGCACTGGCCGCACTCGTGCTCGACCATGTCGCGAGCGGCCTCGACCCCTCGCTGCTGGCCGAATTGCGCGACAACGCGATCGACGCCCGCCTCGCCGGTTATACCGAATGGCATCGCGCCGCCGGTGCCGGCGTCGCGTACGTGACGGTCGGCTGGGACTGGTACCTCGAACGCGCGACGGGCACGTTCGTGATCGCGGGCGGCGACGTCCGCAGCAACGTGATGGCCACAGACGCCAAAGGCGCCGACATCGGCATGGTCCGCACGGCAGCCGCGCTCGCCGCGCGGCTCGCCGCCATCGACTGGCCTGCCGCGGTCGCGTCGGCTCTGCTCGCGCACAACGACGCCTATCATGCCGGTCCGACGCTCCAGTGACAACCGGCCGCACATTCTTCTGACGATTCTGCGCGACTGGCGGTCTTTATAAGCAAAAGTTGCCTGGTTTTCAATCCCGGCGATCAAGAAACCGTTACCACCACGCAAATGGCGTCTTTACGCCGTCACCCTGTAAGAGTTACCAGTTACAGGCTCCTCGTGCCGCGCGCTGTAATGGATGCATACCAAAGCACAGATCCGAGGACATCCATGCAGACCTTCGTTCACGAGGAAGGGCGGTTGCCACACGAACTCGCGGCGGATCTCGGGCGCTATCGGCGCCGCGTGTTCGTCGAACAGCTCGGTTGGGCGCTCCCGTCGGCGAACGAAAGTTTCGAGCGTGACCAGTTCGATCGCGACGATACCGTCTACGTGTTCGCGCGAAACGCCGACGGCGACATGTGCGGATGCGCGCGCCTGCTGCCGACGACGCGCCCGTATCTGCTGAAGTCGCTGTTCGCCGATCTGGTCGCCGAGGACATGCCGCTACCGCAATCGGCCGCCGTCTGGGAGTTGTCCCGATTCGCGGCGACCGACGCCGAAGGCGGGCCGGGCAATGCCGAATGGGCCGTGCGCCCGATGCTCGCGGCCGTCGTCGAATGCGCGGCGCAGCTCGGCGCGCGCCAGCTGATCGGCGTGACGTTCGCGAGCATGGAGCGGCTGTTCCGTCGGATCGGCATACACGCGCACCGTGCAGGCCCGCCGAAGCAGGTGGACGGACGTCTGGTGGTCGCGTGCTGGATCGACATCGATCCGCAAACGTTTGCTGCGCTAGGAATCGAGCCGGGGCAGGCCGCCCGGCAAGCTATCGCCGCCTGAGCCGGAACGCGCGTTTCCGTCCGGGCGGCATCGTAACGAAGGAGAACCAACGTGGACCAGTCCCAGGTCTTTCGCGCGATGATGCCAGGATTGACGAGCGCCGACGGCGCCCGCATCGCGGTCGCCTACCCGTCGTTTCCCAGGCCGTTGCCGCTCGTGCGGCTCGATCGCCGCGGGCTCGTGTTTCGTGCCGCCGGCGCCGCGCCGCTCGTGTGCGGGCTGCCGCGCCCGGCCACCCTGCTGGTCGCGGACGAGCCGCTGTGCTCGCTGCGCCTCGTGATCCGCGACATCGTCGCGACCGGCGACGGCCGGCACGACCTGACGATGCAGCCGTCCGGCGCCGCCGGCGACGAATTGCTGTGGCACGCGTTGCGCGATCGCGAGCCGTACCGGCGGATCCAGCATCCGCTCGCGCCGGTCGATCTGCCCGCCGCCATCGACCGCGAACAAGCGCCGGCCGGCGAAACCGCCGCGCGCCCGTCGCGCAGCGCGGCTTTCCGCCTGCCGTGCCACAGCGACGCACTGTTCTTCGCGGACTGGCTCGAATATCACTTCGACGAATTGCGCGCGCTGTCGCAACAGCACGGGCCGCAACTGCAGCTCAATCAGCTCGAACGACAGGTTGACGATGACGAGGTCGGCGTGCGTTTCGTCTACGACATCGACGGGCATGCGACGCGGCACGCATTGACCGACTGCGCACGCGAGGCGTGTGCATGGATCGAGACGGAGATGCGCAGCAAATACGCGCTGCCCGTCGCGCAAGAGCGGTTCGGCGCATTCGCGGCGCACGCACGGGCCGCCGGCATGTGAACGAGGCCATGCTACGCGGCGGCAAGTTGTGCGGATACAACGAGCGCTTGCAAACGTTCGGGTTTTCCCTTAAATTTACGTCTGTCTCCTCCATGTCTCCAAACATGGATTCAGCCCGCTCAAGCAGCGGGCTTTTTTATTGCCGGCGTGGATTGCGGGGCCACATCATTTTCCATTCCGGCTAGCCGGCCAGGTGCACGCCAGCCGGGCGCAGCCAGTAGTGATGCACCGCAAATATCAACGCGACCGCCACGACCACTGCCAGCAGCAGATACAACCAGCCCTTCCTGGTCGACGGCAGGTCCGTCAGGGCCCCGACGTCGCCCGTCAGCGCCGCCAACGCGACCACCGCCAGCCCGGCCAGTACCAACGTCCCCTTCGCCACCCATCCGAAAGCGGCCTCCAGTCCGGCCACCCATCGCGACTGACGATATGGTCCGGCAATCGGCCGACGAAGATCGGGCTCGTCCATTCGTCACCGCCCTGCCGGCATGTGCCTATCCGCGCGTCGTACGGCAGGCACGGCGAACACACGAATTCGACTGGTTTGCGAATGAGTCGCCGCTGCGACGCGGAGTGCGCATAAGGGATCGAGAAGCGTCATGTTTTTCCTTTCGCGAGACGAGGCTCGACAATTCGACCCGTTTGCTCAGGCCGGATCGATATCGTTCGATACGGCGAGTATCGCCGGAAACACGATCCGCTCGCATCGCCCAATCCGGATCGGCCGGCTTATCATTGACCGCCCGCCACTTCCCGCCGAGGCCATCTTGCACGCCCATCTGCGTATCGCCCGCCCGGTCGCCAACCTCGCCCGCACCGAGCGCATGTATCGCGACGCCCTCGATCTGTCGGTACTGGCGCGCTTCGAAGATCACGACGGCTTTTCCGGCGTGATGCTCGGACGCGCGGGCCTCGACTATCACTTCGAGTTCACGCACTGTCCCGATCATCCGATCGCGCCGTCGCCGACGCCCGAGGATCTGATCGTGTTCTACCTGCCCGATCGTCCGGAATGGGAAGCCGCGTGCGCGCGCGCGACCGCACACGGCTTCATGCCGGTGACGTCGTTCAATCCGTATTGGGAAATATCAGGCCAGACTTTCGAGGATGCCGATGGCTATCGGATCGTGTTGCAGAACGGCACGTGGCGCTGACAGGCACACGCGCGTGAGCCGTTACGCGGCGGCGCGGCCGTCGAGGCGGACATGCCTCCGCGCCCGCCGGCCTCCAGCGACGTAGCGTCAGGCATTCGGTTTCGATTCGACGGCATGATCGCCACGCGAGATTGGTGAACAGTTGCCGCCCTTCGTTTCCATGCTCCGTGCCAAGGCCGGATTGCTTATGTCCTCCGAACGGAATGTCCACGCCTTGGGTGTGAATTTCATTCACCGATCGTTGGGACGCAGCAATCTGGCGGGCAAACGAAACCGCAGCACGGCGCACCGCGGCTCAAACGCGAAAGCAGTCGTCCACAAACATCAATCGGATGTCCCGCTCAGCGCCGAGAATGCCGGCTGATTTCTTACGCTGGGGCGCTCCTTCATCCTCGCGTACCACGCATGAAGCGCCACGTATTCGGCAGGCACCGGCAGTTTCACGATCGACGCGAAGATCAAACCGCCGATCACCGTGATGTCGGCCATCGAGAAGGCTTCCCCGGCGACAAACGGCTGTCTTTTCAAAACCTCGTCGAAGTAACGCATGCCCCTCAGGGCTTTGTCGCGTTGACGGAATCCCCACTCGGGGTTCTGATAGGTTTCGACGTCCGGCCCCAGCCCCGGCGTGCCGTGGTGGAAATAGACGCTGATGGCGTCGAGCAGCTCCAGCTCGGCGCGCTTGCTCATCATGTGGATCAAGCCCTGTTCGAGCGGTGTCCTGCCGGTGAGCGTGGGCGCGCCATCGAGCGCGTCCAGGTATTGGGTAATGGCCGTGCATTCGGCAATGAGCGTCCCGTCGTCGAGTTCGAGCACCGGCAGCGTGCCCGAGTAGTTCTTCTGCGCAATGAATTCCGGCCTTTTGTGCTCCCCTTTATAAAGGTCGACCATCGCAAACTCGACACGCGATTGAAGGTTCTTCTCGGCCACGGCGATGCGCACGCGTGTCGGATAGGGTCCCGTCGGAAAATCGTGGATCTTCATCAAGGGAAGCTTGGTTGCATCGAAATCGAGGATGTCGGAACTCATCGTTAAGCCTCTACAGTGCGGTTGCGTCGGAATAGACGGTGTCGGAGCCTGCGGTGTTACTACCCTACCTGCCACATGGTAGGTTTACTGTAGAAGGTATAATCGCCCCCGTCAACACTCCTTTTTTGAATTGCGAGGCCGTAGCAGTGAAGAACGAGACAAGCTCAAACTCCAAGGAGAACATCCTGGCGGCCGCCACAAAGGTCGCGCAGGCGCATGGCTACGGCGGGCTGAATTTTCGCGATCTCGCGGACGTCGTCGGCATCAAGGCTGCCAGCGTCTACCATCACTTCCCGAGCAAGGCCGATCTGGGCGCGGCGGTCGCGAGGCGCTATTGGGAGGATTCGGCCGCTACGCTGGAAGCACTGTTGGCCGAATCCTCGGATCCGCTCCAGTGTCTTCGCCAGTATCCCGACACGTTCCGCAAGGCGCTCGAGAACGGTAACCGCATGTGCCTCTGCAGTTTCATGGCCGCCGAAAGCGACGACCTGCCGGCGGCGGTGATGAAAGAGGTCCAGGCGTTTGCCGATGTCAATGTCGCGTGGCTGAGTAAAGTGCTGTCCGCGGCGGCAGTGGGTAGCGCCGAAGCGTGCGAACAACGGGCTCGCGCCATCTTCGCCGCCGTTGCCGGCGCTCAGCTCATTGCCAGAAGCCGTTCGGATATCGCGCTATACGACACCTTGATAGAGACTTACCGCGTGGCAGGTCTCCTGCCGGCATAGGGGCGTGCGTGCGCGACGTAATCGCCCGCAAAACCGACGAATGCACGACCGGGCTCTTCGTCGCGTGGGGGACCCGGCCTTCCATTGGTATCGGAACGTTGACAACGACGTTGTCCATTGTCCAACCGCGTTAATCGTGCCGCGCGAAATGAGTCGGCAAGCGCTGCGCGGCGATGGGCGACGTCGGTGCTCCAGCAATCGGCGAGTATTTCAGGGCCTCGGCCGACAGCAGGAGATGTAGCCGGGAAAGGCCGCAATGCGGACACCGGTCCGGGGCAATCAGCAGGAGAGCATCAAGCGACACGAGGGCTGATCGCCAACGAGCCCCCAGGAGGGAGGCCCAAATCACAAGACCTTTTTATTGGTTCCGCGCGATCGTGAGACGAGAGGATCACAGCATGTTCGCACCACGAAAGACGACTTCCGGTCGCCTTCGGGCGTAGCCCGGGAAAGCCGTCAAGGCCAAGTGCTGGCCCGAGGTCAGCTTGCTTGCAGTGCGCGCGCAAATCTCATCGGAAATGGCGTAGCTTTTCGAAAAAGCTACGCCAGAACGCCAAGTTTCCCGATGTTCGGAAGTGTCGATACGATTTGCGATCAACCTGACTTTCGGTCAAAACCCTTTACCAGAAAGCCTCTCCAGGACAAATCGCTTGCCAGACGAGCGTCCCGAAGACTCCCGAATTTCCATCACTCGTTTTCTTCGAAGTAGTGTCCGAACTTCGCCTGCTTCGTGCGGATATAACGCTCGTTTTCCTCGCGCACGGGCACCGCGAGCGCCACGCGTTCGCAGACGGGAATACCGTGCTTCACGAGCGTATCGAACTTCTTCGGATTGTTGCTCATCAACCGCACCGACGTCACGCCGAGGATGCGCAAGATCGCAGCGGCCGAATCGTATTCGCGGGCGTCGTCGGGCAGGCCGAGATCGAGGTTCGCCTCGACGGTATCGCGCCCCTGCTCCTGCAGCGCGTACGCGCGGATCTTGTTGCTCAGGCCGATGCCGCGGCCTTCATGGCCGCGCAGATACAGCAGCACGCCGCGGTCTTCGGCCGCGATGTAACGCAACGCGAGATCGAGTTGCTCGCCGCAATCGCAGCGGTACGAACCGAACACGTCACCGGTCAGGCATTCGGAATGCAGCCGGGTCAGCACCGACTGCTCGCCGGCCACGTCGCCCATCACGAGCGCGAGATGTTCGGCATCGCTGCCCGAGACGCGAAATGCGTACGACGTGAACGTACCGTAGCGCGTGGGCAGCGACGCCGTGGCGACGAGCGTCACGCACTCGTCGGCCTGGCCATTGCCCGGCAGGGGCGATTGGGGACGCGAAGACATCATGAATTCAATCGAAACGTTCAGGAATGTAGGAGTTGTGTGGATGGCGCGTGACGGGAGTTTACCGCTAATCTGGAAACGTCACGCGACTGCCGCCGCCCGCCCGGCTATACTGGGCTCATCGGGTGACGCGCATCACGCCCCGCCTGCCCTGCATCGACCTGCACACGGAGAAAGCGAATGAGCACGACTGTCGCGCAGATTCTCAAGGCCAAGCCGGATTCGGGCCGTACCATCTACACCGTCACGAAGAGCGACCTCGTCTACGACGCCATCAAGCTGATGGCGGAAAAGGGTATCGGCGCGCTGCTCGTCCTGGACGGCGACGACATCGCAGGCATCGTCACCGAGCGCGACTACGCGCGCAAGGTCGTGCTGCAGGACCGCTCGTCGAAAGCCACCCGCGTCGAGGAAATCATGACGGCGAAGGTGCGCTACGTCGAACCGTCGCAATCCACCGACGAGTGCATGGCGCTGATGACCCAGCACCGGATGCGCCACCTGCCCGTGCTCGACGGCGGCAAGCTGGTCGGCCTCATCTCGATCGGCGACCTCGTGAAGAGCGTGATAGCCGATCAGCAGTTCACGATCAGCCAGCTCGAACACTATATCCACGGCACGCCCACCGTCACGTCCGCCTGATCCACCCAGCAAAAAAGGCCCAAACGCGTCAGCGTCTGGGCGGAAAGCCGCCGACATGCGGCGACGGAGGTTCTGCTCCTGCGGGCGAACGACGCGCGCGACTGGCGCGCGTCTCGTCGATTCGGCGGTGCGCCCGGGCAGACCCGCGGGATGCTCGATCAGTTACCGAAGTAGACCGAATTCACGGGATTCGGCGCTTCCCGCGTCACGCGGCGGCCGGTTTGCACGGCCCCCGTTGTCACGGCACCGTAACCGCTCGTGTCGGCGTGCGCGAGCATCGGCTGGTTCGGCTGAACCCGTTGTTCGGCCGCCTGGATGTCGCTCGGATATTGCGAATCGCTCGCCAGCGGCTTGTAGCCGTTCTGCTCGAGTTGCACGAGTTCGGCCTTGACCTCAGCGCGGGTCAACCCCTGTTCGGACTGCGCGAACGATGCAATCGGAGCGGCAAGGACGGATGCGGCGATGGCTGCGTAGATGATCGACTTCATGATTTACCTCCGGAATATGTTCTCTTTTGGCGTCGCCTCGGCAGGACTGTCTGAAGCGATTGAATTCAGTGTAGTGCGCGCGCCCCCAGGGGGAAACCCTTAGTTTGAACATACAGCGTTGCATTTCTGGAAAAAATCGCCCACTGTTTCCGGACAGGGTCGTTGCAACTTGCTTCATCTCCACAACAATCGCTGACGAAAGGCCGACAGCCGGATCACATGGCCGGAAGGTTGTGTTGTAGAATCGTAAGGTTTCCTTCGCCAGTCGATATTCCATCCACCATGTACGCGCTCACGCCCCTTTTGGTTTCGCCGTCCGGCTTGGCCGGCGTGCGCGTGCGCGCCGGCCAGCCGGCGCATCCCCTCGTTCGACGCACGGCCCAGGCACCGCTCGCCCCTGCCCGGCGCCTGATCTGACCGCTCGGTCTCCACCCGGAGCCAGGTTAGACAGGCTCCGGGCGATCCTCATAGGCACGCCACGCCTGCCCTCTGCCGATCATTTGGAGAACCACCATGAAACAACGCCTTTACCAGTTGACCGAACTCGACGTCGCTCGCCTCGAAAAGCATGCCGAGCACAATCCGCGCTTTCAGGCGATGCTCGACACGCTGCTGGAGCGCGCCGATATCGTCCGGCCCGACGCCATCAAGGCGAACGTCGTCACGATGAACTCGCAAATCACGCTGCTCGACGAAGCAACCCAGGAACAGGCCACCTGGACGATCGTTTATCCGGACGCCGCCAATCTCGAACTCGGTCGCCTGAACGTCTTCTCGCCCGTCGGCATGGCGCTGCTGGGCACGCAACGCGGCCAGATGGTCAAGGTGATGCAACCGAGCGGCGCCGAAAAGCTGATGAAGGTTGCCGCGATCGTGTTCCAGCCGGAAGCCAACGGCGAATACACGCGTTGAGCCCTCGGCGACCAGCGCCGCGCCACACGGGCGCAGCACGAAAAAAGCGAGGCACAGGCCTCGCTTTTTTGTATCCGGACGGTCCGGGTTGCCGTCATCGCGTTTCGCAGACGAAAAAAGGCGCCCGAAGGCGCCTTTTCGATGCTGCGAAGCGGGTTACCCCGCCCGTCACGCTTAGAAGCGGTGACGCAGACCAACCGTTGCTGCGGTTTGGTTGATCGACGAGCTCGGCAGGTTGTTGGCGAAGGTGTCGCCGTTGTAGATCGACGCGCCGATGCCGTTCTTCGCTGCACGCTGGTACACAGCTTGTGCGTAGACGTCCGTGCGCTTCGACAGTGCGTAGTCAGCTTGCAGACCGAACTGGTTCCAGTGCGTGCTGCCGTTGTTGATCTTCGCGTTCGTGTACGTGTAAGCAGCACCCAGGCCGAGAGCCGGCGTCAGGTTGTACTTTGCGTTGACTTCGTAGTTGTCGGTGCGCAGCGTGCCTGCAGCAACTGCGTTGTTGTCGAGACGCGCTTGCGTCCATGCAGCGCCGACTTGCGCCGGGCCGAATGCGTACGCAGCAGCAGCACCGTACGTACGGACGCGGCCTTGGCTAGCGATGCCACCGATTGCCGACGACGTCGCGCCGTTTGCGTTCGTACCGTCACCCAGGTTTGCTTGCGAGTATGCTGCACCCAGCTTCAGGCCTTGGAACTGGTACGACAGACCGCCGCTGTATGCACGGTTGTTGCCGAAGTTCGTGCTGTTCGAGAACGAGTACGTGCCGCCGAATTGCAGACCAGCGTAGTTAGCGCTCGTGTACTTGATCGTGTTGTTCTGCGCGACGTCGCCGTTCGTGCTCAGGCGGTCGAGGTTCAGCGGGTGCGCGAAGTACGTGCCGCCCCACGAGCCCGTTGCCGTCAGCGGCGCCAGGTAGTCTTGCGTTGCGTCATACTGCTTACCCAGCGTGACCGTGCCGTACTGGCTCGACAGGCCAACGAAAGCCTGGCGGTTGAACATGCCGCCGTTGCCGTTTGCGAAGCGGCCGTTACCGATGTTGAAGCCGCTTTCCAACGTGAAGATTGCCTTCAGGCCGCCACCCAGGTCTTCCGAGCCACGCAGGCCGAAACGGCTCTGGTCAATGCCCGAACCCATTGCCCAACGCGACTTGCCAGCTTGGCCGAGTGCCGGCTGGACGTTGCTCGTGTAGGTGATGCCTGCGTCCAGCACGCCGTACAGCGTGACGCTGCTTTGCGCGTGAGCGACGGTAGCGAACGATGCTGCAGCTGCTGCAACGATCAGAGTCTTGTTCATTCGTGGAGCTCCCTTCTAAAAAGAGGCAGGTCTCGCGACCTTGTTCATAAACGGTCTTCAACCGCCCGGGAGCGCCATCGATCCTGCTGGCGGCGCCCGGATAGTTGCCCGTTTGGGAACCGTGAGTTTAGGGGTGTACCCTAGGGGAGCGATCCGCAAATAAAGAAATAAGCTTTTCCAGAACTAGAAATAATGAAAGTGGGGCCGCGTCATAAGTATTTGTTTTAACGTTTGTTTTTGACCTCTTGACGCCGGTTTTTTGGACGCTTTCATCGCACCATTCTTTCATGTCATCGGCTTGACGGTTGCATAGAAACAACAAACGGATTCGGTTCGGCACATCAAAAACGGTAATTGTTACCTCTTACAATCTCAAATATTGGCCTTTCCGCCTCTAAAACGTCCCCTCGGTACCCTAAACAGGGGTCGATACCTGTGCCACGGCGAGATTCCGTCAGGCGTTGGAAAGGAAACAGCGGCTCGACCTGCCGTGACACGCGGTAACAGCCTTAACCGGCCCCGTAACGCGGCGGGCAGACCGGCAGGCTAATGTAAGGCAGCCCCGCATACAGAACAGGAACCGCCATGAATCGACGCTCGTTGCTGCGCGCCATCGGATTGACCGCCGCCTTCGTCGGCACCGGCTGGCTGCGCGCCGCCTCGGCCCAGCCTTCCCCGCCCGTGTATCGGCCCTCGGGCCCGAATCGTGTACCCGGCGGGCCGCCCTATGCAGACCGGCCGCGCTTCGCGCCGCCGGCGGCACGCCACGACCGTCGCCCGCCCCCGCCACGGCCGCATGGCTATATATGGACGGACGGCTATTGGCGCTGGCAGCGCGGCCGCTATATATGGGTACCCGGTCGCTGGGTCGCGCGACGCCCCGGGCGCCGCTGGGTACCCGGCTACTGGCGCCGTCAAGGGTCGGTGTGGGTCTACGTCGACGGCTCGTGGCGGTGAGCAGCGGCCCGGCTCCGGCCGACGAAGAGCCGGCGCCGAGCCGCGCGCGAGAACCGACGCGGTCCACGCCACGAAATCGTGCGTTACGGCAGCCGCGCTGCAGTCGACATATCGTCGGTCGCCATTCCGGCGGCATCGTTCCGATAACGAAGTCACAAGATGTGGCGATGCGAATGCGTCCGGGACGCTTCAACCCATCGAGATCGTCTACTGCACACCGCCGGTCAACGAACCGATGCGCGCATCGTCCGCAGCGCGGCCGACGGCGATCTCGTCTACCTGCACGTGCATGCGACCGAGCATCCGGGCGATCGCGGCGAAGCGGTGGTCGACATCTTCCGCGTGAAGGACGGCAAGATCGTCGAACACTGGGACGTGATTCAGCCGGTACCCGAAACGTCCGCGAACCGGAACACGATGTTCTGATGCACGAGGCCGGACGCGATCGGCCGCCCCCTATGCCGGCCGAATCGACGCTGCTTCGCGAGCTCCGAT
Organism: Burkholderia sp. NRF60-BP8; assembly: GCF_001522585.2. Taxonomy (NCBI): domain Bacteria; kingdom Pseudomonadati; phylum Pseudomonadota; class Betaproteobacteria; order Burkholderiales; family Burkholderiaceae; genus Burkholderia; species Burkholderia sp. NRF60-BP8. The sequence goes on from NZ_CP013372.1 coordinate 1,848,960, forward strand.
GGCAATCGGTTCGCCCGTTCGGTAGCGACGCTCGCGCCGCCCCGTGCGATCGAGACGTGCATTTGCATTTGCTTTCGCAGCGAAGCACGTCCGTCGCGCCGGGCCTCGGGCGATCGGCGCGCGAACTGGCGCCGTCACGCGACGCCGAGCGCCAGCACCTGCTCGGTGGTCAGCACGTCGCCGAACGTGTCCGACAATGCGGCCAGCGTCGCACGATGGAGGTCGCGGTGCGCCACCGTGCCGCCGTCCGCGACGTCGAGATCGCGCGTCGCACAGGCATCGTCGACGACGATCACCGCATAGCCGAGCGGCACCGCATCGCGTGCCGCGCCGGCCACGCACGCATGCGTCATCAGGCCGGTGACGATCAGCGTGTCGATGCCGGCCGCCTTCAGCCGCGCATCGAGGTCCGTCGTCGGGAAGACGCTCACCGACGTTTTCTTCACGACCGTGTGAGCGGGCGCCGGCTGCAGGTCCGCATGAAAGCGGAAGCCGTCGCTGCCGTCGGCGAAGATCGGGCTGTCTGCCGACCCGACGTGCTGGACGTGGAACACCGGAATACCGGCGCGGTCGGCGAACGCGATCACGCGCCGTGCATTGCCCAGCGCACGCGGCCCGTCCGGAATCGGCAGACGGCCGCTGAAGTATTCGTTCTGGAAATCGATCACCAGCAGCGCGGTGCGCGCGGCGGCGATCGACGTCGGCGCGCTCGCACCGGCCAGGGTACGGATGGTCGGATGTTGCATGGGATGTCCTCTCGGTCGACACATTGGCGGAACGGCGCGCCGGCCTTGCGGCGTCGCCGGACGCGGCCCGGAACCTCCCCGGCCGCGACGCGCCAGTGTCGGGCCGCGCGGCGTGTCGCGACAGCGGCGCGCGGGACAACGTCCGACAGAATCGGGCCAACGTGCGCGAGCGCCGCCTACGACAGCACGGCCGTTCGTGCGCCCGGCCGCGTACGGCCGTAAGCGACCATCATCGCGAAGCTGAGCAGGAAACCCGCGCCGCCGATCATCAGCAGGCCGATTTCGCCGAATACGGGCAGCAGGTTCGTCAGCGCGCCCGTCACGACCCACGCGACCGCCATCACCGAGCCCGCGACGCCGAGCGCCCAGCCCTGCCGATCGTCGCTGACGGCATCGGAAAACGCGGTATACATCGTTGTGTACGCAACCATGTCGAAACAGCCGACGACCATCGCGAGCACCCACAGCACCGGTTCGTGCGGAAACAACGCGGACAGGATCTGGCCAAGGCCGGCCACCAGCAGGCCCGTCTTCGCGATGTCGATCACGCCCCACACGCGCAGCATCAGCCGCACGACGCACACCAGGCCGAACACGAAGCAGATGCCGATCACGCCGCTGAACAGCCCGAGCCGCGCGCTCGTATAGCCGAATTTCGCCTGCAACAGCAGCATGATGGTCTGCAGATAAAGCCCGTAGCCGACCTGCATCAGGAAGAACACCACCGACAGGAACGCGACGTTGCGCTGGCGCGCGGCCTCCCGAATGATCCGCAACGGCAGCAGCGGATCGATGCGCGTATCGCCGCGCGGCGCGGCGCAATCGCGATACGACGCCCAGGTCCAGCACGCGCAGATCAGCGACAGCGCCGCGACCAGCACGAACGGCGTGCCGTAGTCGAACAGCGGCGAGATCGTCCGGTCGGACGCGACGCCGCCGAGCACCGGGCCGACGATCACGCCCGCGCTGAACGCGAGCGACATGATGCTCATGTCGAACGCCTTCGTATCGGGCGTGCCGAGATCGGCGACGGCCGCCTGCGCGATGCCCTGGCACCCGGCCATCAGGCCGGTGAGCCCGCGGCCGGCGAGCAGCAGCGCGACGCTGCCCTGCCACGCACCGGCCGCCATCGTCGCGTAGCCGATCGCGAGGCCCAGCAAGCACAGCAGCAGGATCCGACGGCGGCCGTAGCGATCGGACAGCTCACCCATCAGCGACGAGCCGAAGAACATGCACAGCGGGTAGATCCCGTAGCCGAGACCGAGATAGAAATTGCGCGCGTGTGCACTGGCGCCGGCCGGCAGGATGCCCGCGTGCGGATCGCTGAAGATGGCGGACATCATCGGATAAACGAGCCCGAACCCCATCGCGTCGAGCGCGATGGCGAGCAGGCAGGGGCCGAGCAGTTTGTAATCGAACCGGGACATGCGACCTTCCGGACAGAGTGGACGATCGCCCAAGCGTAATGACAGGGCGGCGGCCGCGGTAGGCCGCCACCGGCGATGCTAAGCATCGGTTCGCGCGATACCCCGCATGCGGCCCGCGCCGACGGGCATGCCGGTCCCGCCGCCGGCGCTCGCGGCCGACATCGATCCCGGCACGCCGGGCGACTCGACGCACGGCGGCCCGCCCTGAACCAAGTCGGCGCGCGACCATGCACGGCGCGCCGACGGGCACGAACACGTTGGATGGGAACCCGAACGATCTCGCGAACGGCACGTACCACGCGGGTACGACGGGCGACCCGCTCGCACACGTCAGCCACGTGACGACGAACGTCGCGACGCGGGTAGGCGACATCCTCTCGCCGACCAACCTCGTATCGGGCAGCGTCGGCTGCTCGCTGCTGCCCCGGCCGTGCGCGCGAGCTGTTCGCGCACCGCATCGCGCTCGTACCGCTCGCCGGAGCAACGACCCGTCAGACCGTCGGCCTGAGCTTCCCGCATCGCCGCGAGCAAGACCCGAACCCTGCCCGCGCTACTTCCCCGACCGAGCGAGCGGGCCTTGCACGCCCTGCCCCGTGCCCGACGGCCAGCCGCCCGCGAGCGCCTTGTACAGCGCGACCGTCGATGCCGCGCTGCGCATCCGTCCGTCGGCCGCCGCGTCCTGCGCCTGCAGCAGCGTGCGCTGCGCATCGAGCACTTCGTAGTAGTCGATCGCGCCGGCCGAGAAACGCGCCTGCGCAAGCTGCGCGGCGCGTGCGCTGTCGTCGGCCGCGCGCACGAGGTGCGCGGTCTCGTCACGCGTGCGGGCGACACGCAGCAGCGCGTTCTCGGTTTCCTCCAGCGCGCCGAGGACGGTCTGCCGGTACTGCGCAAGCTGGCCGGCCGCTTCCGCGTCGCTCGCCGCGATCCGTGCACGCACGCGACCGACGTCGAGGAACGACCAGTCGATGCCGAGCGCGATCAGGTTCGTGTCGCTGCCCGCGCGGAAGAACCCGTAGCTGCTCGTCGCGCTGCCGAGCAACCCAGACAGCGTGAAGCGCGGGAACAGGTCGGCGGTCGCGACGCCGACACGCGCGGTCGCCGCATGCAGCCGCGCCTCGGCGGCCGCGACATCGGGGCGGCGGCGCAGCAGGTCGCCTGGCGTGCCGGGATCGATGTCGGCCGCGAGCGCCGGCAGCGGGACCGGCGTGCCCGTCGGCGCGGTCGTCTTCGGCAAGTCGAACCGGCCGATCAGCGCATCCGGCGTCTGCCCGGTCAACACCGCGAGCCGATGCTCGTCGACGCCGATCGCGGCTTCGTACACGGCGATCCGCGACGTCGTCGATTCGTACTGCGCGCGTGCGCGCGCCGCGTCGAGGTCGGAGCCGCGTCCCGCGCCGACGCGCGCATTGATCAGCGCGAGCGTCTGCTTCTGGTTGTCGGCGTTCTCGCGGGCGATCCGCAACCGCTCCTGCGAGCCGCGCAGATCGACGTACGTACTCGCGACCTCCGCCGTGATCGCGACCCGCACCGCGCGTACGTCGGCCGCGCTGGCCGCCGTTTCCGCGCGCTGCGACTCGATCGAGCGGCGTACGCGGCCGAACAAGTCGAGTTCCCACGCGGCATTGATGCCGACGCTCGACGTCGGCGTGTCGCGCTGGCTGCGCGGCGCGCCGAACGCCTGATCCTTGCTCATCAATTGATGGCCGATCCGGCCGCTCGCGGTGAGCGTCGGATAGCGGTCGAACGTTGCCTGAGACAACAGCGCATTCGACGCGTCGTAACGCGACACCGCGACCTGCAGGTCCTGGTTCGCCGCGAGCGCCGCATCGATCAACTGCGTCAGCACCGGATCGCCGAACCCGCGCCAGAACGTGGCATCGGCGTCGGCCGACGCGTCGGGCAGCATATCGGGCCGTGTCCGGGCCGTCGCCGCGTCGCGCTGCGTCGTCGGACGGGTGTCGCGCGCGAACCGCGCGGCGGTGGCCGTATCGGGCCGTTCGAAATCGGGGCCGACCGCGCACGCGGCGAGCGTCACCGACATCGCCAGCGCGGAAAGACGGAAAGCGGCGCTCATCGGCTTTCTCCTTCGAGGGTGCCGTGCTGTTCGCGCCAGACGGCCGGCGTGCCGCCCGCGAGCTTGCGGATCGCCACATAGAACACGGGCGTCAGGAACAGCCCGAACAGCGTGACACCGAGCATCCCGGCGAACACGGTGACGCCGGTGGCCGCCCGCACTTCGCTGCCCGCGCCGCTGCCGATCAGCAGCGGCACCGAGCCCGCGATGAACGCGACCGACGTCATCACGATCGGACGCAGCCGCAGCCTGCACGCTTCGAGCGCCGCTTCGACCGCGCCCTTACCCTGGATCTCGAGCTCGCGCGCGAATTCGACGATCAGGATCGCGTTCTTGCACGCCAGCCCCATCAGCACGACCAGGCCGACCTGCACGAACACGTTGTTGTCGCCGCCGGACAGCCACACGCCGAACAGCGCCGCGCACATGCACACGGGCACGATCAGGATCACCGCGAGCGGCAGCGTCCAGCTCTCGTACAGCGACGCGAGCACCAGGAACACCAGCATCACGGCCAGCGGAAAGACGACGATCGCCGCGTTGCGCTGCGTGACCTGCTGGTAGCTGAGGTCGGTCCATTCGAGCGTGATGCCCGGCGGCAGCACGTCCTTCGCGATCTGCTGCAGCTTCGCGATCGCCTGCGACGACGACATCGTCTTCGGATCGGCGTCGCCGATCAGATCGGCGGCCGGATAACCGTTGTAGCGGACGACCGGGTCGGGGCCGTACGCGGGCCCGACCGTCACCATCGAGCCGATCGGCACCATCTCGCCCTTCGCGTTGCGCGTGCGCAGGTTCGCGATGTCGGCGGCCGTCTGCCGGTGACCGGCATCCGCTTGCGCCATCACGCGATACACGCGGCCGAACACGTTGAAGTCGTTCACGTACATCGAGCCGAGATAGACCTGCAACGTATTGAACAGATCGGTCAGCGCGACGCCCTGCGCCTTCGCCTTGAGCCGGTCGACCTTCACCTCGAGCTGCGGGATGTTCGCCTGGTACGAGCTGACGGGATAGCTCATCCCCGGCGTCTTCGCGACCGCGGCCTGAAACGCGCCGAGCGCCTTCTGCAATTCGCCGTAGCCGAGCCCGCCGCGATCCTCCAGGTACAGCGAATAGCCGGAGCCGTTGCCGAGACCCTGGATCGGCGGCGGCATCAGCGCATAGGTGATGCCGCCGCCGATCGCCGCGAAGCGCGCGTTCAGGTCCGCGTTGATCTGCGCGGCGCTGCGATGACGCCGGTCGAACGGCTTCAGGATCACGTACGAGTTCGTGATGTTCGGCGTGTTCACGCCCTGCAACGCGTTCAGCCCGGCGAACGCCGGCACCATCTCGACGCCGTCGGTGCCGAGCGCGATCTTCGTCATCTGCTCGGTCACCGCGCTGGTGCGCGCGAGCGACGCGCCTTCCGGCAGCTTCGCGCCCGCGAACAGGTACAGCTTGTCCTGCACCGGGATGAAGCCGCCCGGCACCGCGTCGAACAGCAGCGCGGTCGCCGCGAGCAGCGCCGCATAGACCGCGAACACCCCGCCGCGCCGCTTCAGCATGCGGCCGACGACGCCGTGGTAACGATCGGAGCTGCGTTCGAAGAACCGGTTGAACGGACGGAACAGCCAGCCGAATGCGCGATCGAGCGCACGCGTCAGCGCATCCTTCGGCGCGCCGTGCGGACGCAGCAGCTTCGCGGCGAGCGCGGGCGACAGCGTCAACGAGTTGATCGCGGAGATCACCGTCGAGATCGCGATCGTCACCGCGAACTGCTTGTAGAACTGGCCGGTCACGCCCGACATGAAAGCCATCGGCACGAACACCGCGCACAGCACGAGCGCGATCGCGACGATCGGCCCCGACACCTCGCGCATCGCCTGGTGTGCGGCGTCGCGCGGGCTCAGCCCCTGCGCGATGTTGCGCTCGACGTTCTCGACGACGACGATCGCATCGTCGACGACGATGCCGATCGCGAGCACGAGCCCGAACAGCGTCAGCGTGTTGATCGAGTAGCCGAGCAGATAGAGCCATGCGAACGTGCCGACCACCGACACCGGCACCGCGACGAGCGGAATGATCGACGCGCGCCACGTTTGCAGGAACAGGATCACGACGAGCACGACCAGCACGACGGCCTCGATCAGCGTGTGCTGCACCGCGCGGATCGATTCGCGCACGAATACCGTCGGGTCCCACACGGGGCGGTATGCGACACCGGGCGGAAAGCGCTTCGACAGCTCGTCGAGCTTCGCATACACGGCCTTCGCGACGTCGAGCGCGTTCGCGCCCGGCGACAGGAAGATGCCGACCACGGCGGAATGCCTGTCGTTGAAATACGAACGCAGCGTGTAGTCGCCCGCGCCGAGCTCGATGCGGGCGACGTCGGACAGCTTCACGACCTGGCCGTCGTCGCCGTTGCGCAGCACGATGTCGCCGAATTCCTGCACCGTGCGCAGGCGGCCGCGCACGTTGATCGACACGAGGAAGTCGTTTTGCTTCGGCGACGGCTCCGCGCCGAGCTGACCGGCCGACACCTGCACGTTCTGCTCGCGCACGGCCGCGATCACGTCGCTCGCGGTCAAGCCGCGCGACGCGAGCCGGTTCGGGTCGAGCCACAGCCGCATCGCGTAATCGCCGGAGCCGTACACGCCGACGTCGCCGATGCCGGTGAGCCGCGACAGTTCGTCCTTCACGTGCAGCGTCAGGTAGTTGCGCAGGTACAGCGAATCGCGGCTGTTGTCCGGCGAATAGAGGCTCACGTACATCAGCGGCGTCGGCGACTGCTTCTGCGTGGTCACGCCGTACTGGCGCACCTCGTCGGGCAGGCGCGACAGCGCCTGGCTCACGCGGTTCTGCACGCGCACGGCGGCCGTGTCGGGGTCGACGCCCTGCAGGAACGTGACGACGACCTGCAGGCTGCCATCCGAACCGGCGACCGACTTCATGTACATGATGCCTTCGACGCCGTTGATCGCCTCTTCCAGCGGCTCGGCCACCGACTCGGCGATCTCCTTCGGGTTCGCGCCCGGGTACGTCGCACGCACGACGACGCTCGGCGGCACGACTTCCGGATATTCGCCGGCCGGCAGCATCGGAATCGAGATCAGACCGATCGCGAAGATGACGATCGACAGCACGACCGCGAAGATCGGCCGGTCGATGAAGAATCGGGAGAAATCCATCGTATCGCTCCCGTCATTGCGCGGCAGGCGCGCCGGCATCGGCGACCGCCTGCGTCGCGCTGCCCGCATCGGCGCGCGCGGGCAGCGCCTTCGGCTTCACCTGCGCGCCCGGATAGTAGATGCGCTGCACGCCGTCGACGACCACGCGGTCGCCCGCCTGCAGCCCCTTCTCGACGATCCGCTCGCCGTCGAGTTCGCGGCCGATCGTCACGTCGCGGCGCAGCGCCTTGTCGCCCGCGCCGATCACGTACACGTACTTGCGGTCCTGGTCGGTCAGCACGGCCTTGTCGTCGACCAGCAATGCGCTCTGGTCGCGGCCGCTGACGAGCTGCACGCGCGCATACAGGCCCGGCGTAAACGCATGGTCCGCATTCGGCAGCCGCACGCGTGCGCGGATCGTGCCGGTCTGCGGATCGAGCCGGTTGTCGAGGAAATCGACGGTGCCCGCATGCGGGAAGCCCGTCTCGTTCGCGAGGCCGATGCGCACCGGATCGGCGCCGATCGCGCGATGTTTCGGGTCGGCGCGCCGCGCGTTGTAGCGCAGATAGCTCTGCTCGTCGCAATCGAAATACACGTAGACCGGATCCTGCGACACGACGGTCGTCAGCAGCGTGTCGTCCGCACGCGCGAGATTGCCGACGGTCGCGACCGCGCGGCCGACGCGGCCCGCGATCGGCGCGCGCACTTCGGTGAAACCGAGATTGAGCTTCGCGTCGGCAACGGCCGCATCGGCCGCCTGCAGATCGGCGCGTGCCTGCTCGGCAGTCGCGCGCGCGTTGTCGAGTTCTTCCTGCGACGTCGCGTGCGCATCGATCAGCGTCTGCACGCGCTTGAGTTGCACGTTCGCGAGGCTCGCGGCCGCACGGGCGCGCTGTTGCTGCGCATGCGCACGGTCGAGCGCGATCCGGTACGGGCGCGGATCGATCTCGAACAGCAGCGCACCCTGCGCGACCACGTCGCCCTCCTTGTACGCGACACGCTGCAGATAGCCGCTCACGCGCGGCCGCAGCTCGACCGCGTCGACCGCTTCGACGCGTCCGTTGAATTCGTCCGCGAGGCGAACGGTATGCGGCGCGACGGTGGCGACGCCGACTTCGGGAAGAGGATGGGCCGACGATGCGCCTTTGCCGTCGTGACAACCCGACAACACCAGCAACAGGGCACAGGCGGCGCCCAAAGGCGACGTCCTGCGTAGGGAAAAGGAGAACATGATGCCTCGCGACGGGTTAAACTGCCGCGTAGCATAAAAGTTCAAGTTAACTTCAAGTCAAGCTTTCCCGGAGGGTGTCATGGGTATCCAGGAAACCCCGCAGTGGCCGCTGATGTCGATCCGCGAAGTGGCCGCGCGCAGCGGCGTGCCGGCGTCGACGCTGCGCTTCTACGAGATGCGCGGGTTGATCAAGTCGCACCGCAACGGCTCGAGTCATCGCCACTATTCGCGTGCGGTGCTGCGGCTGATCGCGTTCATCGTGTTCGCGCAGAAGATCGGCTATTCGCTCGACGAAATCGCCGAACAGCTCGTCAGCCTGCCCGAGGACACCGCGCCGAGCAACAAGGACTGGCAGCGGCTGTCGCGCGGCTGGAAGCAGCGCGTCGCGAGCCGGATCGAGGAGCTGCAGCGGCTCTACATCAATCTCGACGAATGCATCGGCTGCGGCTGCCTGTCGCTGAAACGCTGCAAGCTGACCAACCCGGACGACCGCGCGGGCCGCAACGGGCCCGGCGCGCGACGCTGGCTCGGCGACAAGCCGCCGACCGATTCCGAATGACGCGCGGGCCGCGCGCGTCCTGCATCACCCGACACGCCAGCCGCCGTTCACCGCGATCGTCGCGCCCGTGACGAACGACGCGCGCGGCCCGGCGAGCCAGGCGACCGCATCGGCGATGTCGTCCGGCTGCCCGGCGCGGCCGACCGGCGTCTGCTCGCGGATCGTCGCCGCGACGGCCGGCGCGACCCCGCTGTCGCCGAAAAAACGCGTATCGGCGACATAGCCGGGCGCGACCGTATTGACCGTCGCCCCGCGCGGCCCGAGTTCGCGCGCCAGCGCGACGGTGAAGCCTTCGACGCCGGCCTTCGCGGCCGCATACGCGAGGCCGCCCGGCAGCAGGCTGCCGGCGCGCGCCGCGATCGAACCGATGTTGACGATGCGCGCGGCATGGTCGGCCAGGTGCGGCAGCACGGCCATCGTCGTCAAAAACAGGCTTTTCAGGTTCGCATGGAGCACCGCGTCCCATACGGCCTCGGCCTCCGCCGCTTCGGTATCCGCGCCGACGCGCCCGGTCAGCCCCGCGTTGTTGACCAGCACGTCGATGCGCGGCCATCGCGCGACGATCGCGGCGACGACCGCTTGCGCGTCGCGCCGCACGCCGAGGTCGCCGGCCTGCCCGATCGCCGCGCCGCCCAGACGCTCGACGGCCGCCTTCAGCCGCGCCGCTTCGCGCCCGACGATCGCGACGCGATACCCGTCCTGCACCAGCCGGCGCGCGATCGCGAAGCCGATCCCGCTCGATCCGCCCGTGACGATCGCCGTGCGTTGTCGTTCGTTGCCCGTCATGACCTGCCCTCCTTTCCTCGGTGTTGACGATTGGTGACGTTTGCAGTGTGGGCAACGGAAGGCGATAGGTAAAATACGAATTCGATGACATATTGATACGCAGAAGGTATCGCCATGATCGATCTGCGCCAGTTCCGGCAATTCATCGCGGTCGCCGAAACGCTCAGCTTCCGGCGCGCTGCCGAGCGGCTGCACATGGCCCAGCCGCCGCTCAGCGCGGCGATCCGCAAGCTCGAGGACGAACTGGGCGTCGCGTTGCTCGACCGCGACACGCGCGGCTCGCGGCTCACGCCGGCCGGCGAAGCATTCCTGCTCGAAGCGCGGCGCGCGCTCGAACAGGCCGAGCGCGCGGTGGCCGCGGCGCGCCGCGCGGGCGCCGGCCTCGGCGGCACGCTGCGGCTGCGCTTCGTCGACAGCACGGTCAATGCGCTGTTGCCGCTGATCCTGCGCGCGTTCCAGGAACGGCATCCGGGCGTCGATTTCCAGCTCGAGGAAGGCACGACGGCCGAGCAGGTGCTGGCGCTGCGTCACGATCGCACGGACGTCGGCCTCGTCGTGCTGCCGGTGGCCGACGCCGGCGACGTGCGTGTCGAACCGCTGCTGCGCGACCGGATGGTGGCCGCGCTGCCCGACGGCCATCGGCTCGCGCGCCGCCGCCGCATCGCGCTGGCCGAACTGGCAGACGAACCGTGGGTCATGTTTGCCGCGCATCACGGGCCCGGCATGCATGCGCTGATCGTGACGGCATGCGCGCAGGCGGGCTTCGCGCCGCGCGTGGTCCAGCAACCGCGCCAGATGCAGACGACGGCCGGGCTCGTCGCGGGCGGCATCGGCATCGCGCTGATGCCGCGCCTGTTCGTGCCGATGCAGCCGCAAGGCATTACGTTCTGCGAACTGAAGGATGCGGGCAGCCCGCTCGCGTACGAACTGGCGCTCGCGTACCGTACACCGTCGCCGCTCGTCGATGCGCTGCGCGAGAGCGCGCGCGACGCGGTGCGCGAACTGGGGCTGGTTGCCGCGACGTGACCGCGCGCATCGCGCGCGGCGTTCAGTCGCCGAGGAAGTTGAGCGCGACGCCGAGCACGGCCTGCCGGAATGCTTCCGGCCGCGTCGGCAGCGACGTGAACTCCAGCATCATGTGGCTGTACGACACCGTCGTGCCCACGGCGCTCGCGATCATGAAGAACAGCACGTTCGGATCGACCGGACGGATCGCGCCGGCCTCGACCGCGTCCGCCAAGAGCGGCAACATCGCGTCGTGATACGGGCGCACGATCCGCTCCTGCAGCCGGTCGAGCCGCCCGCCCTCCTCGGTCGCCGCCGTCGAGAAGAACATGGCGATATCCGGCTCCGCGAACTCGTGATCGACGCACAGCTCGAGCGCGCGCCGCACGCGATCGCGATGCGGCAGCGACGACGTGCGCAACGCGCGCAGCGCGTCGAACATCGGTTCGGCCAACTCGGCGATCTGCTCGACGACCGCCAGCCACAACGTTTCCTTCGTACCGAAGTGATGGGCGATCAGCGCCGCATCGATGCCCAGCTCGCGCGCGACTTCGCGCACGCTCGTCGCGTCGTAGCCGCGCTTCGCGAACGTGCGGCGCGCGGCCCGCAATATCACGTCCGGACCGACGGACGCGTCCGCCAGCGGCCGTCCGCGCGTACGCCGCTTCGACGGCGCGCGCTCAGTGACTTCTGCCACGTTTTTCCTGCTCCTTGAACGATTCGAATGCCCGTGCCCGGTACCCGGCTTCGCGTACCGGAAGCGGGCGGCCTGCCCCGCTGCGTTGACACGCCGAGCCGGGAAGCGCTAGGATCATACCTTATTCATCACGTGATGATTTATACATGACAACCCCTACACGCATCGTCATCGTCGGCGGCGGGATCGCCGGACTGCAGCTCGCGACCCGTCTGGGCGAGCGTCTCGGCCGATCCGGGCGGGCGCAGATCACGGTCGTCGACCGCAGTCCGACGCACATCTGGAAGCCGATGCTGCACACGATCGCGGCCGGCACGCGCGACGTCCAGCAGCAACAGGTGATCTTCCTCGCCCACGCCCGCGATCACGGCTACGCGTACCAGCCCGGCGAACTGAAGGGGCTCGATCGCGCACGCCGCCGCGTGCAGCTCGGCGAGATCCGCTCGCAGGATGGCGACGTGGTGATCGACGCACGCGAACTCGAATACGACGTGCTGATCCTCGCGCTCGGCAGCCAGGCCAACGATTTCGGCGTGCCCGGCGTACGCGAGCACTGCTACTTCATCGACAGCCAGCAGCAAGCGGAAACCTTCAACGAAGCGTTGCGGATGCGCGTGTTCCGCAGCATCGCGCGCGACGAGCCGTTTCGCGTCGCGATCGTCGGCGCGGGCGCGACGGGCGTGGAGCTCGCGGCGGAGTTGAGCCGGTTGCTGGAAGTGGCGCAGGCGTACGGTGACGAAACGGTGCGCGAGCGGCTGCAGCTCACGCTGCTCGAAAGCGGCCCACGCATCCTCAACGCGTTTCCGGCGCGGATTTCCGCGTCGGCCCAGCGGCGGCTCGAACAGATCGGCTTTCACGTACTGACGTCGACGCGCGTCACATCGGCCGACGCGAACGGCTTCCATTACGGCGACGGTTCGTTCGCCGAAGCGGACCTGATGGTCTGGGCGGCCGGCGTGAAGGCGCCCGATTTCATGCAGGCGCTGGGCGGGCTCGACACGAACCGCGCGAACCAGATCGTGGTCGGCCCCACGCTGCAGGCAACCGGCGACGAGCACGTGTTCGCGATCGGCGATTGCGGGAGCCTGCTGCCCGACGGCCACGAACGGCCGCTGCCGCCGACCGCGCAGGTCGCGACGCAGCAGGCCGAGCATCTCGCGAAGCACCTTCCCGCATGGCTCGACGGCACGCCGATTCCGCCTTTCGCGTTCCGCGATTTCGGCGCGCTGGTGTCGATCAGCGATTACGACGCGTTCGGCACGCTCGGGCAGTTCGGGTTCTTCCGCGGCGGCTTCATCCAGGGGCGCTTCGCGCAGTTCAGCCACCTGATGCTCTACCGGCGGCACCAGCAGGCGCTGCACGGTTTCCCCAAGGCCACCTTGCTGTGGATCGCCGAACGGATCAACGGCTGGGTGCAGCCGCGCATCCGCCTGTCGTGATGCCGCGCGTCGCGGCACCGCGTAACGTTTCGAGGAACAGACACATGAACAACCGTGCAGCGCCCTGGCTCATGACCGTCGCCGCAATCGGCCGCTTCGACATGCCGTCCGTCTCGTGGGGCGGCCCGCGGCGGCGCAGCGTCACGCGCGACCGGCTGCCGGCGTGGGACGCGACGAGCAAGCCGACCATCAGCGTGCTGGAACGGCCCACGGCCGACACCGTGATGATCTCGTGGTGCGACGCGTGCACCGGGCACTACGGCTACCAGAAGTGGCGCCTGTTCACGACGCGCAAGCGCGGCGTGTGCGCGCTGTCGGGGCGATCGATCGAGATCGGTGACAGCGTCTATGCGCCGCAACTGCTCGGCTCGACGCCGGGCAACGCCGCCGCGATGGTGCTCGCGGCGTGCATCGACGACGCCCTGGCGGCCTGACCGTCAGGTCGACGTGGTCTGACCGGCGCCATAGGCCGGCGCATCGTTCTGCCGTTCGAGCTCCGCGTCGAGATGCGCGGCATGCGCATTCGCTTTGGATTCCGACATCAACTCGCCTTCCCACTTCGCGACCACTGCGCTGGCGATCGAGTTGCCCACCGCATTGGTGGCCGAGCGGCCCATGTCGAGGAACGTGTCGACGCCGAGAATCAGCAGCAGCCCGGCCTCCGGGATGTTGAACTGGTGCAGCGTCGCCGCGATCACGACGAGCGATGCGCGCGGCACGCCGGCCATCCCCTTCGACGTCAGCATCAGGATCAGCAGCATCGTGACCTGCGTGCCGAACGACAGGTGGATGTCGTATGCCTGCGCGATGAACAGCGACGCGAACGTGCAGTACATCATCGACCCGTCGAGGTTGAACGAATAGCCCATCGGCATCACGAAGCTGGAGATCTTGCGGCGCACGCCGAAGCGGTCGAGTGCGTCGAGGATCTTCGGATACGCGGCTTCGGAGCTGGCCGTCGCGAACGACAGCATGAACGCTTCCTTGATCAGCACGAGCAGCTTGAACACACGGCGGCCGAGGAACAGCAGCCCGGCCGCGACGAGCGTGGCCCACAGCAGCACGAGGCTCACGTAGAAGTCGCCCATGAACACCGCGAACTTCAGCAGGATCGACAACCCGTTGACCGCGACGGTCGACGCCATCGCGGCCATCACCGCGAGCGGCGCGAGCTTCATCACGTAGCCGGTGATCTTCAGCATCACGTGCGCGAGCTGGTCGATCGCGGCGACGAGGATCTTGCCGCGCTCGCCGAGCGCGGCGAGCGCGACGCCGAAGAACATCGAGAACACGACGATCTGCAGGATCTCGTTGTTCGCCATCGCCTCGGCGATCGACTTCGGCACCATGTGCCCGACGAAATCCTTCAGCGTGAACTTGGACGTCGCGAGATGCGCGGACGCGCCGATGTCCGGCAGCGGCAGGCCGAGGTTCTCGCCGGGCCGCAGCAGGTTCGCCATCAGCAGGCCCAGCAGCAGCGAGACCAGCGACGCGGTGACGAACCAGCCGAGCGCCTTCACGAACACGCGCCCGACCGACGACGCATCGCCCATGTGCGCGATGCCGACCACCAGCGTCGAGAACACCAGCGGGCCGATGACCATCTTGATCAGCCGCAGGAACACGTCGGACACGAGCGAGATGTAGCCGGCGATTTCGGCGGCCGACTGCTTGTCCGGAAGCTGCGTGTAGATCAGGTAGCCGATCAGGATGCCGGCTGCCATCGCGAGCAGGATCCAGCCTGCCGCAGACATTCGTTTGTTCATGATGGAATTCGCCGCACGGCGATGGAGTTGACGGAAGAAGGAGGCGCGTGCCGTGCCAGGGGGCGCGCGGGGCGCGCCGCCCGGGCCGACACGGATGTCCGCGATCGGACGCGCTGCCGCCGCACCGGCATTCGCAGCAACGCGAACGCCGGCGGCAGCGGTCCGGCATGAAACGACCGGGTCAATAGCCGATCGCGGAGCCCGCCGGACGGCGCGGATCGTTGTAGCCGTAGATGAAGCCGACACGCACGTTGCCGGACACGGACGAATCGTTCCCGGAACTCTGGCGGCTCGCGGCTTCGGTGCCCGGCAGGCCGACCATGATCAGCTCGGCGGCGCCCCACGGCGTCTGCTCGACCATCTTGTAGCCCATGTTGCGAAGGATCGCGAGCGTGTCGGGCGACAGGCCGTAGGTTTCGTAATAGACCGCGTCGGGCAGCCACTGATGATGGATGCGCGGCGCGGCGACCGCGTCCTGCGGCGTCATCCCGTAGTCGATCACGTTCAGCACGGTCTGCAGCGTGATCGTGATGATGCGCGAGCCGCCCGGCGAACCGACCACCATGAACACCTTGCCGTCCTTCTTCACGATGGTCGGCGCCATCGACGACAGCGGACGCTTGCCCGGCGCGATCGAGTTGCGCGTGCCCTGCACGAGGCCGAACAGGTTCTGCGCGCCGACCTTCACTGTGAAGTCGTCCATCTCGTCGTTCAGGAAGAAGCCCGTGCCCGGCGCGATGACCACGGCGCCGAAGCGGCCGTTGACCGTATAGGTCGTCGACACCGCATTGCCGTCGTGGTCGACGATCGAGTAATGCGTCGTTTCCGGCTTCTCGTGCACGCCGACGCCGGGCTGCACGTCGACCGACGGCGTCGCCGTGTCGGCATGGATGCTCTTGCGGATCTGCGCCGCGTATTCCTTGCTCGTCAGCTTCGCGACCGGGTTGTCGATGAAGTCCGGATCGCCGAGCAGCGTGTTGCGGTCTTCGTACGCATGGCGCATTGCTTCGGTCATATAGTGGACCGCCGCGGCCGAGTGGTAGCCGAGCTTGCGCAGGTCATACCCTTCGAGGATGTTCAGCGTCTCGCACATCGTCGCGCCGCCCGAACTCGGCGGCGGCGCCGACACGAACTCGTAGCCGCGATACGTGCACGTCAGCGGCGCCATGTCCTGCGCGCGATAGGACGCGAAATCGGCCGCCGCGATCACGCCGCCGCCGCGCCTGGCCGCCGCTTCCACGATCTTCGGAATCTCGCCGTGATAGAACGCGTCCGGCCCCTCCTCCGCGATGCGCTCGAGCGTGCGCGCCAGATCCTTCTGCACCAGACGATCGCCCGGCTGCAACGCCGTGCCGTTCGGGCGCAGGAAGATGCGCGCGGCTTCCGGGTCCTTCCTGAAGCGCTCGACCGTCGTGTCGAGGATGTCGGTATCGCCGCGCGTCAGCACGAAGCCGTCGCGCGCGAGCCGGATCGCCGGCGCCATCACCTGTTTGCGCGTCAGTTTCCCGTACTTGCGCTGCGCGAGATCGAGCCCGGCCACCGTGCCCGGCACGCCGACCGCGCGATAGCCGTACAGGCTCTGGTCCGGGATGACGTTGCCGGCCGCATCGAGATACATGTTCGCGGACGCCGCGGCCGGCGCGGTCTCGCGGAAATTGATGAAGCGGTCGCGACCGTCGGCCAGGTGGAGCGTCATGAAGCCGCCGCCGCCGATGTTGCCGCAGCACGGGTTGGTCACGGCCTGCGCATAGCCGACGGCCACCGCCGCGTCCACCGCGTTGCCGCCAGCCTTCAGGATGTCGACGCCGATCTGCGACGCGAAGTGCTGCGACGACACGACCATGCCGTTCTTCGCTTCGACCGCCGGATCCGACGCCGCGAACGCGCACACGCTCATCGCGGACAACAGGGTGAGTACTACGAGCCGCCTCATGACGGAATCCTCCAGACGAATAAACCGGCGCATGCCGGGATGCGCGGCCGCACCGCCGCGTATCGACGCCGCCCGTTCGACGTGTAATAAACGGTACATTTCCACAAGGCCGCGATCATAACACCCGCTTTTTTGCGTCAAAAACTAGGGTAATCACTGAATTAAAAGCGGGCATGCGGGACTATCTTTGTTGAAGCATGTTCGATTTATTACACATATGAACGTATCCGTGGGTCGAGCGATACGTCCCTCTAATTTCGAACCGTACGCGGCCTGCCGCACGTCGATCGGCTAACATGCGTGCAGTTACCGGCAGACGCACGTCTGCCGTTCGATCGTTCAATTCAGATAGAGAGCCGGAGTGCCGATGGGGACGAGCATCAGGGCGTTGCTGTTATCCCAGATGGATAGCTTCACGCCGTCGGAACAAAAGGTCGCGCAGGCATTGCTGGATCGCTATCCCAGTCTCGGGCTGGGTCCCATCGCGCAGTTCGCGAAGCAGGCGGAAGTCAGCGACCCGACCGTGTTCCGCTTCGTCGTCCGGATCGGCTTTCCGAACTACTCGTCGTTCCAGCAGGCGCTGCACGACGAAATAGACACCGCGATGAATTCGCCGCTCGCGCGCATGGATGCCTTTCATTCGGAAACGGGCATGCGCGACAGCCACGCGGCGATTTTCCAGCGGCTGTCCGAATCGCTCGCGACCACGATCGAAGGGCTCGACGCGGCCGCGTTCGACGCAGCGGTGGCGGTGCTGGCCGATCCGGACGTACGCATCTTCTGCGGCGGCGGGCGCTATACGGCGCCGCTCGCGTCGTTGTTCTCGTTCACGCTGGCGTATGCGCGGCCGCACGTGCAGTACGTCGAGCCGAACGTGAATCTCGCGTCCGTCGCGCTGGCCGACATGGGGCGCAACGACCTGCTCGTGATCTTCGACTTTCGCCGCTACCAGAAGGACAGCATCCGCTTCGCGCAGGCCGCGCACCGGCTCGGCGCGCGGATCCTGCTGATCACCGACGAATGGCGCTCGCCGATCGGCGAATTCGCGGAGATCGTGCTGCGGATCCAGGGGCGCCCTTTCGCGATGCTGCAGACCAACGTGCCGGCGCTGGCGCTCGCCGAAGCGCTGGTGATCGGCGTGACGAACCGGCTGCCGGAACTGGCGCGGCAGCGGATGGAGAAGATCGAGCAGCTCAACGCGGGCGGGATCGAATGGGATACCACCCAGCGCGATTTGCCCGAATGACACGCGCTCGCCATTCGGGCGCGGCGCTCAACTCTCGACGTCCTCCAGACTGAACACTTCCGTCTTGTCGTTGTACGAGAAGACCTCGCCGTACCGCCCCCAGTCGATCACCGCGTCGAGCGTTTCCTCGGCCGCTTCGTCGGACAGAAAATCCTCCAGTTCCTGCTCGAAGCGCACGCGCGGCGCGCGGTGGCCCGGACGCTCGTTTAGCACCTTCCTGATCCGCGCGGCGAGCGGCACGTGCTTCAGCAGGTGATCCGCGAACATCAGCTTGCGCTCCTGCGTGCCGAATTCCGCGAACACGCGCGCAGGCGGCGTCAGGAACACGTCGCCTTCGCGCACGTCCGCGAAGCCGAGGTACTGCAGCACTTCCGCGATCGGGAACAGGTCGTCGACCTCTAGGTGCAGCGTGCG